>NZ_CP139992.1:4200000-4500000 GCF_034424155.1 Hafnia alvei | reverse complement strand
TGCTCTTGGCGAAAAACCTGATGGACTCCATTACGCGGCAGCTTGATCTGGAAACGTTGGCGCTACGGCCTACGGCTAGCATTGGGATATCGTTTTATCAGCCAAATGCTGAAGAGACGATGGATGCCAAAAAAGAGGCTGAACTTCTCTTGAGTCAGGCAAGTTCCGCTATGAATATGGCGATGCGTGAAGGCAAAAACCAAATCCTGTTCTTTGAACCGAGGCTGGCCCGCAAGGCTAAAGAGCGGTTAACCAAAGAAACTGAAATTATGAACGCGCTCACCCAAGGCGACTTCTCTCTTTATCTTCAACCGCAGATTGACTTGCGTACAGGGCGTTTGGCAGGTGCAGAAGCGCTGATCCGCTGGAATCGCAAAGACGGCGAACTGACTTTACCTTCTGAATTTATCCCGTTGGCGGAAGAAGTGGGTGGCATAGAAGCGCTGGATGAATGGGTGATTAGCGAGTCGATGAAAATACTGTCGGCTTGGCAAAAGCAGAATATCGGCGTACCGATTTCGCTAAACGTTTCAGGTATTCAGATTGCTAATCTCAGTTACGTTGAGCTGCTGGAAAAAATGTTGCGAGAGTACCAACTCGATCCGCACATGCTGCATCTTGAGGTAACGGAAACGGCTTATATCAGCAATATGGAGCAGGCCGCAGAGATGTTGGCGCGTTTGCGCAAAATCGGTATCAAGATTGCTTTAGATGATTTTGGTATGGGTTACGCTGGCTTGAACTACTTGCAGCATCTGCCGGTGGACATTATTAAGATCGATAAAAACTTTGTCGACCAGATCCCTGCCGATGACGCTTTGGTTCGTATTGTGGCGTCCATTGCCGATGTGCTGGCGTTAGACGTAGTAGCCGAGGGTGTTGAATCCCATATGCAATGTGAGTGGCTGCTTGAACACGGTATCTACTATGCGCAAGGCTACTGGTTCTCTCCTGCGTTACCGCAGGAAGAATTTGAGAGAAAGTATTTTCTTATTTAAAGATTACGCTTAGTAAACAACTGATTATGGCCAGTTCGCTGGCCATCCTTCCATAAAAATCCCTTCCCTTTGTAGTGATAACCCTTTTTTCGTTGCGGGTTTGATGCGTTTCAGCTCATAAAAATGATAAAATTTGGTTACTAATTACAACATTGCATTTCCATATTGTTACGCCGGTGTTATTTTGCGTCCAACGCAGTACAGAGTCATAAAGGATGGTTGTACCGAGTGTAACCCCGGCCTTTAGTGCGTTGTATCTGATGCGTGCGTACCCGATAAGGAAGTGTATAAATATGAAAAAAAAACTTTTTAAAAGCCTCTATTTCCAGGTGTTATTAGCTATTTCTCTGGGGATATTACTAGGCCATTTCTACCCTGACCTCGGCGCACAGATGAAACCTCTGGGCGACGGATTCGTTAAACTGATCAAAATGATTATTGCTCCAGTTATCTTCTGTACGGTGGTAACTGGGATTGCAGGTATGGAAAGCATGAAGGCCGTTGGCCGTACCGGCGCAATTGCTCTGCTTTATTTTGAAGTCGTGAGTACTATTGCCCTGATTATTGGCTTGGTGATCGTGAACATTGTCCAGCCGGGCGCGGGTATGAACGTCGATCCTGCCGCGTTGGATGCCAAAGCGGTGGCGGTCTATGCCGATCAGGCAGCGCAACAGGGCTTGGTTGCCTTCATCATGGATATTATTCCAGGCAGCGTCATTGGTGCCTTTGCGAGTGGGAATATCCTTCAGGTTCTGCTGTTTGCCGTGATGTTTGGTTTTGCGCTGCATCATTTGGGCGAGAAAGGACAGATGATGTTTAACTTCATCGACAGCTTCTCGAAGGTCATTTTCGGCATCATTAACATGATTATGAAACTGGCTCCAATCGGTGCATTCGGTGCGATGGCCTTTACCATTGGTAAATACGGCGTCGGAACGCTGGTGCAGTTGGGGCAGTTAATTATCTGCTTCTATATCACCTGCGTGCTGTTTGTGGTGTTTGTGTTGGGTTCCATCGCCAAGGCCACCGGATTCAGTATCTTCCGCTTCATTGCCTACATCAAAGAAGAGCTGCTGATTGTATTAGGGACTTCCTCCTCTGAATCTGCGCTGCCGCGCATGCTGGATAAGATGGAGAAAGTAGGCTGTAAGAAATCGGTCGTGGGGTTAGTAATACCCACCGGATACTCCTTTAACCTCGATGGCACTTCGATTTACCTGACCATGGCGGCGGTGTTTATTGCGCAGGCAACCAACTCACACATGGATATCTGGCATCAAATTACCTTGCTGGTGGTTCTATTGCTGTCATCGAAGGGGGCCGCAGGTGTAACCGGAAGTGGGTTCATCGTTCTGGCAGCGACCATTTCAGCGGTAGGGCATCTACCGGTAGCGGGTTTGGCGCTGATTCTTGGTATTGACCGCTTTATGTCAGAAGCGCGTGCGTTGACGAATCTGATTGGTAACGGCGTGGCGACAATTGTGGTTGCGAAGCGTGTTCGCCAGCTGGATGAAAAACAAATGAAAGCGGTTTTAGGTAAAAAAGACCGCAACGCAGCCCAAACACAGACCCTATAACCCTCCTATTCCTCGGTTTTTGTTACCGAACATGACGGATTGCCCCCATTCGCTTGATGCGAGCGGGGGCATCTTTATAATGTGCCCATTCATTTCTACAACAACTCATTCGTCATACTTTCGGTTTCAGATGCGCGAGCGATCCTAACTTGCGACCTTTCTGAGCCTTTTGTTGTTTGGTGTCGATGTTGTTTAGAACTTTTTTTCTCTCTGTCGGGTGACATAATCCCACTCTTGTGGTCTAAAAATCGATGCTTGACTCATCGCGTTGAGTTAGCCGTTTTTACAGGCCAGATGGGTTATCTTCCTCAGGGGAATTCGCACATTTTTGTCAGTATTTAGTAGGGGTTCACATGCAAGGCACCAAAATTCGGCTCATGGTTGGTGGATTGTTGTTGGCAGCGGCCAGCAGCTCTGTGCATTCTGAAGCACTACAGCCCGATCCCGCGTGGCAGGAAGGAAAACTGGATAATGGTTTTTCATGGCAGTTGTTAGCCACACCACAGCGCCCATCCGATCGGATTGAGTTGCGTATGATAGTGAGCACTGGCTCACTTGTAGAATCAAATCAGCAGGTGGGCTTTGCCCATCTGTTGCCGCGTTTAGCATTAACGCATAGCGATAACTTTACTGCGAGCCAGCTCCAATCGTTCTGGCAGCAGAGTATCGACCCTCAGCGCCCGTTACCTCCGGCGGTGAGCTCTTATGATTACACCGCATACAATTTAAGCTTGCCGAATAACCGCCCTGAGCTGCTGAAAGAAGCGTTGCAGTGGCTGGCGAATACCGCCGGCAAGCTGAATATTGATAGCAATACGGTGATTAGCGCCCTGCAATCTCCAGAAAATTTAGTGGCGACGCTGCCTTCTGACGCCAACGATCCGTTATGGCGTCTTCGTCTCAAAGGCTCAACGATGCTTGGGCATGAGCCTGGTCAGGGGCCAAATCGTCCGGTAGATACTCAACAGCTGAAGGCTTTTTATCAGCAGTGGTATACGCCAGACGCCATGACGCTTTACGTGGTTGGTAACGTTGATTCCCGCTCTCTGAGCGAGCAGATCAACAAGGCTTTTGCCGATTTGAAAGGCAAGCGTGAAACGCCAGCCACCTTACCAACGCTGGCTCCGCTGCCGACTACGCCAATTAACCTGATTGCCGAGAATGCGCAGCAGGATACGCTGTCGATCACGTGGGATGTGCCTTGGCAGCCAATCCGTGATTCTCAGGTTCTTCAACGTTACTGGAAAAGTGATTTTGCTCGCGAAGCGCTGTTCAGCCATTTACAGCAGGTGTTGGCAAACAGCGATCTGAAAGGGTCGGTCAATCTGATGTTTGATTGTCAGGTGCAATATCAGCGTTCTCAGTGCGCTATCCATCTGTCAACTACGCAGGCCAACCTGAATAAGGCTCTGAGCTTTATCGCTACGGAAATGTCTGCGGTGCATGATGACGGCGTTACGCAGCAGGAATTCGACACCATGATTGCGCAGAAGAAAGATCAGCTAACCAAGCTGTTTGCGACTTATGCGCGTACGGACACCGATGTTCTGATGAGCCAGCATTTGCGTTCGCAGCAAAGCGGTGTAGTGGATATTTCTCCTGAAACCTACCAAAAGCTGCGTCAGAGTTTCTTGGCAACGCTGTCTCTGGATGATTTGAATCAGGAGCTGCATAACCAGCTTTCTCGTGAACCCACCTTGATCTTGCGCCAGCCACGCGGTGAACCTGAGGAAAACGTGAAGGCGTTGCGTGACGTCTACAACAATACCATGGGGCTGAACATGGAAGATGCCTCGGCGGCCACTGATGCAGTGCCAGAAGATGTGTCATCTTCCGCTACTGCACCACAGGCGGACCCGGCGGCAAAAGAAGAGCCAACTTCAGCCCAATAGATTTCAGGAAGACTGTTAAAGGTATGATTTCCCATCCTTTTCCTTATAAAGGGGAAGGATGGGACATCGAAAGATTATTGGCGAGGCATTGCTTCCTGCGGGATGATAGCACCACGGTACTGGATGACGGTGCTAGCGGTTTGATGTCCGCGCTGTGCCGATGCGGTTGGTGTTCCACCAAGTAGGCGGACTGATAAATAACCGGCGCTGAATGAGTCACCTGCGGCAGTGGTATCAACCACTTTTTCTTTGGGGAGTTTAACCGCGGGTACATCTACGGTTTGCCCGTCGACTGAGACCATACAAGAATCAGCACCGCGCTTAATCACCACTTCGCTCACGCCTAGCGCGTGAGTGCGTGCAATGACCTCATCTGCAGGTTTTTGACCCCATAGCAGATCCTCATCATCCAGCGTTAAAAAGGCGATATCGGTGCAGGCAAGCATGGCGGTATAGGCTGCTTGTGTTTGTTCGATGTTCTGCCACAGACGTGGACGGTAGTTATTATCAAAAATAACTTTGCCCCCGTTGGCGCGACAGCGTTTTAATAAAGTGAGTAAGCGCTCACGACTATTGTCGTTGAGGATCGCGAGGCTAATTCCGCTGAGATAGAGATAATCAAACTGGGCTAATTGGTCACAAATCGCATCGGCGTTTTCGCCATCTAGCCAATAGCGCGCAGCAGCATCGTTGCGCCAGTAGTAAAAGGTACGCTCGCCGCTGGCATCAGTTTCAATAAAATAGAGGCCGGGAAGTTTGTTATCCAAGCGCTGGGTTAACTCTGTTTTTACCCCTTCACGCTGCCACGCATCCAACATTTCGTTGCTGAACGTATCGGTACCTAACGCGGTGACATAGTGCACGGCCAGTTCATTTTCAGGCACCTGACGTGAAAGATAAACCGAGGTATTCAGCGTGTCGCCACCAAAGCCACGGGAAAGATCCGCACCTTTTTGCGACAGTTCAATCATACATTCGCCGATAACGGCAATTTTTGCATTGGAATGGGAAGCAATGGTCATGAAGGAAAGCCTGTTTTATTGAGGTCGTAAAAACGCAGTTATCTTAGTTTCCCCGTTGGAAAACTCAGCGTCAATATAAATAAAACAGTGTTCTATTTTTATATGATGTGGATCTAAAAAAGGGGCATTCGTGGTTGAATGCCTCATCTCACGGTGAACCGATAGTTTTCGATCTTGCTATCTAGGCGCTACTTTTTCTTGCGCAGCTCGGTCACGCTTTTTCCGCCAATTCCCCAGTTATCGGTTTCGACTTCCTCAATGATAACCACGGTGGTGGCTGGGTTTTTCCCCATCGTATCGACCAGTAACTGTGTGACACCGGCAATCAGTGCTTCTTTTTGTTCGGTAGTGGCACCTTCACGAGTGATTTTGATATTAACGAAAGGCATTTTGATACTCCATTGGTGTAAAAAAATAGGCTAATAAATTCCCATAAAACGAATTAATAGCGTAGCTCATTTGCCAAGCTCCGCTATTTGGTTACCGCTGATTCGTTAGCCGTATTCAAGTCACTTGAATTATTTTGGCTATAAAGATTTAAGGATCCTTGCCGATAACTGATTTTGTTCATTGTCCGTCAGGGCAACGAAAGTGGTTCTCACATGATGTATGCGGATGGTGGATACATGAAAATTGGCAAGACAATCGAGGCGGGGTGGATTATGCCCACGTTGCCCACACTGGAGCCTACCCGCGAGCGAAATTTCTGGAGCCAGTGCCAGAGAAGCTATACCTTCCAGCCTATTTACTGTACCAGCGGTGTGCCGTTAGCGATTGAATTGCTGACAGCGGTTTACCACCCTGATAATCCTGATTGCCGCTTATCGCCTGAAGATTATTTCGAGCAAATCTCACAGGATCTGCGTGAAGATGTGGTGCTGGAACAGCTTAGACTGATTCAGCATTGGCATAGCTTTATTCAGCAGCGCGATTTGTTGGTATCTGTGAACGTTGATGGACAAACTCTGCAGTCTATTCAGCTATTGCCAGAAGCACGTAATCTGCTGGAAAGTATGCCCTATTTGCGCTTTGAAATGGTTGAACATGCGTATGCGGCGCTGACTATCCCCATTCAGTCGCTAGAAGATGTGCATCGTTTATGGCTTGATGATTTCGGCAGCGGGTTAGCAAATTTCTCTTCGCTGATGGAGTGCCGCTATGAGTTCGTCAAACTCGATCGTGCGCTGTTCTCGTTTTTACGTGAAAGCCATGAGGGTGTTAGGCTGTTTTATGCATTAGTGGCGCTGATGAGCCGTTATACCAAAGGTGTTATTGTCGAGGGTGTTGAAACCCCTCAGGAATGGATGTTAGTAAAACGTTCAGAGGCCTGTGCTGCGCAGGGTTTCTACCTCTCACGTCCGAATCGGTTCGACTCTCTGCATCAATTACCCACGTTCTTTCGCGAATAGTTTTTACGGGTAGCAAGCCTTCTGTTTTGCCCGTAAACGGGCATATCTTTAATATTTAACCTATGGTTATGTGTGGGAAACATCATCAATTAGATTAAATATTTAGGATATGCCATGACCAGAACAGGAAAAGCATTTAGCTGGTTAGCAGGGATCTTAGTGGTATTGATCGTTGGGATCGTTGTCTTTGTAATGACCTTTGATTGGAACCGCCTCAAGCCGACGATCAATAAGAAAGTCTCTACAGAACTTAATCGGCCGTTCGCTATTCGAGGCGATCTTGGCGTGGATTGGGCACGCCCGACCGATGAAACGGGCTGGCGTTCTTGGGTGCCTTGGCCGCATATTCACGCTGAAGATATTGTGCTCGGCAATCCACCGGAGATCCCCGCGGTCTCGATGGTTACGTTGGAACGGGTTGATGCCAGCCTCGCCCCGCTAGCGCTACTCGGCAAACAGGTTTATATCCCCCGCATTAAACTCAAACAGCCAGATGCTTCACTGCGTAGGCTCGCGAATGGTAAGAATAACTGGACGTTTGAACTCGCTAATTCATCAACGGACGATCAAGCCAAAGATCAAAAGTCTGCGTGGTCTTTTAAGATCGATGACATCGTGTTTGATCAGGGTGTGATCGCCTATGACGATGCGATCGCTCATGCAAAATTTAAAGCCACCGTCGATCCGTTGGGGAAACCGTTGCCGTTTAGGGAGGTGATGGGAAACAGCGGTGCGGCGAAAAAAGTCGCTGGTAAAAAAGCACCTGATTATGTTTTTGGCTGGAAAGTCGATGGAACATATAACGGCGAATCGCTCTCAGGTAGCGGCAAGATTGGCGGCATGCTGGCGCTGCGCGATCCTGATGGTTTATTTCCACTACAGGCCGATGTGCGTTCAGGCAAAACCCGAGTTGCGGTTGCCGGTACGCTCAGCGATCCACTGAATTTAGGTGCGCTGGATCTGCGATTACAGTTCTCCGGCCAGAGCTTAAGTCAGCTGCATAAACTGACTGGAATCGTGTTACCTGATACCCCGCCTTATTCCACCGATGGCCACTTAAGCGCCGAGCTTAAACGCGCTAAAGGCGCGATTTATCGCTATCAAAACTTCAACGGTAAAATTGGCGATAGTGATATTCACGGTAGCCTTAGCTATCAAGTGAGCAAGCCACGTCCTTCACTGAACGGCGAGCTGGTGTCTAACCAGCTCCGTTTTGCTGATTTAGCGCCGCTGATCGGTGCCGATTCCAATCAGGAAAAGGTGAACCGAGGCGATAAAGCCACACAGCCGTCTGACAAAGTTTTACCCGCGGATAAATTTGATACTAAGCAGTGGTCGACGATGGATGCCGACGTTAAATTTACCGCCAAACGGATTGAACACGGCGAATCTCTGCCGCTTAGCGATCTTTACACCCATTTGGTGCTCAACAATGGCACGTTGTTAATGGATCCGCTGCGTTTTGGCGTGGCTGGCGGTAATTTGAATTCGACAATTCGCTTGGAAGGACAACGCACGCCAATGCGCGGTATGGCGGATCTGCATGCGCGTGGTTTCCAGTTACAAAAGCTATTGCCTAACGTTGAGTCGATGCGCCGTAGCTTAGGACAGCTCAACGGCGATGCCAAAATCAGCGGTACGGGCAACTCGGTGGCTGACTTGCTGGCTACCAGCAACGGTGATGTACGTCTCCTAATCAACGATGGTGTGATAAGTCGCAACCTGATGGAAATTGCGGGCCTGAACGTGGGTAATTATCTGGTTGGTAAGCTGTTTGGTGATGATGAGGTGAAGATCAACTGCGCGGCAGCGGATATCGGCATTAAAAATGGTTTAGCCGCGACTCGCCTGTTTGTGTTCGACACCGAAAATGCGGTGATCAATATTTCGGGTAACGTCAATTTGGCTACCGAACGTATGGATTTGTCTGTCGATCCCGAAAGCAAAGGCATGCGGGTTCTGACCCTGCGTTCGCCATTGTATGTGAAGGGCACATTCAAGCATCCTGATGCGGGCGTTAAAGCTGGGCCGCTGATTGCGCGCGGCGTAGCTGCCGTGGCGCTTGGTGCTGTGGTTGCCCCCGCAGCAGCTTTGCTGGCGTTGATTTCCCCTAGTGATGTGGACTCTAACCAGTGCGGTGGCATGCTGAAAGGGATGAAAAAATAGCCAATCGCCTCGCCATTACTGGCGAGGCAGAGAATTTGTACTATGCTTTCTGGGTGTAACAACATGATTGTGTTGTTCATTTTTAATACACACAGATATCAAGGAAAACGGATGATGAAAGTATGGAATAAAGTCCTGTTAGCTTCTTTTATTGGGTTGGTTGTCGCGGGCTGTGACGATTCCACTAAAGTTGATGCCAATCTTGATAAAGCGAAAGACAACGCGGAACAAATTAAAGACGCTGCGGATAATAAAGCCGATCAAATTACCGATGCCGCTAAGCAAAAAGCCAATGAGCTGAAGAAAGAAGCGGATGTGCAGGCCGATCAACTCAGCGATAAAGCTAAAGCGATTAAAAGTGAGGCCGAAAAACGCGCCGATGCCCTTACGGATGATGCGAAAGCTAAGGCCAAATCCATAGAGCAGCAGGCCAAGCAGCAGAGCGATCAAATAATCGATCAGGCTAAGACGATTAAAGAGAGCGCCATCAGCGGTGCGAACGATCTTTCCGCCGATGCTCAAACCAAAACTCAGGCGATTAAAGACAGCATGAAGCAAAACCCACCTGCTCAGAATGGTGTAGCTCCAGCGTCAAATGAAACGCCAAAGACAAATGCCAATCCGTAGCGTAAGGCGCACTATAATTTAGGTGTGGGTAAGATTATTTTTAATCAGTAAATTTAGGGGGAGTGTATGGGTATCCTTTCGTGGATTATTTTCGGGCTTATTGCCGGTATTCTGGCTAAATGGATTATGCCGGGGAAAGACGGCGGTGGGTTTATTGTTACCGTGATCCTTGGGGTTGTGGGTGCCGTTGTTGGTGGTTATATCAGCACCTTCTTTGGCTACGGTCGAGTCGATGGCTTTAATTTCGGCAGTTTTATCGTTGCCGTTATTGGTGCTCTGGTGGTGTTGTTTATCTACCGTAAGATCCGCAGCTAGATGTAATCTCGGGGCGGATTTCCGCCCCGATGTTTTATGGGTTAACGAACGATTTCGCCATCGCGAAGAATAAACATCAGTTTTCCGTCCCAAAATTCCGCGATAAAGACATCTTCAGCTTTGATACCGCAGCGTTCTAGTTCTTGCTCCATCCATGCTTCGTCTTTTTCTATTTGGTTGAGCTCATAAGAGCGTAAACGCCCATCTTTCATAAGAATGATCGACGGCATTTGAGCCCCTTCACATACGACGGTAAGCTGTCCGCTTGGCTCTATTTGGGCATAGTTGATTTCTTGGAACGAATGAATACCTTGAGCATGTAGCTGCGATGACACGTTTAAAATATCGATTTTGTTTTTCTTAGTCAGGATATTCTCCATCAGGAAACGACCCTTTTTAATGATAGGAATGGGATCGCCGATGGTGACTGAACGAAAGAAATAGACATGCTTACTGATTGCATTCAGCAATGAGATTAAACCTACGCCGATGAGCAGCACGATAATGTATTGATAAAGAGGAATAGCATCGCTGTAGATAACGCCGCCAATAATGCCACCTAGTACAAAGTTGCCGATAAAATCGACCGGTGTCATTTGCGACAGCTGAGTTTTACCTGAAAAATTCAGGTGCGTAATCACAATGGCGAATCCCAAAATAAACTTCACCAAAACGTATCCGTAGTATTCCATACGCCCTCCCAAGCGATCAAAAACAATAAGATTATCTTTATATTTCTTAATCATAAAAACAGAAGCTCTCTTTTTATACAAGAGAGCTTGAGGTTAGGCTTAAATTTATTGAGAGTTTTTTACGCGAGCGGCAAGGTTTGCACAGCTGTGATCTTGTATTTCTTCAATCGATGCTAAGTTCAATCGCCACCATTCACGCTGGGTGGCTAACAGCACAAAGTTGCCCTCAGCAGTAGGGAGCAATGCCAATCCAAACGCTCCCATGTTTTCCCGCGCCTGCGGTAAGCCTTCGGCTAACAGAATGAAGGGGCTATTTTTTGCCAGTGCGTTTTTGTCGAGCGTGCGTGCCCAATAACTGTGGTTATTGATCCCAATCTGTACTGGTTGCCACTGTGATGAGAGTGAAGGTGTTAAAGCCGTAATCCGTGCAAGTACCTTAGGTTTCGTACAGGACATATGGATATGCAGCTGATTTTGCGTTCGACCATATTCAGAATTAATGGTGAATGACAGCAGGTCATCCGGCACTGGTTTGCCATAACGCTTTGACAGCCAATCGCGCTGCTGCCATGCGGCGGCAAAATAGTTGGGTTGCTGTGGGTTTAATAAGAGGGGCGATTCAATGCCCGTGACCTTGGCGGTTGGCATCAATAGATATTGCAGGGGGCCGTTGCGGTCTTTAAATACCACAAATCTCTGTGCAAGGTTGACCTCGGCACAGGGACTTGGGTTTTGTCGTTGTTGTTGATGCGGTACACACTGTTGGCTGACAATTTTCCACAGAGCATCGGGATGCGAGGGCTGAAGGAAGAAGAAGCCGGTAATGACGAGGAGCACAATAACAAGTAGTACGATGAATCCTGTTTTGCGCTGAAATCTCATCATTACCAAACTTCCCAATAAAGTGGTCTAAAGGACGCTTACCTTACTGAGCACATGCACGTTTGTCTAATGCGCCGCTCCAACGAGTCATACCAAATGCCAGTAAGACTACGATTGCACCAACCCACGGTGTCACCATCAGGCCATAGTTCTCAACGATCATACCGCCGACCCATGCACCACCGGCGATGCCGAGGTTAAAGGCTGCGATGTTCAAACCAGAAGCGACGTCAACGGCGTGAGGGGCATAGCGTTCTGCCTGTTGCACCACATAAACCTGTAAACCAGGGACGTTACCAAAGGCGACTGCACCCCAGAACAATACGGTAATCAAGGCCAGCACTGGACTGTGTGCGGTGAAGCTAAACACGGCAAGTACGGCGGCTAACAGTAAGAAAATAATTTGTAGTGCTTTAATTGGGCCCATACGGTCGGCTAAGCGTCCACCCCACAGGTTACCTGCTGCCACAGATACTCCGTAAATCAGCATTACCCACGTTACGGCGCTGGCGCTAAATCCACTGACCTGCTGCAAAATAGGCGCAAGGAAAGTGAAGACCACAAAGTTACCGCCGTAGCCCAATGCGGTTTTAGCGTAGACCATCAACAAGCGTGGCTGTTTCAAGATGGTCAACTGACGAGCGATGGAAGCCGGTGGCGTATGTTTTAAACCGTTAGGCACGAAAATCAGGCTACCGATAAGGGCGATAATCCCCAGCAGCGAAACCGCCAAGAAGGTTTCATGCCAGCCAAAATGTTGGCCAATGAACGTCCCTAAAGGTACGCCGGTGACTAGTGCCACGGTTAAACCGGTGAACATAATTGCGATGGCGCTGGCGGCTTTTTCTTTCGGCACTAGGCTGGTGGCCAGCGTAGAACCGATGGAGAAAAAGACCCCGTGGGCTAAGCCGGTCAGCACGCGAGCGGTCATCAGCGACATATAGCCGGGCGCTTTCCACGCTAACAGGTTACCGAGAGTAAACAGCACCATCAGGCCAATCAGCAGCGTTTTACGCGGCATACGGCCGGTTAACGCGGTGAGCACCGGTGCTCCGATGGCAACACCGAGCGCATATAAACTCACAAGCAGGCCAGCAGACGGCAGGGAAACCTGCAAATCTGCGGCGATAGTTGGGATCAGGCCCACGATAACAAACTCCGTGGTGCCGATGGCAAACGCACTGATGGTCAGTGCAAACAGAGCTAATGGCATAACTGCAAACTCCTATCCTCTTCATCTTTCAAGCCACAGACAGCGGGGTTTGAAATCTCTTGGGTATGAATAATTGATGGCGCTGAGTTTGCACGGATTATTTTTGCAGAAAAATAGGTCTATACTCACAAGATAATTGATTGGTGAGCAACAATGAAAACAACAACCGAAGAGCTGGTGGCTTTTGTCGCCGTTGTCGATGCGGGAAGCCTGACCGGCGCCGCAGAGCAGTTAGGTCAAACGCCCAGCGGTATTAGCCGTGCGCTAGGGCGTTTAGAACAAAAGCTAGAAACCACGCTGCTTAACCGCACCACGCGGCGCATTGATTTAACCGAAGAAGGGCGAATTTTTCTCGATCGCGCACGCGCTATTCTCGAAGCGATTGAAGAAGCAGAAGAGCAGTTGGCCTTGCAGCGGCATCGTCCGGCTGGTCGTCTGCGCATAAACGCCGCATCGCCGTTTATGCTGCATGTAGTGGTTCCTCTGATTGAAGAGTTCACTGCGCAGTTTCCAGAGATTGATTTGGAGTTGAATACTAGCGACCAAATTATCGATTTACTGGAACAGCGCACCGATGTGGCGATCCGCATTGGGACTCTGCAAGACTCAAGTCTGCACGCGCGTCCTATTGGGCGTTCGGGATTGAAGGTGCTGGCTGCGCCGGAATACCTGCAAAAATTTGGTACCCCAGAGCGGGTAGAAGAACTGAGTGAACATCGGCTGTTAGGCTTTACCCAGCCACAATCACTTAACCAGTGGCCGCTTAAGCAGAGCCAGTGCGCGACATTTTCCGTTACGCCTAACATTGCGGCATCCAGCGGTGAAACGCTGCGTCATTTGGCGATAAACGGGCGGGGAATTGTATGTCTTTCTGATTTTATGACGCATCAGGATATTGCTGAAGGGCGTTTGGTGCAGGTGCTTGCCGAGCACACCTTGGAGACATATCAGTCAATTCATGCGGTGTATTATCGAAATAGTCAGCTTTCGGCACGTATTCGCTGTTTTCTGGATTTTTTGACGGAGAGATATCCGCTGCACAAGTGACTGAGTGGTAAAGATATCTGCCAAGCTTCCCCTCTTTGCACAGGGAAGCTTGGCGTGGAATAACTTATGGCTGTGGATTTTTGCGTTCTACGGTGGTGTCGCCGTCATAGTTGGCGGTGGCAATCCACGCGGCGCAAAATAGCGTTAAGCGGGCGAAGAAATAGAAGAAAGCCATCAGGCCAATGACCGAGCCAAACGCCGCACCGGAAGGTGAGCGTGCAAGGCTAGGCAATGTCCACGTCATCACAAATTTAATCACTTCAAAGCCAATAGCCGCAATTAAGGTTCCACGCAGCAACGCTTTTTTCTTTGGCTTATGACGCGGTAATACTAAGAAAATCCAAAGGAACAACAGATAGTTAGCCATGATCGAAATAGACAGCGCAATTGCCGTCATTACGGGGCGTAACCATTCAATGCCGTCTAAACCTAAGGCGCGAACAATAGAAGCCTGCGCGGCACCGGCGATAGACGTAAAAGAAAGTGAAACGATTAACGCAATCACTAGACCCGTAAGCGAGATAAAATCGCGCAGGTAGCGAAAGTAGAATTTTTCCTGATCCTGTGGATTGCGCTCCCAAACCTCTCGAGACTGCGCGCGAATCGCCTCACGCAGATTTCCCATCCAACTAATGCCTGAATAGAGCGCAATGGCTAAACCGGTTAATCCCACGGTGGTGCGCTGCTGGATGGCGGTATTCACGGTATTTTTCAGGGTCGTTGCTAAATTTGGATCGCTGATACTGCTGACTATTTTGTTAATCAGTTCAGTAAGCAAATCGGGATTTGAGGCAAGTACAAAACCGACGGCGGCAAACGACACCATCAAAATAGGGATAAGAGATAAAAACGAAAAGTAGGTAATCGCTGCACCGAACTGACTGCCCAGTCGGTCATTAAAACGATCAACTGCGCGGATAACATGGGCCACGCTGGGAATGGCTTTGAACCAGTCCATGACGCCATTGGCTTTATCCAGCGTTTTCACCACTTGGGTGGTGACGGTTGCTTTACTGCTTTTGTGGTCTAATTCTTTTGGCATAAGCATTTTCACCTGTCTGCGTTTGGGAACATAGGCAAATTCAGGCGCTTAATTTCTCACGTCAGGATGGGCGAATAATCTAGATCCTAGCAGAGTCGAGCTGTAAGGCAAAATAGGTGAAGAGAAAATCTAGGTTAATAAATATTTTCTGATGGCTTTTAATGCCATTTTTTTCGTCATTAAGCCGGGAGTATTAAGAATATTCTGCTAATTTAACTCGAACTGAGTAAATTACGACATAGATTGCATAATATGACGAAAAAATAGAGAGTAATATCGGGGGTAAGCTAAAAATTAAACAAAGAATCTGTGAGGCAGGTTTTTTATTTAATGAGTGCAATTCAGTATGTTATGGCATAATTAGACCGTTCAATTACTATTTTTCAACTCTTAGTAAGAGGTGTGTTGGCCATGCATAATCAACCAATTCACAGGCTTGGGTGAGGCGACAAGAATTTACCGGTTTGCAGCCTTCAAGCAACTTAAATTATTTAGGGTATAGACGAATAGGAAATAGTTTTTGATTTATATTCGTCCTCAGCTAACGATTCAAGGTAAAGGCATGCTCGATATTGATGTTAGCGTTATCCGAATTTTTCTTACGGTGATGGATACACGCAGTGTCACCTTAGCGGCAGAGCTGCTGAATAGTTCAACGGCGTCGGTTAGTCGTGCCCTCAAGAAAATGCGTGATAGTTTTAACGATCCGCTTTTTATTCGTACGAAGAAAGGATTAGAACCCACCGCTCTGGCCTATAACATTACGCCCAATTTAGCGCTGGCTCTGAATAGTATTCAGAGCGCGGTGAGTGTTTCGACCACTCTGCGCAATGGTGATAATCGTCAGACGCGTTTGAAGCTGAGCTTGTCCCCGATGCTTGAATATTACTTGACGAGCATATTGCAGCATCAAGGGTATCCTTTTGACGATGTTGCCCTAACGAATGAAACCCATGACGGTGATTTGACCAAAGACATCACTCGGCTACGTACCCGCAAAATCGACATTAGCTTTACACCGCAAAAATATGCAGATTGGATGATAACCAATGTGCCGCTTTTCGATCTGGTGCCAGTGGTAATGTGCCGCAAGGATCACCCGCGAATTAAAGCTGGATTTAGCTTACAGGAGCTTGAGCGGGAAGAGTATTTAAGCCCAACGATGTGGCCATCTTTGTTTGAAGATAACATTGTGCTGAATCCGCATAACAAAGCGCCTATTTACTCGAGCACCTCGGTACTCAATTTGATGATGATGACGGCTACCACAGACTATATTCTGATTTGTGGCCAACCTTTTGCGCGTGAATTTGAGAAATTGGTTGATGTGCAGGTTCTCGAATTCCCACACGCGAAGCCGATGGGAACCATTTATGCCCATTATCATAAGAGCAGAGCGACGGACGTTAATATCGTTAACCTGATTAATAAAATTAAGGCTGGGGCTTTACACGAATAAAAACAATAGGAATTAACTGATAGTTAATTCCTATAAATTCTTTTTTTTGCTTAAAATTACATTTATTTGTTCATATATAAAAATGGATAACTAAAGTGTTATCCATTTTTATTTCTTCAATAGAGAACTATTAGCGTTTAGCAAGCAAAATATCGCATATCTATACATGTTTTACTCTGAACATTTAGTGCTTTTTTTGTGATCTAGGTAACATAACTGAAGTTGTGCTGTGAATAGGCTTAAAGCTATCAAAAAACAAACATATGTTAAAAGAATTCAATAACTAAATGAAATTAAATGATTTTTTCTATATTCTTAATCTGATTTTTGCTTTCGTACACCTACATGACAGACACAAAAAGACTACATTTCGTTTTGTGCAAAAGGCATTTCCGCCCACGGTTATTGTTAAGAGTCTTCTTTCTGCCTAACTTGTACCCAAGATATACCGAATCATATTCAGCTTGCTGTTATTCTGCATTGAGGATGTCTTGGTTATTAGTCCTCCCTAAATTACGATGCACTTTACTTTCTATCTGTTTACGTTTGATTGAATAAACGTAACGGGATGAAAGGCACTCATTTGGTATTTGTAGATGATATTGAAAATCATCCTATTGCGTTTTTATCTCATGACTGCTTGATTTTATATTGCAGCTGCATAGCGTCGGATTGGAGTTATCACAAGGATGTACTACTAGGCAAGATACCCCGCAGTGGTGTTGCCGATGATATTTAAGGTAATAAAAAATGAATTCATTATCCACATCATCATCTGAGCTTGAAGTCATTAATATTGATAACGCGGTGATCGCTATTTTATCTGACGATCCTATGTTTGCTGCGGGAGTAAAAAGCCTATTGAAGAAAATTGCACCTCTAGGCCAAGGGGCTGTGATTGATTCTGATAGAGCCAAAATTGTTATGGTTGATTTAGACAGCTTGAATCAATCTATTTTTCAGGTGGTTCGTACTCTGGCCGGTTTACGTTCGTATGATGCCTATCGCACCGTATTTTGGACATCGAATCAGGCAGAGCATACGCTGAATTTCATTCGACTCATTGATAATGCAAGTTTTATTAACAAGAAAGCGTCCCTTGAGTCGGTAGAATCAGCGGTGCAGGAAGTCCTGCGCGGTGGTCGTTTTGTGACGCAAGAAGTTCAGCATACGTTCCAGACATCCAATGGTCCGGGTCGCGTCACTGAAGAAACGTTCACGATCTTAGATGACATGATGAGCGGCATGCGTGTGAAGTGTATCGCTGCCAAGCTACATACCGCGGACAAGTCGATCTACAGCAAGCTGCGTCAGTTCCGTGAGCGCCTATCTTTGCTGCGTAAAAGCGACTTTTTGAGCTTTATTCACGACATTTCGTGATCGTGCAATAACATCAAGCCTGAGAGAAAGATAAACAAAAGGCCGAAGAGAAATCTTCGGCCTTTTCTGTTACTGCGCCATCAATGATTAGCGCATAGTTACAAACTCTTCCGAGCCTGTTGGGTGGATCGCCACGGTGTTGTCGAAGTCTTTTTTGGTTGCACCCATTTTCAGTGCAACGGCAAAGCCCTGTAGCATTTCATCCATGCCGTAGCCAATACCGTGGATGCCAACGATCTTCTCATCTTTACCTACGCAGACCAGCTTCATGCGGCACGGTTGGCGGTGCTGAGTCACAGCGGTATACATCGCGGTGAAGGAGGATTTGTACACCTTCACGTTGTCTTCGCCATGCTGCTCTTTCGCCTGGTCTTCAGTTAAACCAACGGTGCCAATTGGCGGATGGCTGAATACTACGGTTGGAATATTGCTGTAGTCGAGATGCTCATCAGGTTTGTTGTTAAACAAACGCTCAGACAAGCGGCGGCCTGCAGCAACGGCGACCGGCGTTAACTCAACGGCACCGGTGTTATCACCAACGGCATAAATGCCTTTTACGTTGGTATTCTGATACTTATCAACGGTGATATAGCCTTTATCGTTGGTTTTGACACCCGCGGCGCTCAGGTTGATATTGTCGTTGGCAGGTTCACGGCCAATGGCCCAAATCAGGCAGTCAACTTCAAACGTTTTGCCATTTTCCAGCGTTAACGTCAGGCTACCGTCGCTATTTTTAACCACGGATTTTGGCACTGACTGGGTGTGCAACTGCGGGCCTTCGGCGTTCATCACTTCAACCAATGCTTCAACGATCATTGGATCAAAGGTACGCAGAGGCGCGTGTTTACGCACGAACAGATGGGTTTCAGAGCCCAAACCATTCAGCACACCGGCAATTTCTACTGCGATATAGCCAGCACCCACCACTGCCACGCGTTTTGGCAGTGCATCTAATTCAAAGAAACCATCGGAGTTAATGCCGTATTCTGCCCCTGGAATATTCGGGCGAGAAGGGCGGCCACCGGTTGCGATCAGGATATGATCGGCGGTGATGGTTTCGCCGTTCACTTCAACGGTATGCGCATCAATAAATTTGGCAAAGCCGTGGATCACATCCACTTTATTGTTGCCCAGTCCACGTTCATAGGACTGATGGATACGGTCGATATAGGCGGTGCGGCTTTCGATCAGTTTGCCCCAATCGAACTTATTCACCGTGGTATCAAAACCATAGTCAGGGCCATACAGATGGATCACTTCCGCGATTTGTGCAGCGTGCCACATTACTTTTTTCGGCACACAACCCACGTTTACGCAGGTGCCGCCCAGATACTTGGCTTCAACCAGCGCACACTTTTGGCCATACATGGCCGCACGGTTGATGGAAGCAATACCGCCGCTGCCACCGCCAATTGCGAGATAGTCATAATGTTTAGTCATCAGGGAGTTCCATGAGTTGTGTCCCCGTCATACTTCAAGCCGCATCGATGCCACTTGAATTATTTAGGGTATATATCCGGCGGCGCAAAGCTAATCACTGCCGGTGAGAAAATTGTCTTAGAGTGTACCGCTACTCACGCTATTGCCGCAAAGGTTGCGTCTATGGTTGTGATAGGCCACGGTTTGGTCATGGTTATGTTAACAACGCTACTCGTTGACTTGTGCCACAAGCCATTGCTGGAACTGTTGCATGGCGGGTGATAAGGGTTTGGATTTCAGCCACGTTAGCCAATAGCTACCGACTTCAACGCTGATATCAAAAGGGCTCACTAATATGCCGTTTTGTAGTTCGTGTTCGAACATTTTGGCTGGAGCCAGCGCGACGCCCCCATTCTGAATAGCAGCTTCAACCATCAAGCGTGACGAATCGAAAATAGGCCCGTTAACTCTGATGGGCTCAATATCCGCCGCGAGAAACCAGTTGTTCCACTCTTCGGCTCGATAAGAGCGCATAAGCGTTTCTTTGGCTAAATCTTGAGGCTGCTCTAATCGCTGAGCAACGCTAGGAGTACACAGTACGCTGAGGGGAGCATCAAATAGCCGAACGTTATGGGTCGCGGGCCACATGCCGTTGCCAAAGCGTATGGCAAAATCTAAGCCTTCTCCGGCTAAATTAACCAGATTGTTATTGGTGAGCAGTCTAAGCTCAACAAAGGGATGGTCAGCGTTAAAACTTTATAAGCGAGGCATCAGCCAGCCCACGGCGAAAGTGCCTACTGCTGCGACGGTTAGCACTTCATGAAAATGACCGCCGTCAAACTGTTTAAGCACCGCCTCAATCTGGCTAAACGCTTCGCTGAGCACCGGCATTAAGACATGAGCTTCATCGGTGAGTTCTAATCCTCGCGGTAGGCGTTTAAATAGCTGCGTTCCTAACCTCGCCTCAAGGGTGCGCACTTGCTGGCTAACGGCTGCCTGCGTCACGCTGAGCTCCAGTCCCGCACGAGTAAAACTAAGGTGGCGGGCAGAGGCTTCAAAGGCGCGCAGCGCGTTAAGCGGGAGATGGGAACGCATGATCATGGCCCTTTAAGAAGCTGGCTATAAGTTTTTCTTTACCCTAAGGGAATTTAATCTCGCTTGTCAATCTACGGGTGATAGCGGATATTCCTGCCGCCACGATGAGTTTGGTGCTGTTGCGCCATCAGTTCATCATGTGAATGATTATTTCGCTAAACTTTTTCTTTTGCATGCTGATAGGCGTGCAAGATTCAAAATATCTCCGATTAAAAGGTCATTTGATATGCGTAAAAAAATGCAGAGCACATTGAAGTTGTTATCCGTGATTACCTGTCTGGCTTTAACGGCTCAGGGTGCCATGGCGTCAGAAATGGATCAGGCCAAAATTAAAGACACCGTTGATAGCCTGATCCAGCCGCTGATGCAGAAGAATAATATTCCGGGCATGTCGGTGGCAGTTACGCTGAACGGTAAAAATTATATTTATAACTATGGCTTAGCCTCCAAACAGCCCCAGCAGCCCGTAACGGACAACACGCTATTTGAAGTTGGCTCGCTGAGCAAAACCTTTGCAGCGACGCTGGCGTCTTATGCACAGGTCAGCGGCAAGTTATCGCTGGATAAAAGCATTAGCCATTATGTTCCAGAACTGCGCGGCAGCAGCTTCGATCACATTAGCGTGCTGAATGCGGGAACGCATACCACAGGTTTAGCGCTGTTCATGCCTGAAGAAGTGAAAAACACCGATCAGCTGATGGCTTATCTGAAAGCGTGGAAACCCGCCGATCCTGCGGGGACTCACCGTGTTTATTCCAATATTGGTACCGGCTTGTTGGGCATGATTGCCGCGCAAAGCATGGGAATGACTTACGAAGATGCGATTGAGAAAACGCTCCTTCCGAAGTTGGGCATGACGCACACCTATCTTAATGTTCCAGCAGACCAAGCGGAAAATTATGCTTGGGGCTATAACAAAAAGAATGAGCCGATCCACGTTAATATGGAAGTGTTGGGCAACGAAGCCTATGGCATTAGAACCAATGCGAGTGACCTGATTCGCTATGTGCAAGCCAATATGGGGCAGCTAAAACTTGATGGAAATTCGACGCTGCAAAAAGCGCTCACCGACACGCATATCGGTTACTTCAAGTCAGGCAAAATCACTCAGGATCTGATGTGGGAACAGCTGCCATATCCGGTATCTCTGCCGGATCTGCTCACTGGCAACGATATGGCGATGACAAAAAGCGTTGCTACGCCGATTGTTCCACCGCTGCCACCACAGGAAAATGTATGGATTAACAAAACCGGTTCCACCAATGGTTTTGGTGCCTACATCGCATTTGTTCCGGCTAAAAAGATGGGTATCGTGATGCTGGCGAACAAGAACTACTCTATCGATCAGCGTGTAACGGTGGCGTATAAAATCTTAAGTGAGTTGGAAGGGAAGTAATCAGTTCAGTTATACAGCCCCCCCTTGGTAGGGAGAGATCACCGAACGGTTCCCTCCCCTGCGAAGGGGAGGGCTAGGGTGGGGTAACTTCTTGAGAAAACCTTTCTTGAGAAAACCTTATAAAACACCCTGCGCCAGCATGGCATCGGCGACTTTCACAAAGCCTGCAATATTCGCCCCGCGCACATAGTTAGTTTGTTTATCTTCACCGCCATATTCCACGCAGGCTTGGTGAATATCTAGCATGATGTGGTGCAGGCGCAAATCCACTTTCTCAGCCTTCCAACCCATGCGTGCCGCGTTCTGCGCCATTTCTAAACCAGATGTTGCTACGCCACCGGCGTTAGCCGCTTTACCCGGCGCAAATAAAACACCCGCTTCAAGGAAGAGATCCGTGGCTTCAATCGTGGTTGGCATATTTGCGCCTTCGGCCACGGCTTTAACACCATTGGCGATCAACAGACGTGCGGCTGGCGCATCCAGTTCGTTTTGGGTGGCGCAAGGCAGAGCGATATCAACGCTGATGCCCCAAGGCTGCTGGCCTTCAAGATAAGTGAGGCCAAACTCTTTGGCATAGTCGGCAATGCGCCCATCCTGCTGAGATTTAATCTGGCACAGACGCGCCAGTTTTTCCGGCGTAAAGCCAGCTTCATCGACTACGGTGCCGTTAGAGTCTGAAGCGGTGACGACGCGCGCGCCCAGCTCCATTGCTTTCTCGATGGCGTATTGAGCCACGTTCCCCGAGCCTGATACCGCGACCTTCATTCCTTCAAAGCCTAAACCATGGCGTTTTAGCATGGCGTCGGTGAAGTAAACCAGGCCATAGCCCGTCGCTTCAGGCCGGATTAAACTGCCGCCAAACGACAGCCCTTTACCGGTGAATACGCATGCGGTGTTGTTCGACAGCTTTTTCATCATGCCAGCCATAAAGCCCACTTCTCGCCCACCCACGCCGATATCACCCGCCGGAACGTCGGTGTCGGCACCTAAATGACGATACAGTTCAGTCATTAAGGCTTGGCAGAAGCGCATGATTTCGCCGTCGCTTTTTCCTTTCGGATTGAAATCACTCCCGCCTTTACCCCCGCCCATCGGCAGCGTGGTAAGCGCGTTTTTAAACGTTTGCTCAAAGCCAAGGAATTTCAGGATCGACAGATTAACTGAAGGATGGAAGCGCATTCCGCCCTTAAATGGCCCAATGGCCGAGCTAAACTGTACGCGCCATGCGCGGTTGACCTGAACCTGTCCACGATCGTCAACCCATGTGACGCGGAACTGAATGACACGTTCAGGCTCGATCAGGCGTTCTAGCAGGGCGGCGTCACGATAGCGTGGATTTTTCTCTAGAAATGGCCACAGGGTGGTCATTACTTCTCGCACGGCCTGCAAGAATTCGGGTTGGTTGGGATCGCGTTGTTGTACGCTGGCGAGAAAGTTTTCCAGAGACAATAGCTGCTCCATAGTTTGGTACTCCTTATTTCCCGTAGTCCTTCAACTTGGATTATTTAGGGGAAGTGTAGTTGATGTTTTATGCGTTTTTTATGGTTATAAATGCAATTATGTTTTGTGTTTGCGTTTTGACTATATCACTAGGAATAGGTTTTTAATCAAGCGATTTATTATCACGTAGCAAATAAAAACGCCTCCAGATGGAGGCGTTAGGGGAAATGACGAAAAGACCTGTATTTACGCTTTTTGGCTTTCCGGTTGGGTATTCATCATGCGGTTTAGCCATGGCACCATTGCGGCCATAATGATGGCGATAACAAAGGTGGCGATGCCGATTTTGCTGAATACGCCAGTATAAATTGGCAGGGTTTGCAGCGGATCGCTAATACCTTCAGGTACGGCGGTAAAGGTTGCCACATAGCCACCAAGCAGGAAGGCGGCGGCCTGAGTCAGGAACCACATCCCAAGAATGAAGCCCATCAAATATTGAGGTACCAGCGCAGCCACCATGGCTAAACCTAAGGCGCTGATCATCAGCTCACCCAGACTTTGGAATAGATAAACCAGCACAATAAACCACGGAGACGTCAGACCCTGCGCATCGGCAAACCAGAGCCCAGCCGCTGCGGCAGTTAGGAAGCCCAGCGAGCACAGGAACATACCCAGCGTAAATTTGGCAGGCATGGTCAGGTCTTTGCCTTTAGCGCCGAAACGCGTATAGAGCGATGCCAAAATCGGGCTGGCAACGACCACCCAGAATGGGTTTAGTGCTTGGAAGCTGACTGGGTTAATTGCGATACCCAGGATTTCATGGTGCACGTTGTTAATCGCAAAGAAGTTCAGCGAGGTCGGCATCTGGGCATACAGAATGTAAAACAGTACGGCTTCAATCATTAAAACGAAAGCCACGTACATGCGGTTGCGGTCGCTTTTATTCTGCTTAAACGCTTCACGGAAGAAGAAGAAAATCACGATGATCGACAGCACGATCAGCACGATATTGGCAACTTTGACGTTATGCATCAGCCATGCACAAACGTACACCATAACCACGGTGCCGATGAGCACCAGCAGCAGGTTTTTGAAGTTCATTGGTTTGGCATCAGGCTCTGAACCGATGTCACGCACCATGCCACGGCAGCAGAAATAAACCAGCAATGCCACGACTAAGCCAATGCCGCATAAGTTATAGGTCACGGCGTAGCCATATTTGTCGGCAATAATCGGAGCCAGTGACAATGACAGCAGCGAGCCGATATTGATAGACATATAAAACAGGGTAAATGCGCCATCTAAGCGGGGATCTTTTGGCGGATAGCATTTTGATAGCAGGCTGGCCGGGTTGGCTTTAAACAGGCCGTTACCAACCGCGATAGTCCCGAGGGCGATAAAGATCATATCGGGTTTATGCAGTGACAAACCGGTCATGAAGTAGCCGAGCGCTAAGACAATTGCGCCCAGTACCATGGTTCGTTTGGTGCCAAGCAGATGGTCGCCGACGTAGCCGCCGATGGAGATCAGTCCATAAACCAAAGCAGCAAATGCGCCGAAGGTGATGAAGGCCTGTTCCTGTGAGAAGCCTAGCTGTTTAACGAAGAAAACAGCCAGAATGCCTTGCACGCCGTAGTAACCAAAGCGTTCCCATAGCTCAACAAAGAAAATCATGAAAAACGGTTTAGGTTGCTGCAATAAACCGACTGGGGCGGGCTTATTCATATTAGTTCGCCTTCGAATATTGATTAATTAAGTGTAGGCATGCGCGGAGCCTACTGCCGAAGATACATCCCTGATGAAATAGAATTCCGTTTTTATATGTTTTGATGCCGTGTTAATGCCAATTTTTGGTGATGATGTAGATTATTGTATGGACTGATTGCGATCTTAGTGGTTGATCACACTCTTTAAAAGATGATTCGTGGTTTTTTTGTAGAGAATTCAATGACCCCACCTTAAGTTTTTAGCTGAAGCTGAAAGCATAACCCCACTCTAACCCTCCCCTTGGCAGGGGAGGGAACTGTGCTGTGATGCTTGTAGGCATCTCGATCGGCCCATCACCCTGTGAAGGGGAAGGCTGGGAGGGGGTGGTAGGGTAAAAACAAAAACGCCCGCAGAGCGGGCGTTGAAAGCTTAATTGAGCAGAAGAGCGAAAAGGTTAGTCTTCGTCTTCGTCACGTAGTGGAACAATTAACATGTCGATGTGTACGGTGTTGATCAATTGGCGCGCAGAAGACATCAGCTTGCTCCAGAAATCCTGATGATGTCCGCACAGAACCAAATCCATATCGTATTTCTTAATAGCATCAACCAGTACCTGACCCAAATCGCCGCTGCCGCTCAGGGTTTCGGTAATTGGGTAGCCTGCGTTTTGAGAAAGCTCGGTCAAGGCGTGGTGAGTTTCGTCAGAAATACGTTTCTGCATGTCGCCCAGATTCACGTCAATTAGGCCGGTGTACAGGTCAGAATAGTTAACATCCACGTGAATCAGAGAAACTTTAGCGTCATAAGGGCGCGCCATAGATACTGCTTTCTCAACCAAGATGTTACTTTCTGGGGAAAGGTCTACAGCAACCAGAATGTGTTTATAAGCCATAAGTTTACTCCTTCCATAAAGCCGGTTAACGGGGTAGCAGGCATTGGGTGTCGCTACCTAGTTTCGCTTGCATGCCTGCATGTTAGCATTCATTCATACCCATCATACTTCAGGCTGCATTTTTGTTGGCTGTGTTTACTCGTTGCCTCAATGCAACCCGAATCATTTCGGGTATAGATCACGAGGGTGTCGTTTTGCTCACACTCGTCACTCAAATCCTTAACATATTGCTTCTATCTATTGTTTTACTCTTTTGAGCTAAAGCTGAACATGCTTTCGTCACAAAAGACGCGGTTTTACACGTTAAAACTGCGTAAACGGCGAAAAAATCGTCTTATTGGGCACTCTGTAGCGTGCGCTTTAGCCTGTGACTAAAAATAGTAGACCCGTTTTTTATAAGGATAGCGTGGCTGTAAAGCAAGAGCTGTTTATCTTCTGAAGAAAGATTTTCACCTTTTTTTGCTTTTGTTATTCGGTTTATCTCTATTGGGCCGATTTCTTGTAGGGATTAATCGCGAGGTAAAATCATTCGCCAGCGTATTCTGCGCTTTATCGCTTAGCCCGCTAAATTAATTCTGTGATCCCCATACCGTTTTTCCGTTCCTTTCCTAAACTGATTAATGGGCACTGTTGCGGAGCGTGAAGCGTAATTCTGCCGACGTTGATAATAACCATCGTGGTTTAGTCTGATGATGCCTGTTGGACTAAGGTTGTCTGGCGAGAAAATTGAAAGGCACCGTTATCTCATCGCTGATGCTTAGCTAGAGAAGATGCCGGGAGGAGATCATGATTAATACCGTCGCGCTTTTTTGGGCGCTGTTTTTTGTGTGCGTGATTAACATGCTGCGCTATTACTCCTCGTTGCGTGCGTTGCTGGTGGTTCTGCGTGGTTGCGATCCCCTGCTTTATCAATATGTTGATGGCGGTGGTTTCTTTACTTCGCACGGACAGCCGAGCAAACAGGTGCGTTTGGTGCGTTATATTCAGGCTCAGCGCTATCTTGATCACCATGACGATGAGTTTATTCGCCGCTGCGAACGGCTACGCCGACAGTTTATTTTAACCAGCGGGCTATGCGGTTTGGTGGTGGTTAGCCTGTGCGCCATGGTCGTTTGGTATTAGCCAGTGAGGGAAGCATTTGGCACAACGGGATGTTGCCGAAAGGTAAAAGTGAAAAATAATGATTGCAGGCACGATGCACATTGATTAGTTTGAAAAGGTATTCAATTTTAGGAAATCCTAACGTGCAAGCAGTTAACCTCCAACTCAGCCTCCTTCTCCTTATCATCTAGGTGGCCTGCACGCATTCAAATTTCACAAGGCCGCCGGAAGGGCGGCCTTGTTGTTTCTAGCACCCTCCGGCAGCATTTATTCAACACCGGAGCATCAACATGAAGTTCAGCATTTTTTCCTCCTCTCGGAGGTTCGCATGAGTCAGCAGTGGTCATCTCGAATTGGGCATATTTTGGCTGCCGCAGGCTCTGCGATTGGCATTGGTGCTATTTGGAAATTCCCTTATGTGTCTGCCACCAACGGCGGCGGCGCGTTTCTGATCGTATTTTTGGTGTTCAGTTTTACGCTGGGTCTGGCCGTATTCATGGCGGAGACGCTGCTGGGCAGCCATACCCGCGAGGGCGTGGTAAAGGCATTTAAACAGCTGGCAGGGCGTCATTGGGGCTGGGTTGGCGTGTTAGGCGTGACGTGCTCATGGTGTATCTTCAGCTTTTATAGCGTGGTCGGCGGTTGGACGGTGGGATACACGTTCATGGCGGCGGCGGGCAAGCTGAATATTACCGACTCAAGCCAGCTGAATTCGCTGTTTACCGATTTCATTAGCAATCCGTTTCTGCCGGTAATCACTCACCTGCTGTTTGCGGCGCTGACCTGCTATGTGGTGTTAGGCGGCGTGCAGCGCGGCGTTGAGAAAGCGGTTAAGATCATGATGCCGCTGCTGTTCTTAATTATGCTGGTGTTGATTGTGGTGGGTATGACGCTGCCTGGATCGAGCGCTGGGCTGAAGCTGTTCTTATACCCTGATTTTAGCCATATGAGCGGAAAAAGTGTTTTGGATGCGCTGGGGCTGGCGTTTTTCTCACTGTCGATTGGCTTAGGTATTCATGTGACCTACGGAGCGTACTTGCCGGATAGCAAAGGCATTGCGCGCTCAAGCGTTTGGGTTGTCACGCTGTCGTGTCTGGTTTGTGTGTTGGCGGGCTTGATGATCTTCCCTGCGTTAAGCTCAGCGGGTCTGGACCCTGCCGCAGGCCCTGGATTGACGTTTATGACCATGCCCGTGTTCTTCGCGCATTTGCCGGGTGGTGCCGTATTGGCCGTCGCCTTCTTCTTACTGTTGCTGGTGGCTGCGCTGTCTTCGTCGATTTCTCTGCTGGAAAATATCGTTGCCTTTACTCAGGGGCGCTGGGGCTGGTCGCGCCGCAATGCGAGCCTGATTATCACCGCGAGTATCATGCTGGCAGGTATTCCTGTGACCTTATCGTTCGGTGAATTAAGCGGCTTTACGCTGGGTGGTAAAACGCTGTTTGATGTGCTGGATTTCTTAACTTCGAATCTGATGATGCCGCTGTTCGGTATTATTATCTGCTTAGTATTTGGCTGGTCGCCGCGTGCCGCAACGCTGATGCCTACGGATATTTCACCTTTCTGGCGTGCCAGTCTGCGTATCACTTGGCGCTACATTGGCCCGCTGTTTATCGGTGTGATTTTGGTGCGAGGGCTGATGTAAGGCTGCGCGGATAACCTTGTTGTTGAGATGAGCCACGACCTAGTTCGTGGCTCATCTTATTTCTCGTTAGTCTCACATGAGTTTGGTCGAAGTTTGTCACCGCTAATTTGAGCATGGCAGACAGGCGTTAATGCGCCGTAATCATTGATACTTCGCCATGAAATTGAGCATGGCTGGCTTTTTTCGCATCCCGTAAAGCGTTGCTGTTCAAAGGGCGCGAGCATGATAACGGCATTATTGGGGCGGTTATTGACCTTTAACTGGCTGAGCGTGATGTAATAGGGCGAAAGATTTCTCACCTGCCATTCTCTGTTTGTTTGTGACCATTCCAGTTTTTGCCAAGCCTCTGCGGCGCCCTTTCTTAGGTTTTCAGGCCGATAAAATAATTTCATGCGGGATTTCACCGCAATCTGTAGGCTGTTTGTGGGCGCTTTTCCTGAGGGGATCGCGGCGATATACAGATGGAATAAGCTTTCACGATCGTTGGGTAAACTGCCACCGGTGCGAACAATGCGGATTTTATTCGCATCACCCGGAGAGATAGGAAATAACGGCGGCGTTGCGATAAACGGAGCACTGCCGCTCTCTTGGGTAATTTTGGTATTGACTAAATAGGTATCCGAACTGGTGTTTTTAACCTCAAATGAGATGGAGTCCGCCGCCTCTGGGTAGATAAAGCGTGTGCCGCCGATAACCACTCCGGCTTGAACAGCGAAGCTAAACATTAACAACGGAAAGATGCACCAAACAGCGTAAATATTCATTATTGATAGGTCATGGTAAAGATGACGCTAGCGCTTGCCGGACCAGCGGTTATCGGTAGGGTGTAGGCCGAATATTGGGCGTAAAAATCCAGCCTCGCCGTTTCTTGACTCGCAGTAAGGGGATAAATTTTGCTGCTATCGTTGATGGCGATCTGCGTTTTGTTCTTATCCATAAGGGAAATCCCTACCCCCGTAGCGGCGCCAGCAGAGGCATCGAGTTTTAGCAGAGGGCTATTGGCTGCGGCAGACTCGCCGGTGAATTTCACGGCAACGCCGCTGACATCTGGGCCGCAATCTTTGAGAGCTATATTAAAAAGCACTGGCCGAGGCACGTTTCCCGTCTGGTAAAACTGTTTGGTTGCCACATTGCCCATATCGACGTTTAGCTCGGTGGTATCCACCACGCAGGTATTGTTGTGGATATCGCCCATAATATTGATGGTGCCTTTACCGTCATCGGAGGCTAAACAGGTGCCTGAAGCCATCATTAGCGTCAATAAACCATAATGAAACACGCCTGTATTGGATTTCATTATTGGTAGTCCATTGAAAAATATAAAACGGCAGAACCATTCCCCGGCTTAACCGGTATCTGTGTGGCCTGATAACGTAATGAAAATGGCAGCTTATTTTTATCACCCGGATGCAGCGCGTAGCGCGTGCCGTTGACGCTGTTTAGGGCGATAGGCCCGTTGTTATCCAACACCTGCACCACCACGCCGACGGCTAAATCGCCGCTGCCGCTGGTGTCGGTTAGCGCCAGTTGGGTGGGGTCGGAGCCAAACTGGGTGCCGTTAAAGGTGACGCCTGCGGTGCTGATATTTGGCGAGCATTTGTTGAGCTGAATAGTAAATGGCACGGCGGTAGTGACGCTGCCCACGGATTTAAATTCGGCCGATGAAAACGAGCCAATGGTCACCGTTTGGTTTTTGGTATCGGCGCTGATATCGCAGCTTTCCTGTAGCACCGTGCCAGTCATGATCAGGTTAACGTGCCCAAGATCTGCGAAAAGAGGCGCTGAGAATATTGCCAGTAACATAAAAGTGAATTTGTGCATGGTTTATCCTCAGGCAAAATCAACGCGAATATAGGCCTGCGCCTGAAACTGACCGGCAGAAGGCGGATTTCCCGTAGTGCTAACCGGCTGGGCTTTAAACGTTACGCTAGCTTCATATTTATCATCGATATGAAAAGGAATAAGCCCCGTATTGGGTAATACTAGATGGCCATTATCATCGATAATTTCTACGCCAATATCGGGGTTATTGGTTTTAATCGCATCGGGATAATCGGAGGATATTTCACTTTGGAAGCGAATAGTTAAATTGGTGTAGGCATTAATATTATTGCATTTCATTGAGGCTTTAATATTTTTGGCTACATAGCCATCGGGTTTTTGGCCTTTGGTGGTGAAATCACCAGACCATATTTTGCCAAAATCAACGGTGATAATTTGCCCTGCGTTAATTTCACAGTTTTGCGGTACGGTCACTTGTCCATTTACCCAAATGGAGGATAACGGGGTACCACCATAACTTCCTGGTATGGTGGTACCATAAAGATCGACAACTCTAACATTCTCAATATAGGTTGTGCCAACGAATGGCTTGGTGATATAAAGCCATAACAATCCCTTACTACCAGACGAAAATTGAGAGTTGGCATTTGCTCCGCACACGTAACCTACGCGTGCATGTTCCTGTGTAGATGCTTCGTTATTGATATCATGAAATGGAGTAGCTACATATTGCTTTAGCATCCCACCAATCCAAACTAATGTAGATACTTCTAAATAGTCATTAATTTTATAAAACTGTAATGTTCCATCTGTGTGACCTATTGAAAGAGTGCTAGATGCTTTATAATATATATCTGGGTTAACAACTGCTTTTTTTTCTTCTGCAGGGTCGCAATCGCAAGTCGCAGTATATTCGCCTCCAAGGTTCCAATTATAAGCACGGGGGAATAGATAACCTGGTTGATTACCTTTAGGGTCAACAACGGTGAGCATGCCGAAATTGTCGTAGTAATTATAAGTGCCATTATCGGCGGAGCAAGCTCCGGTATAGGCTTTTGCCACCTGCGTTGTGCCAATAATTAAAAATAGCCCCAGTATTATTTTTTTAAATATCGAAAGATTAAAAATAGAGAACGTTTTCATTATTGGCATTCCGCTTTGAACTGGGTAAGAGGTTTATTCATTTCACTTTCTGGCAGTTGATAATGTACTTTGCATTGCTGATCGGCATCGTCGCCCCATTGCACCTGCAAATCACCGCTTAATGGCATGCTGAGCATATAGGCTTGGCCGTCGTCGCCGACGATGGTGCCATTTTCGCTATCGCTGCGGCTAACGGTGGCACCAAACGGCACCGGCTTGTGGTGATAGAGCAAGGTGACCAGTGCGCGTAGGCCGGTGTGGGCTTTGAAATCGGCCACCACCAGCGCCCCTTCGCTAGGCACTACGTTCACTACCGCGTTGTCGAGATCGACTTTGTCGCCCAGCGTATTGGTATCTAGCGCAATGCGGTTTTGGCGGTAGGTGGTGGCGTAAGGCACTACGGCATAGCCGCGCCAGTCGGTTTTTACGCCGGTGCTGTTTTCTACGTCTACGTTTGCCGCGCCCGGCGCTTTGATCAGCACGTTAGTGCTGCTGAGTGGCTGGCTGAGGGTAATGCCGTTGGCATGCGCTACCATGCCGCCACTTATGCCATAGTCCACTTGCTGATAGCCGCTGCTATAGTTGTAGCCAATATTGCTGTTGCCGTAGGTGCCTTGGTAGTTCAGTGAGGCGTTGCCGTTGGTGCCGTCGCCTTTATTGGCGTAGCCCTGCTGTACGGTGTAGCTGAGGTTATTGTCTTTCAGCAGCGTGCCGCTGAGCCCCGCCATTTGCTGCATCTTGCCGTGGTTATCGGTGCTGTTGTTGTAGGTGGCATAGGCGTTGTTTGGTGAGCTGTACACATCGCTGTTGTCAGCGCCACCCGGTGAAAGCCATTTTCCGATTGGCACGGAGAAATTAATGGCAACCTGCTGATCCGCTTCTGGCTGACCCTGCGATTTGTTGTAGTTCCACGAAACGCTGTAATTAACATCGTGATAGTTACCGCTGTAGCCCAACTGAACAACGCTGTCAGTTTCGTCGGTGTTCCAATAGCTTTGCTGGCTGCCCGTGACGTAAATTGAACCGTTGCTCCCCACTTGTTGGGAAATATTGACCTGTATTTTCCCGCGTTTGTTGTAATAAAGATCGTAATAATCTGTCCAATCAGGTTCTTCGTCCTGCTCGTCATCTTGAGTATTATCAGTGTTGTAGCCGCTCATGTGAGAATAGGTGGTTTCATCCAGCGTATAAAAGCCTTCTGTTGAGTAGCGATAGCCCATGAGCTGGAAGTTAGTGCCGGTTGAGTTTAATGATTTGGCGTAGAGAAAACGCAGCGACTGTCCTGTGTGTTGGCTGTCATCTGCCAGCGTGCTGCTGGCTTGGGTGATGTCGACGGACAGCGCTCCAACATCACCCAGATTTACCCCCATTCCTAATGCTTCAGATTGGTAGTTATCCGAGTGTTGCACTCCGCCGTAGGCGGTGATCCCGTACGGTAACCCCCAGATTATCGTTGCCTGAGCAAACTCATTTTCGTCCTGATCTTGGTTGTTGGAATGGTATTGGCCACCGGTAACGGCGTATTTCACTCGACCTTCGCGCTGCAACAGCGGCACGGCGGAGTAGGGTACGGAATAGGTGCTTTTGCTGCCGTCCGCCTCTTCAATTTCAACGTCCATATCACCGCTGGATGACGTGGGATAGAGGTCGTTAATTTCAAACGCACCGGCCGAAACATAAGTTTGATAAATGACATAGCCGTTTTGCTTTACCGTAACTTTGGCGTGGCTTTTAGCAATGCCGCGCACGGTTGGGGCAAAACCACGCAGGCTGTCTGGCAGCATATTATCGTCGGAGGCGATTTGTATGCCGCGAAAACCCAGGCTGTCGAATACGTCTGATGGTGTATAGCTGTCGCCGAGTGTCAGTTCGCCTTTGAGCGGAATGATGCTGCGCTGCACATAGGTGCTGATATGTTGCCAGTCATGGCTGCTGTCGCTAGAACCACCGCCGTTATAGGTGCCGCTTGAGTAGTCATGCACCCGCCACGCGCCTACGTTGAGATTGCTTTGTAGATTGAGATAATAATTATTACTGACGTTATCGCCCCAGCTATTGCTGCCGGTAAAGTTGTAGTTAAACATTAGGGCGTTGATGCCATCATCCCACTGTTCAGGGGGAATATAGCCACGTGCGTTCTGCGTTAATGCAGCCTGCGGTAGGGAAATGTCTAGGCGTAACTGTTTGATGTTAAAGTCGGCGCGCGCACCGGGAAAACTATCCGTTAAAGAAACACAGGCATCGGCGGGCAGTTTCTCCAGATCGGGAACGGCTTTTAGATTTACGCCCATGTCCCCTAAACGTTTGCTGGTTAGGCAGGGGATAATCTTACTTTTGTAGCTTGTCGATGCGACAAAATTGATGTTCTCCGTTGAGATAAGTACATCGTTAAGGTAAAGATCAACGAGGTATTTTCCCGGCGCTTGGCTACTGTTTTTTTCAAAGCGAGATAGATCTGCCACGGCCGATGGGTCGTTAGATAAAAATGCAGGGTTATAGTAATTATCCGCCATGGCAAAGCAGGGAAACAGCGCCAATGGCAAAACACCAACTGCCTGCGCAACAGCACAGGCAACACCGTGCAGAGAAGAGTCCATTCTCCGTGGCATGAATTACTCCATCACACTTTTTTGTGTGGCGGAGTTTGCACCAAAATCACTGACCGTTTGGAAAGTGATTTCCCCCTGTGCATTGTCAGGAAGGGTTAACGTGGTGCTTTCCATTGGCGACACCATCGTATTCGGGATCTTTTGACTTCCCGCTTTGAACTGCACCAGCGTGACATAATAAGGTGTTGGATTTTTGATGATGAGCTGGCTACCGCTACGATGGAAACGTAGTTGAGCCGGAGCATCCACGGATTTCATCGGTAGATTTTTTGGCCGCATAAACAGCTTGATTCTGTTGAGGACGGCTATCTGTAACGTATTGCTATCTTTAATGGGCGACTTTGCTGCCGGTATGGCTTTCACGTTCAGCCAGTAGACGGTCTCACGATCGTTTGGCAATGTTTTACTGCCAATATATGCAATACGCAGCGTATTTTCACTTTCTGGATCGATGGCGAATAACGGCGGAGTGATGACAAAATCACTGGTTTTGACTTCTTTGCTATCTTCGACCCATGTTTGAATTAAAAAAGTACCCTTCTCATCTGAGTTTGTGATGGGCATTGACGCTTGATTGTTGCCTATTGGGTAAATCAGACGAGTCCCCCCCAGCGCAACACCACCGGCGGAGGCGTTTTGGCTGGCAATAAAAGGGAGTAATAAGAGCGAAGTGAGCAAGAGTTTTTTTGTGGAATTAAACACGTTAGCCTCAGCGTTATTTATTCATATCAGTGGGTTAAAAGTGGCAGAGGGAAAGTGCTCGCCGCTGTTGCATGCCTATTCACCTGCGCATACGCTCTATTGATAAAGCACGATGAAATTTGCGGTAACACTCGCGTCGCCAGCGACTGGGAGTTGCTCTGTCGCGCGATATTTAGCGATGAAGTGCAAGACGTTAGTGCCGTCTATCAATGTTTTATAAGCGCGTGGCGCACTGTTCGGGACAATTAGATTGCTTTGTTCATCATAGATGCCTAGCCCGACACCTATTGCGGAACCGGGCCCGTTCGCGACGGCGAAGACGAGGGGATCGTGAATATCGGATGGCCCTTGAAAAGCGACCCCTGCGGATTGGCTCACTGAGATATCACAATCGGTGAGCGTAATCGTGAAACCAACAGGATCGACCCAACTGCCGACGCCCGTGAAGGCATCACGCCTGATCTGACCCATCGACACTTCTTGTTCGATGCTGTTGGTGTCTACCGCACAACCCGCGTTCACCACGGTTCCTTTAAAATGCACGCTGCCGCCGTCAACCTTAGCCATGCTTTGAGACAATGCCATCGAGGACGTGAGCAACAGACATGCACCTGAAACCCACGCTGCCGGCTTGAAAGCAAAATGATTCATCGGCGGTATTCCATTCCGAAATCGGGTTATAGCGCGCCATCCTTGGCGCATTGCTCATCCTTGAAGGCTTAAACGTGATGAATTAGGAATAGGTCACGTTAAAAGTTGCAGTAGCTTCAACATCGCCTGAAGTGACGGTTGTTTTCGTTGAGATGTAGTCAGCGGTGAAGGACAGGGTATTCTCACCGTTAATTAATGCTACGGTTGCTGATGCAGTGCCTAAGCCAAGAGCCGCACCTTCAGCATCATAAATCTGAATGCCTACGCCCGATGCTGAACCTGGACCACCGGCGTTTTCTAACGCTGATGGGTAATCTGCTGAGGCTGTTCCGTTAAAAGTCAGGGAGGCATTGCTAGCCACGGTGCTATCGCAATCTTTCAGAGAAATGGAGAAAGGGACTTTCTGGTTAGCGGCGGTGCCGATGGTAACGGAACCTGCAGTGCCAAAGCGGGCGGTACGTACCTGACCCATTGTAACGGTTTGCTCAATGGAGTTGTCATCAACGGCACAGGCGGCGTCAATAACCGTACCTTTGAAATGCACGGTTCCGCCGGTGACTGATGTTGTCGCTGCCATTGCGGAGCCAGACAAGATGATAAAAGAAGCGGCAAAAAGGGCGGATAATTTGAATGGAGTGGTCATAAATAAATAGTCCTTTAGGTAATATGTTATTACGTTGGTGTTCTTCCATATAGGCAGACATAGAGCTAGATTCTAATAATACCGAATCTAAGATTAGTCTGTTCTTGGTCTAAAAATTATCGCGCTGAATTTATGACATATACACAAATAAAAGTATCCAATACTGGTTAGTTTTGTTTCTTGGTATCGTATGTCATTATATTAAATTATTAAGCTTTAATTGGTGATAATTATGAAAGGCCTAGATGATGAGCCTTTTCTCTATGGTTACCCCATTCAGTTGAAAAAGCCTGTAGATGATATAGAACGATTAATAACGTGTTTGCAACCCATATCTTTAGCACTTGCTTTGCATAAAGGTGAATCAATTAAATTGATTACCTCCATAGATGAAAAGCAGGGTGAAAAAGAATGCGCTGTTATTTTATTAGTCAAAGGAGAGATCAATTTATGGAGTGTTGTTACGGATAGGCGGCTTGTGGCTACTGCTCAGGCTCCTGCGGTGTTTGGTTTGATGGGATCATCATTTCGAAATGACACCTACAAACTTATTCCTAAATCGGGTTGTGAACTCTATTGCCTTTCACGTGATATCGCGATTGACAGGATTGCGAAGCAAGGACTGATTAGGGAGGTTTTAAATTATTATTCCTACATGAGTGACTACCAAGCTCGTACTAGTAATTTACTGATCAACAGAACAACATATGAAATAGTCTGTGCGCTGTTGCAGGAAATTAATATAATTCCATATGAGAAAAGAATAAAAATTAGCGTTATAAATTACATTCTTGTTCGTAGCAAATTGGCTAGGAGTGGAGTGGCAAAAATATTGTCTGATCTTCGCTTTGGTGGGTATATTGAAATTCAATATGGGAAGCTTAAAGGAATATTGAAACCGTTTCCCTGTGTGTATTAATATTGACGAATAATCGGCACATAAATAATGTGTTGATTAGAAAATGCCATTTTAAAAGTCACGATGACTATAACCATGACTCATAGTAAAAAACCTTGCTGGATATGAGTCCATATAGCCTTTTCGATGCATTATTAAATGTTAAGCTCAAAAAAAACACCGAAGGTTTTATCCTACGGTGTTTTTGTTCTCTCTGACCTAACTATCCGAGTTGCAATTTGCTTTTAGGATAGTTGGCATTAGTTGATCGCTTAGATCACGAAGGTCAGCGCCAGCCAGTACAAACCACCAGAAAGCACAATTGCGACTGGAAGGGTAAGAACCCATGCCAGCAGAATGCTTTTGATCGTTTTACTCTGTACACCGCCGCCGTCCACGATCATGGTACCTGCAACCGCAGACGAAAGTACCTGAGTGGTTGAAACCGGCATACCTGTGTAGCTTGCCACGCCGATGGAGATGGCGGCAGTCATCTGCGCAGAAACGCCTTGCGCATAGGTCATGCCTTTCTTACCAATCTTCTCACCGATGGTGGTCGCTACGCGACGCCAGCCAACCATCGTACCCAGAGACAGCGCCAGAGCGACTGCAACGATAATCCACATCGGTGCGTACTCAACGGTCTCCAGCAGGTCTTTGCGCAGGTCGTTCAGGAAGCGCTTATCCTGAGCATCGGTCTCTGGCAGTTTGGCAACTTTACCCGCTGTATCAGCAACGCACATTAGCAAACGACGCATCTGATTACGTTGATCAACGGTCAGCTCATCGTAGCGTTGCAGGTTGTTCAGCAAGGCTTTGCTGTGGTCGATAGCAATCAGTGCGCGTGAAGAATCACAATGGAAATCATTGTTGCCGGTGCTTGGCGCAACGGGCTGGTGTTCTTCAATGCCAACGATATGCGGCAGTGCTTCCTGATGCTTCTGATAATACTGTTCCAGATGCGTGATGGCATCGCGGGTACGAGTGATGTCATAGCCAGTGGCGTCCATGTTAACCACAAAGCCGGCCGGAGCCACGCCAATCAATACCAGCATCAACAGACCAATGCCTTTCTGACCATCGTTAGCGCCGTGAGAGAAACTCACGCCGATAGCAGACAGAATCAAGGCAATACGCGTCCAGAACGGTGGCTTACGTTTGCCATCAATCTTTTCACGCTCAGCAGGCGTCATATGCATACGGCGGCGCTTTTTCGTGCCGCTCCAGTAACGACGCAGTACAAATACCATCAGCCCGGCCAAAACCAGACCAATGAGTGGGGAGAGAATCAACGATAGGAAGATTTCCAGCATCTTCGGAATGTTGAGCGCATCCACCACGGAAGTGTCGGATATCAGTGCGTTTGTCAGTGCAATACCGATAATCGCGCCGATTAGCGTGTGAGAACTGGAGGCCGGCAGACCAAAATACCAGGTGCCGAGGTTCCAGATAATCGCAGCTAGAAGCAGAGAGAACATCATTGCCAGACCGTGAGTCGAGCCCACGTTCAACAGCAAATCTGTTGGGAGGAGGTGCACAATTGCGTAGGCGACGCTGAGGCCACCCAACATCACACCTAAGAAGTTGAAAACACCCGCCATAACGACCGCGATCTGCGAGCGTAGTGCACGAGTATAGATAACTGTTGCGACTGCGTTTGCTGTGTCGTGGAAACCATTGATGGCTTCATAAAACAAAACAAACATCAGTGCGAGGACTAACATAAGGCCAGTGTGAAAATCCAGCCCTGCAAATAGATGTAGCATAAGCGTTACGCCAGTTAGTGGTCATGAACGCGGCGCATTATCTGCGAGAACGCGTGCTGGGGAAAAGCAAAATATGACGTTTTTTTGATTTGTTTACATTGGTTATCAATACATATCTCGGATTAGTCCTATCATTTCAGTATGTTGAGTGAATATCTTCAGATTAATTTTTTCTTACACTGGCGGTGAAGAATTACCCCGTTTACAATCCCCCGCCGCTGGTCTGGGATTATTTCGGCATTTATTACCAGATTAGCTCATATTGGAAAAATCGGTATTTACGTTCGCGGTTGCGTTTAAAACCGTGAAACAAGAGGTTATGTGTGGAAAATTTCGATGTAGTGATCGTTGGCGCTGGTGCCGCTGGCCTGTTTTGTGCTGCTCAGGCAGGGCAACTTGGTTTGCGTGTGTTAGTGGTTGATAACGGCAAAAAAGCAGGACGCAAAATCCTGATGTCGGGTGGCGGTCGCTGCAACTTTACTAATATGTATGCCGAACCTGCGGCCTATTTGTCTCAGAATCCACACTTCTGCAAATCAGCGTTGGCGCGCTATACCCAATGGGATTTTATCGAGTTGGTGAGTCGCTACCAAATTGCTTACCACGAGAAAACATTGGGCCAGCTTTTTTGCGACGACTCCGCCGAGCAGATCGTGGACATGCTGCTAAAAGAGTGTGAGCTGGGGCAGGTGGTTATTCGTTTACGCAGTGAAATCTTAAACGTTGAGCGGATGGAGAACGGCGAGTTTTCCCTCCAGCTAAACGGCGAGCAGGTTAACTGCCGATCGCTGGTGATTGCCAGCGGCGGCCTTTCTATGCCGGGCCTTGGCGCAACGCCATTCGGTTACAAAATTGCAGAGCAGTTTGGCCTTAAGGTATTGCCAACGCGTGCGGCGTTGGTGCCGTTTACGCTGCATAAACCGCTGTTAGATCATCTGCAAACTCTCTCGGGCGTGGCTGTTCCTTCGGTTGTGACCGCCGAATCTGGCACCAGCTTCCGTGAAAGCATTCTCTTTACCCACCGTGGTTTGTCCGGCCCAGCAATTCTCCAGCTTTCCAGCTATTGGCAGGCCGGTGAGAAAGTGACGATTAATCTGTTGCCGGATTGCGATCTGACTGCTTTTCTCGATGCGGAACGTATTGAGCATCCGAATCAGAGTCTGAAAAATACGCTGGCAAAACAGCTGCCTAAACGTTTAGTTGAGTGCTTACAAACCTTAGGGCAAATCCCTGACGTCACGCTGAAACAGTTAAACGTTGCGCAGCAGATGCAGGTGGTGGAAACCCTACAAGCCTGGCAGGTGATCCCAAACGGCACTGAGGGATATCGTACCGCAGAGGTGACGCTAGGCGGCGTTGACACCAATGAGCTGTCGTCGAAAACCATGCAGGCGCACAAAGCTCCGGGGTTGTTCTTTATCGGCGAAGTGGTAGACGTAACCGGCTGGCTGGGGGGATATAACTTCCAATGGGCGTGGAGCTCTGCTTGGGCCTGTGCGCAGGCGCTAGCGGCACGATAAAACTGTTCTTCCGCCCCGTTCGGGGCGGATAGATTTGAGCATTACCCTTTCAGCCACGCCTGTCCTTCGGCTTTCATTTCTGTTTCTAGCACGCTGCCTTTGCTGGCAAATTCACGCGATAGTGGGAAACCGCTCTTTTCTAACAGATATGCCAATGGAGCGTAGGCAATTGGGAATTTTTCTGCCGTGGCTTTATCGATTTCAACGATGCCCTGTGGAAAGTTGAACGAGCCAAAATCATAGATAGACTGACGATGGGTGATTTTCCACACGCCGTTACGTTTTTCCACCCAGTCGTAAAAGCGGTTATGAACGCTGGCACCGAGTTTCAGTTGCGCATTTTCAATCACGATCATGGCGTTGGTTTCAGCGATGGCTTTGTCACCGTTAAACTGGATCATCGGTGAGCCGATAAGATGCTTAGTGACTAGCGCAGAATTCCCCATGCGCTGGGAGCCTTTCACGAACTCGGTAAATAGCCCTTCAAACCATGTTACCTCGATGGTTCCGTCTGGGTGAAACAGCTCTAGCATTTGGTCCCACTCGGCCAGATCCCTGTGCATCCAACCCGTCATTAAATCGGCAATGATTAAACGGTCTTCCCAAGAATTTGTCATGTGATGTCTCTAAATAGGATGAGCAGCATGTCGCTGATGTTGTGTTGTTGGCGCACAAATGGCACTAGAAATCAGTATAGGCTGCTGCCACTCAAATTAATTATGCGAGAAGTGCCGCAGAGATTATTCCACGCCGCTGAGGATACATTTTTTGTTTGCGAAGCAGAGTAAATAACGGCGTTTAGCGGTTAGCCACTTCATTCAATTCGCTCTACATTGCGCTCAAATTTTCATCGCAAAACGCTTGCCATGATATCAAAATTTGATATCGTTATCGCGTGAGCGACACGGATGAGGTGCAAGGATGTCGACTCATAAGCTCAGTGCCAGACACCAACGAACGCTATACGTCATTTTCACTAACCCGCCGATTCGAACGCTAGAGTGGCGGAAGATTGAAAACTTGTTAATCGCCCTCGGTGCCGTGGTTTCTGAAGGTCAAGGCTCGCGCGTTAAATTTGAAATTGGTGGTTTGTCAGTTGCTTTTCATCGGCCTCATCCTGGAAAGAATGCAAAGATTTATCAAATCATAGATGCCAGAGTCTTTCTTGAGGAGTTAGGAGTTATTCCATGAACACTATGCTCTATAAAGGCTATGCAGCACGTATTGAATACAGTGAAGAAGATAAATGTCTGGTAGGGCATTTGGCGGGGATCAGAGATATTATTGGCTTTCATGCCGACAACGTGGCTGATTTGCGTAAAGAGTTTGAGATTTCTGTGGATGACTATCTGGAATATTGCGCTTCACGAGGGCGTGAACCCCAGCGTCCCGCGAGCGGCAAAATTAGCCTACGTGTACCGCCAGATGTGCACTCACAAATCAATGTGGCGGCAGAGGTTGCGGGTAAAAGCGTGAACCAGTGGATCACCGATACCTTAATTAAAGCCTGTTCTTAATATACAAAAGCAAAAGCAAAAGCCGCGGCATGATGACCGCGGCTTTTAGATTCAAACAGGATCCGAGATTAGAACCACTGTCCGAAACGACGAATATAGAAACGTTTCATCAGCTGAGTGACAACGCAATAGCTGAACAGCGTACCCACTAACCATGGGAAGTACTGCCATGGCAGCGGTTGTAAGCCTACCCACGTACCGAGCGGTGAGAACGGAATATAAATACCAAGCGCCATGATGATGCCCGTGGTGAGCATGACCGGCAGCGCTGCCGTGCTTTGAATGAACGGGATCTTCTGGGTACGCAGCATATGCACAACTAATGTTTGTGACAGCAAGCCTTCAATAAACCAGCCAGATTGGAACAGCGCCTGATGTTCAATGCTGTTGGCGGCAAAGACAAACCACATAATCGCGTAGGTTGTGATATCAAAAATGGATGACGTCGGCCCAATCCACAGCATGAAACGTCCAATGTTTTTGGCATCCCATTTACGCGGTTTGCGCAGGAACTCTTTGTCCATTTTGTCCCATGGCAGGGTCAGCTGTGAGATGTCATACATCAAGTTCTGCAGCAACAGCTGAATGGCAAGCATCGGCAAGAACGGAATAAAGGCGCTTGCAACCAACACGGAGAACACGTTGCCAAAGTTAGAACTGGCGGTCATGTTCAGGTACTTAATGATGTTCCCGAAGGTTTCACGGCCGGTAATGACGCCTTCTTCCAGCACCATCAGATCTTTTTCCAACAGAATGATATCGGCAGACTCTTTGGCAATATCGGTGCCGGTATCTACGGAGATACCAACGTCAGCATCGCGCAGCGCTGGGGCATCATTGATACCATCGCCCAAGAAACCGACGGTATGATCGTTGCTTTGCAGCGCTTTCAGTACACGTGATTTTTGCAGCGGCGTTAGCTTAGCAAACACGGTGCGTTGCTCGGCCAGCAAGGCAAGGTGCTCGTCGCTCATGCCTTCAATCTCGCTACCCAGCAGAGGCTCGCCCGGTTCTAAACCCACATCACGGCAGATTTTGCTGGTGATAATTGGGTTATCGCCGGTCAATACTTTAACCATCACGCCGTTTTCACGCAGCGCGGTGATCGCCTCAGCCGCAGACTCTTTTGGTGGATCGAGGAACGTCAGCAATCCGCAGATCACCAAATCGCGCTCATCACTGTTGCTCAGCGGGAAAACACAGCCATCGATACCTAAATCACGGGTACCCACCATCAGCACGCGGAAACCTTGCTCATTATAGTGAGTGGCTAATTTCAGCAGCTCGGCACGCGCGCTGTCATCGAGTGGCAAAATGTTGCCGTCATCGCTGATATGCGTGGCAATAGCCAACATCTCTTCGACGGCGCCTTTGCAAATCAGCGTATGGCGACGTTGTTCATCACTCACCACAATCGACAGGCGACGGCGAATAAAGTCGAATGGCAGTTCGTCGATTTTACTAAACCGAGCCATAGCCTCAACTTCAGGACGGGCACGCCCGAAGCGGATCACCGCTTTATCCATCAGGTTTTTCATGCCGCTCTGGTGGTAGCTGTTTAGCCACGCCAGCTGTAGCACTTCTTTGTTCTCGTGCCCATTGATGTCGATATGATGTTCAAGAATGATGCGGTCTTGCGTTAGCGTGCCGGTTTTATCCGTACACAGAACGTCCATGGCACCAAAGTTTTGGATGGCATTCAAACGCTTAACTACAACTTTACGACGGGACATGGTAATTGCCCCTTTCGCCAAGTTAGAGCTCACGATCATTGGCAGCATTTCTGGGGTTAAACCCACGGCAACGGCCAAAGCAAACAGCGCGGCATCTGCCCAATCGCCTTTGGTGAAGCCGTTGATTAACAGAACAACGGGCACCATGACCAACATAAAGCGGATCAGCAGCCAACTTACGCTGTTAACACCACGGTCAAACGACGTTTGCGTGCGCGTGCCAACAATGGATTTAGCCAGAGAACCAAAATAGGTTTTGCCACCGGTCGCAACGACAACGGCTTTCGCGGTGCCGCTGGCGACGTTGGTACCCATCAGACAAATGTTGGACAGCTCTAACAGCTCGCTTTCGCTATTATTGCCGCTGCATGATTTTTGGCTAACGCTGGCGGTAACATCATATTTTTCAATTGGAATCGCCTCACCGGTCAGAACGGCTTGGCTGATAAACAGATCGCGCGATTCAATCAATTTAACGTCGGCTGGAACCATATCGCCTGCGGAAAGCAAAATAATATCGCCCGGCACCAGCTCTTGCAGAGGGATCTCTTTGCACTCGCTTTTGGCCGCAGGATGCGCCCGGCGCAGCACCGTCGCGGTGGTTCTCACCATTGATTTCAAAGCATCAGCGGCTTTGTTGGTACGAAATTCCTGCCAGAAACGCAGTAATCCGCTTAACGACACCATGATCAAAATAATGATGACGCCAATGAGATCGGTTTCTTCACCGCGTTGTAGCGGTAGCCAGTAGTCGGTGAAGAAACTGATCGCTGCCAGCACCATCAGAACAAAAATGAAGGGGTTGTTAAACGCGCTGATCAACTGCACCAAAGCTGGTGGCACTTTTTCATGAGCGACCTGATTTGGGCCTGTTTCCAGCAGGCGTTCGCGTGCGTCTTCTTCCTCAAGTCCACTGAGGTTTGAAGAGAGATTAGATAGGGTTGCATCCAAGCTGACCGCAGATTCTTCTGCAATCAGATAGGTCACTTTTTTCTTGTCTTTGCGGCTGCGTTTTTCAGCGGCCTGATCGATTATCTGGGTCATAACACAGTACTCATCACTGTTTTTTGCGTGCAGAAACCCGCCCCAAAATGAGGAGTTTTCTTTCGCTAAATTACTTAATTAGCCAATGGCTAAGAGTATGCGTTGCAGACTAGGGACGGAGTTTGCTCACGTCAGCCCGTGCAACGCGGATAACGTTGCTTCTGGGGTGCTCGTCCATATTGATTCCTTACGCCTCGCGGCGAGAGTGTTTGCTGTGTGTCCAAAGTGGACGTATATCGAAATACCGGCGTGAGAAAGCCTTCCTGCGCAGGTTGATTTGGTGCAATCAACAGCAACAAGAAAAGCTGACGCGAGAAAGTTGGCGACGTTAAACGTTACCGACAACTCACATCGATAGGTTTCTCCCCGGAGGGAATAGGGCGCGAGTATAAATTTGCATGATAACTGTCCGCATCAAATCCATCAGCCTATTGGCTGATAACGTCTTTTATGGGTACGCAACAGTTCTGAGATGAGAAATGATGCTGCCCGCCGAGTCTGGCAAGCAAAGCATCTGGGGAGACAGTCAGCTTGCCAGTGATATGTCACTGCTATGTAAGTTACTACTCTGACTTTCCAAGGAAGGATCTCCGCTGATTAACTGCGCAAACTATAAGTGTGGTTATTGGTTATGTAAAGGTTGATTTGATAAACCAATAGTCAACGTAAGTGATTTATTGCGTCTGGATGTAACTTGACTGCAAAAACACGATTTATCTTATTTTTGCAAAAATTGATCATGACGCGTCTATGTATTTTTGTAAAAAACCATGTTTTTAGATATGACCCCCAAAATGTACACCCTGAACAAAAATGGGGCGATTTTTCGCTGGCTAAAAAGTTAGGATTCATGATAAACATGCTAATTATATGTAAATCATGGTGTTTTTTTACCTTGCATTCACAAATGTTATCGATTTGACACCTGAAATAGATCTGACTTCCGAATGAAATAACATTTATTTAACACCTCATTCACCTTGTGGGTATAGGAATCTTCTGAGCAGTCTGTTAATCTTTTTCTTACTTTCTATCTGGTCATGTTTATAAGGATTAGCTAAATCGAATTAAAAAATAAATAACAAATCTCTTGGTTAATTACGCATATTCCTCTCGGATAAGAGGAACGCTTCCTGCTATGTGAACGCATAGAAAAGTGGTGTTAGCCGATATATAAGGTGAAGGATCATGAATACATTTTTGTTTGTTTTGAAATACACTTTTAATTCGACGTTTTTGTTTTCCTTAGATAACTAAAAACTTGCTTTAGGTTTCTACTCCAGAGTGATCGCGCTTCACTCTGCAGTAAACACCAAATAGCCCGTTTTTATTCTAGCGACTAAAAAAACAGGGATTTTTAAATTAATAAAATCGTTAAAACAAATAACGATAATCATCTGTATAAATTAAAGGATAGAACCTAATGAATAAATCTATTTTATCAATCGCACTAATGGCGGGCTGTTTTGTTTCTGCATCTGCAATGGCAATCAGTGCGAATACCATCACTTTCCAAGGTGAAGTTACCGCTCAGACTTGCTCTGTTTCTATTAACGGAAATGATGCGAGCCCAATTGTTTTACTGCCAACCGTAGCGGCTACTGATTTGGCGGCATCTGGTGACACTGCTGGCCAAACGATATTTACTCTGGGCGTAACAGGCTGCACCAAAAATGATGCGGCAGACACCAATATTAAAACCGTTTTCGTTGGTAATAACGTTACCAATAGCGGCAATTTAGGTAATACCGGTGGTGCTGGAAACGTCGAATTACAAATCCTGAAAAGCACGCAAGACACGACGGGTATTAATTTAACAAGCCCACAAAGCGTTGATGGTCTGGTACTGAAACAAGGTGATACCGAAGCGACGCATGACTTCGCTGTTCAGTATTACGCAACTGCAGCAGCAACAGCGGGCACCGTAGCGGGCTCATTACAGTACGCAATTTCTTACCAGTAAGCCATACAGACCGGGATGCCGGTCTGTAAATTATTTAGGAATAATAATATGTTATCTGTCAGGGGTGTTTTTACTGGATGTGTTTTGGCGCTTTGCCTAGTTGCTTCGGCGCAGGCAAGCGTGGTGATGACAGGAAACCGTGTGGTTTACCCTGCACAAAACAAAGAGGTAAATATCCAACTGACTAATCACGATGATTTTCCTAATGTGATTCAGGTATGGATGGACAGCGGTAATGAAGACTCAACGCCTGAAACAGGCCAAGCGCCATTCATTATTACACCGCCATTTTTTAAAATGGCGGCTAAAGCAGGCCAAACCGTACGGCTAATGTTTACTGGGGCACAATTACCTCAGGATCGCGAGTCCGTCTATTACCTTAATTTTTTACAAATTCCACCAAGAGAAGCAAAAAGCAGCAGTAATCAAATGTTGATAATGCTGCGTAACAGAGTGAAGGTTTTTTATCGCCCGGCTGGAATCACGACATCACCTGCAGAGATTGCTCAAAACGTAAAACCAAAAATAGTTCAGCGGGGAAACTCTTACTCGCTGGAATTAGAAAATATGAGTGGCTATTACCTGTCTATTTCAGGGGCCAGCATTTTGTCAGAAAATAAAGTGACTCAACTCGGCAATAAAATGATCGCCCCGTTTAGTAGTGAAGCATGGCCGGTGCCAAGCAGAACAAAAAATCCTGAGTTAACGATTAATTATATTAACGATCAGGGAGCGAAAATAACGCACCGTTACCAACTATAATGGATTCCTCATTCATCTCATGGAATGAGAGGGTATTTAGATGAATAATCGTAAATTAGCTTCGTGGATTACCTGTGCATTATTCCCGATGAGCGTTTATTCGTGGGCGACAGATAATAGCCAATATACCTTTGATGAGTCATTGTTTTTAGGTGGTGGATTTGCTAAGGGACTAAAGCGTTTTAATACGGATAATAATACCGCTGCGGGAAAATATTCAGTCGATATTTATCTGAATGGCCGTTTTATGCAGCGAGACAGCGTTGACTTTGTTAACAACTCCGCTCAAGAAAAGAGCGAACCTTGCCTTAGCCGTGATTTTTATTTGGAATCAGGTGTTAACGAAAGTTCGCTGCCGCCCGTCGATAAAGCCGCCGATCCACAACAAAAAGCGGTATGTCAGGCGCCTGAACAGCTGCTAAAGGGAGCCAGTTGGGCCTTTGACCAGCCTCGGCTGCGTTTGGATCTCTATATTCCTCAGGCTTTGTTAACGCGCTCACCGCGTGACGCCGTTCCCGTGGAAAGTTGGGATGCTGGCGAATCGTTGATGTTCCTCAACTACAGCACTAACTATTATCAAAGTCACTATCGCTCGGGCTCTGGTGGAACCAGTCAGTATGGTTTTCTTGGCTTGAAGTCGGGTATCAACCTAGGTTTATGGCAGCTACGCCAGCAATCATCGGCAACGTATAGCCAGTCGCCGAGCCAATCCCATTATCAGTGGCAATCGCTGCAAACTTACCTGCAAAGGCCAATTGCGGCATTGAACAGCAACTTGATGATTGGCCAAAGCTATAGCGGTGGCTCGTTGTTTGGCAGCATGGCGTTTAACGGCGTCAAGCTGGAAACCGACCAGCGTATGTGGCCACAGTCGCGTCGTGGCTATGCGCCTGAGATCCGAGGAACAGCGCAGACCAACGCGCGCGTAGTGGTGAGCCAAAATGGCCGTACTATCTACGAAACCAACGTCCCTCAGGGGCCTTTTGTTATTGATGATTTGAGCAGCACCCACTATGAAGGTGACTTGAAGGTTGAAGTCATCGAAGCAAATGGGCGTAGCTCAACGTTTACCGTGCCATTTTCTGCGGTACCTGATTCGATGCGTCCTGGCGTTGGTCGTTATAACGCTCTCATTGGGAAAGCACGTGATTACGGCGGTACGCAGAACCTGTTCGGTGATTTCACCTATGAGCGCGGGGTTTCCAATAGCCTTACCGGCAACCTCGGCTTGCGTGTTGCAGATGACTATCAGGCTATTTTGGCCGGTGGCGTATGGAGTCATTGGTTAGGCGCATTTGGTGTGAACACCACATGGTCGCATGCCAAAATTGATGATGAACAAAGTCAGTCAGGGTGGCGAGTGCAGGCCTCATATAGCCGAACATTTGATTACACCGGTACTAACGTTGCGCTGGCGGGTTATCGCTATTCCACGGAAGGCTATCGCGAGCTGAGTGATGTATTAGGCGAGCGAGCAAGTAAAAAACATGGCTCAAACAATGTGTTTAAGTCGGATACCTTGAATCAGCGTAATCAGTTTACCGCGATGATCAACCAGACGCTGGGTGATTACGGCAGCTTGTACTTGTCGGGATCGGTGATGGATTACTACGATAATCAATCGCGTAATACGCAGCTTCAACTGGGTTATTCCAACAGTTGGAAAAGCATTAGCTACAACTTGGCGATCAGCCGTCAGCAGTCGGTATACCGTAACCAGATGGATATTGGTGGTGATGATGATTCTGAGCGCAGGTATTCCTCTTCCTACGTGGGCAATACTGAGAACCTGATTACATTAACGTTCTCAATCCCGCTTTCGTTTGGCGGACGTGAAAACTACGTTTCGACGTCGCTCAGTCATGCTGATAGCTCCGGTAACTCAGCGCAAACATCCCTTTCTGGCATGTTAGATGAACAAGGAACGCTGAATTATTCGGTATATGCCGGATATCAGCAAAACCGCGAAAACCAAGCGGGTAGCACTAATAACTGGGGCGCGAATCTGCAAAAGAACTCTGCGTTCGGTACGCTTAACGGTAGTTATTCCGCCTCGAGCGAATATACCCAATGGGGTGTCGGGGGGCGCGGCGCGGCGGTGATCCATCGCGGTGGCGTTACGGTTGGGCCTTATCTGAGCGAGACGTTTGGTTTGGTTGAAGCCAAAGGCGCTAAAGGCGCATTGGTGAAAAACGGGCAGGGCGCGCGAATAGACGGCAATGGCTACGCCATTATTCCATCGCTGACGCCTTATCGTTACAACACGATCAGCCTTGATCCTAAAGGGATCAACAAGCATACCGAACTTAAGAGCACGCAAAGCCGCGTGATCCCGTATGCGGGTGCTGCCGTGAAGGCGTCCTTCGATACGCTGAGTGGTTATGGCGTGTTAATCAAAGCCAAAATCAATGGCACCGATGCTTTGCCAATGGGCGCCAACGTGGTGGATGACCAAAATCATGTAGTAGGGATGTCTGGCCAAGCGAGCCTGATTTATGCCCGCGTACGTGAGCGTCAAGGTACGTTGACCGTGCGTTGGGGTGAGAGTGCAGAAGAGATGTGTCGCGTGAGCTACGTCTTACCAGAGTCGTCTGAAGAGCAGGAGTTGGTTTCTGTTTCTGGGCAATGTGTACATTAAGGGGAAGGGAATGTTCAGGATGAGAGCCAACACCGGTGCAATATCAACACTTTTCCTGTTGATGATATCAACATCTGCAATCGCTAATTGCACAAAAATTACCGCTCAATCGCAGCTGAGCAGTCCCAGTGATGGGGTGGCAAGTTCATGGCTCGGTAGTCTAGATAACAACAACGGCTCTTTAGGGTTGCCTAGCGTTGTGGATATCAGCACCAGCAATGATTTCCAGCCTGATGGCACTTTATTAGCCTCCAGCGTGGCACCGTTTACCACCTATGCAATTAACTCAGGCTTTGAGAGTGAGCGAGTCCTGTTTCGCTGCGATGCGGCAGATGCCAACCAAATTTTTGAAATGTATGCGACCAACGGCGATGCGGCCTATGGCGGCTTGTACGATGATGGCAGTATTACCGGTGTTGCACCGAAAGCCTACGCCACTTTTGTGAGCAACATTGCTATACGCTTTACTAACATGGAAACGGGCCAGTTCTACGACAAAATCTGGAAGTCTCGTTTGTTGACAGGGCTTGATACTGATAGCAAAGGACGTTTGCTGATTAAAGCGAAGAATTTTAGCGCGGTGCAAACTGAACTCTTTCGTCTCAACTACGTGCGTGCAGGAACCTATAGCGTTGCGAGCTATTTGTATGGGTACACGCAACCTAACGCATATATTGCATTTCGAGGGCCTGGTATCTCTGGGCCTGCCGATGGCGCGGATTCCCAAACCAGTTTTCCTGGCTGGTACGGCACTTGGCCTGCATCGATTGGACTGTATAAATACGTGACGTTTCGCCGGGGGGCGACCTGTAAGGTCAGTAATTTCACGCCGGTGGTGACATTGCCCGCGATCAATATCAGTGCGCTTCAGGCGGGAGAAGTAAGCCAATCGCCGTTTACGCTAGATTTTAAGTGTCAATCCGCCGCTAAGTCGGGTTTGAAAACGGGGCAGATAGCGCTAGGTTTCTTGGCTCCGCCTGCTAGCGTTGCGGCTGCAACAAAATATGGACTCATCACGTCAGGTGCAGCGAACTACCTATTAGATGAACAGTATGGTGCGCAAGGTCATGCCCGCGGAGTGGGAGTGAAGATCTACCGTAATAATCAGCCGATGCAGTTCTTAACCACGGATACGACTCAAACAACCGGTTGGTCACCGATTCTTGGCGGAGATCAAACCAAAGTGGATTCGAATACGGCTCAGGGAATTGATAGCTACACCGAAACATTTATGGCGCAGCTAGAGAAATTTGGCTCGGATGAACTCACCGCAGGGAGCTATCAGGCGCATGCACAGATTCTTATCCGCATTCAGTAGTATTGGCTGCATTATTTTTGCTCTGCTCGGCGTAGCCAATGTGCAGGCAGCGGTGAACGCCGCGGCGACTCGCGTGGTGTTTAACGATGGCGAAACAGAAGCGTCGCTACAGCTGGTGAATAAAAACACTTATCCCGTGGTTGTTCAGGCTTGGTCTGACGATGGAGATCCACAGGCAACGCCGGATAAAAGCGCTTCCCCTGTGTTGGTATTGCCCGCTGTATTTAAGCTGCAACCCGAAGAGATGACGAATTTACGCTTAATGGTGATGGACAATCCGCTTCCCAAGGACCGTGAATCGATGTTTTGGCTGAATATTTATGAGATCCCTCCACGTTTGGCAGGGGACTCTGTGCAGAAAATTACGATTGCACTACGTACTCAAATGAAGCTCTTTTTACGCCCAAAAGGACTGGGTAAGCCAGAAAAGTCGATTGGTCAAAAGATCACATTTATGCGGCAAAACGAGAGCCTAACAATTGAAAATCCAACCGAGTTTTACTTAAGTCTTATTGGTGTGACAATAAATAATATTCCTTTAGATATAGGAACGTTACCGCCCAAAAGCCATCATCAAATTACGTTGCCTTCGGGCTTAGAAAATACGAGCAAGAAGATATCCTTCTCGCTAATAAACGATGAAGGGAATTACTGGGATTACAACCAGATAATCAACTAATCATTTAAGTGACCATTTTTCATCGGTGCTATTTTAGATGTGATTAGCTTTAAATATATATGGTTGTAACCGCTCTACATTAATACTGAATTTGTAGGGTCAATATCTAAACAATACAGCACAAAGGCAAAATATAATCCCATGTATTCTTCCGCTAATGTAATGAAAGAGTCATGCAATGTCAGCGTCATATTCTCATGAGGCGTCATAAGATTTTTCTTGGCTGCGGCATCAACAATCCTGCGTAAGTGAGTACGTGAAACGGAAGTTTCTTTGGCAATTTGACTATAGGATATATTGGCAGTGACGCCATGATTTTCCTTTTGTTTTAACGATTCGATGTAAAGACGTATAAAGATCATATGTCCTGCATCTTTTAATAAAAAAACCTGAGAGTCAGGAAGTATATTGCTCACAATAACATCATTGAACATCAGGTCAGCACAGCGGATGAAGAAATTTTTTAATCCCTCATAATTTTCAAGGTGATCTTTTTTTAATCGATAATCCGGTAGGAGATCGGGAAAAATAGCGAGAGAATTTGCTAAATAACGACGAGTCTCATCCAAACCTTTTTCTGTAGGATTGAACAATAGAATTCGTTTGTCTTTTTCGCTTTTTCTTACATTAAGCCTTCCACCGACACGCAAGAAAAACATTAATGATTCCAAACTGTTATGGCTTCCTAGTCCATGATTTACACAGTAGCTTTTAACATCGGATAATGTGGGGTCTTTACGCGTAAAATAAAAACATAATATCGTTATAGCGATATTGAAACGCGTATCTTTAAACATCGTTTTATAGAATAAAGGATGAGTGTTACACATTGATAACATCAAATCATAATGACGTCCGATGGACTGTCTAAAATTAGGCAGCGTTTGTATAACTGAACTATAAAGAAATAGTTCTTTTGCTAAATTGTTTTTGTGCATATTTCTCTTTTTTATATTGATTGCAATTACCACGATTGAGGTATTTGCACTGTGTGTAAAAATTTAGGTTAGTGTCCCAGATTCATTATATCTAGATTAAGCGCAATGTCATGATGTCAATGCTATTTGTTAATTGTATAACCTATTATTTGATTGAGTAAAATACAGCCATAAAATAACTTTTTCAGCATGCAAAACATCATTTTAGTAGGTAATAATTCTGGTTTTTCGTAAAGTAATGGTTTTTTATTTTGCAAAAAGCGGTGAAATTATATACAAAACATACCAGAAATGTTCATGTATTGATAACAACTTAGAGTGTTATAGTTTTCTTTAAGGTTTGTGAATAATTATTTTTACTGCCTTAGGAATTTATACATTGCATTGCAAATTTGCAGGATAATTTGAAGATTTTTCCTCATATAATTATCATTAGGGATAAAATGTTAAGAATTGCATTAGTTGAAACCTCTCATGTTGATGCGATGGGAATATATAGTTGCATGGATGGCATGGATATCAAATGTCAGCCCTTCAATCTATGTTCTCAGTTTGTTCTTGAGCACACGCTAAAACCATTTGATGCATTAATTATCGAAATTGTTCCTTTTGAATATGGCTTATCAGGCGCATTAGATACGTTGCATTTTCTGAAGGCGGCTTTTCCTAAACTTCCAGTGATCGTCTTAACGCGCTCTGAAGATCCTTATGTTTTGTCGAGAGTCATCTCACATAACACTTATACATTACTGTCTAAGCAGGAACCAATTTCGTCGCTGCGTGAGGCGATTTTGGCTCGTTTATTATCGGGCGTGATTGATCACAGCGATGCCATTAGAGGCTTCCTTGAAAAGCGAGGAAAACAAGCCGATGTTAAGATAACGCGTAGCGAAGAAAGGGTGATGAGTTGTTTGCAGCAGGGACAAACGCTCGGAGAAATTGCGCGTAAATTGAAGGTGAGTGAGAAAACGATTAGTGGCCATAAACGTAGCGCAATGCGCAAGCTTGGGCTAACCAATCACGCCAATTTCTGTCGTTATCTGGTCAGCCACAAGGAAGGGTTGCTACAGGAGCACGCGTAGTCTCGCCATATGGAATGCATCAACGTAATCACCATCACGATATGCGTAGCTACGGCTGGTGCCTTCTATTTCAAAACCAAATTTTTTATACAGCGCAACGGCACCGACGTTGTCGGTAAACACCGTAAGCTCAATTCTTTTTAAATCCAGCCATTTGTCGGCAAGCTCCAGCATCGCTGTCATCAGTTTGCTTCCCACGCCGCGCCCTTGAAAATCATGTCTAACGCTGATGCCAAACGTTCCGCTGTGGCGCATACGTGGCCGCTGGTAGGCGTCTAAACTCACACATCCCACGATGTCATTTTCATGCACCGCCACAAGATGATAGGTGCCAGCCGGCGTTTGATTCAGGCGTTTTTCCCAAACTTCTGTCGTGGCATACGGAAGCTGTAGCGTTTGGGCGTAGACCTGCGGATAAGTATGTAATTTGTGCAATTCTTCGACATCTTTTGGCGTTGCTGCGCGAATTATAATCTCGGGCATTTGTTTTTCCTGTCAACGAGTTAGCAAATAACCCATTCAATATAAAGGATAAAAACTATTTTAGTAGGGTTATTAATAGATAAAAAAACGCTTTACAAGTGATATTGATAATGATTATCATTGCCGTGCATTCTAGGGAAGACAACCTTAGAGAAACGTCAGTCAAGTAGCTCATATTTGACTCACGCTATCCAAGGAGTCCTTTCGAGAAGGCACGACATTGCTCACATTGCTTCCAGTGTTTTTTTAGCCAGCTCGGGTGCTGGCTTTTTTTTTGCCTAAATTCGGCTGTGCTTCGAGTATCGCCTATGATTTTTGGGGATAAAAGCACGGTCGCTACTCCTCGATCAGTTACACTATTTACCATGTAAAACCTGCCATGTGAATGAAGGATATTTTCCATGGGTGTCAGCCAGATCGATTTAATTCTCTCCCTACTTCAACAGATGTGCGTGTATCTGGTTATCGCCTATTTGTTGAGTAAAACCCCGCTGTTTATCCCGCTGATGCAGGTCACTATTCGTTTGCCGCATAAGCTGGTGTGTTATCTCACCTTTTCGATGTTTTGCATCATGGGTACCTATTTTGGCCTGCACATCGATGATTCTATCGCTAATACCCGTGCCATAGGCGCCGTTTTAGGTGGGGTTCTTGGTGGTCCATCGGTGGGCTTTTTGGTGGGATTGACCGGCGGCCTGCATCGCTATTCGATGGGCGGCATGACGGCAATGGCCTGTATGATTTCCACGGTGGTGGAAGGCTTGGTCGGTGGGTTATTGCATCGCTATATGCTGAAAAATAATCGGTTAGATCTGCTGTTCCAGCCGTTGGTGATTGCTGCAATTACATTTTTGGCTGAGTGTTTCCAAATGCTGATCATTTTGATCGTGGCGCGCCCGTTCTGGGAGGCCGAAGAGCTGGTGGAAAATATTGCTTTGCCGATGATGATCACCAACACCGTCGGTGCGGCCATGTTTATGCAGATCTTGCTCGATCGGCGGGCGATCTTTGAAAAGTACACTTCGGCGTTCTCCTCAAAAGCCCTGCAAATTGCGGCTCGAGCTGAAGGTGTTATGCGGCAAGGTTTTAACCCACAAAACAGCATGAAAGTTGCCAAAGTGCTGTATGAAGAATTAGGGGTCGGCGCAGTGGCGATCACCGATCGTGAAAAGCTGTTGGCATTTATAGGCATTGGCGACGATCACCATTTAGTGGGGTCGCCCATTACCTCTCATCACACGCATCGTGCCATTGAGCTTGATCAGGTGGTCTATGCCGATGGCAACGAAGTGGCCTATCAGTGCTCGGTCACGCCGAACTGTAAGCTTGGCTCAACGCTGGTGATCCCGCTGCGCGGTGAAGATAACCGCGTGGTAGGCAGCATCAAACTGTATGAGCCGAAGAATAAGTTGTTCTCAAGCATTAACCGTACATTGGGTGAGGGTATTGCTCACTTACTTTCGGCGCAGATATTGGCGGGTAAATATGAGCAGCAGAAACAATTGCTGGCTCAGTCTGAGATCAAGTTGTTGCATGCGCAGGTGAATCCCCATTTTCTATTTAACGCGCTGAATACCTTATCGGCGGTGATCCGGCGTGATCCCGACCATGCCCGTAAGCTGGTGCTTTCGCTGTCGACGTTTTTCCGCAAAAATCTAAAACGCAGCAGCGACGAAGTGACGCTGGGTGATGAAATTGAACATGTAAAAGCTTATTTGGAAATTGAGAAAGCGCGTTTCTCCGATCATCTGATGATTGATTTTGATATTGACGAGTCCTTACTACACATACGCTTACCCGCGTTTTCGTTGCAGCCGATTGTGGAGAATGCGATTAAGCATGGCACGTCGCAGCTGTTTGGCGTTGGCGAGGTTCGTTTGCATAGCTGGAGGGAGGGCGACGATATTCTGATTAGCGTTGAAGATAATGCGGGTCTCTATCAGTCCAAACCACGCGGAGATGGCTTAGGCATGAACTTGGTTGATAGAAGGATTAAAGCTCGCTATGGCGATAGGTTTGGTGTGAGCGTGGAAAGCGAGGCTGATAAATTTACCCGTATTGTGATTCGGGTGCCGAAGGTGGTGGTCGAGGCGTGATAGTGACGGAATGGGAACCCTCTCCAACGAAGGAGAGGGCTAATCATTTACAGCACAAACTTCAGCATGCGACGCAGAGGTTCCGCAGCGCCCCACAGCAGCTGATCGCCCACGGTAAATGCAGAAAGGTACTGTGGTCCCATATTCAGCTTACGTAGGCGACCGACCGGCGTTGATAGCGTACCGGTGACGGCGGCAGGCGTTAGCTCGCGCATGCTAAGTTCGCGGTCATTCGGAACCACTTTGACCCAGTCGTTGTGGCTGGCCAGCATTTGCTCGATTTCAGGCAGGGAGACATCTTGTTTGAGCTTGATGGTGAAAGCTTGGCTATGGCAACGCAGAGCACCAACGCGCACGCACAAACCATCGACGGGAATGATCTCTTTGGTGGCTAAAATCTTGTTGGTTTCAGCCTGACCTTTCCACTCTTCTTTGCTCTGGCCATTATCCAGCGCTTTGTCGATCCAAGGAATTAGGCTACCCGCTAGCGGTACGCCGAAATTATCCGTTGGCAGTGTGCCGCTACGGCTTAGTTCGGTGACTTTACGTTCGATATCTAAAATGGCGGATGCTGGGTTTTGTAGCTCTTTGGCAACGCTGTTATGCAGCATACCCATTTGGCTGAGCAGCTCACGCATATGGCGTGCACCGCCGCCGGAGGCTGCCTGATAAGTCGCCACGGATACCCAATCGACCAAATTATTGGCAAATAGGCCGCCCAGAGACATCAACATCAGGCTTACGGTGCAGTTACCGCCCGCGAAGGTTTTAATACCTTTGTTGAGCGCATCATGAATCACATCGTGGTTAACCGGATCGAGGATAATAACCGAGTCCTCATTCATGCGCAGCGAAGACGCGGCATCAATCCAGTAACCTTGCCAGCCGCTGGCGCGCAGCTTAGGGTAAATCTCGTTGGTGTAATCGCCGCCCTGGCAGGTGATGATAATGTCCAACGCCTTCAATGCGTCGATATCATACGCATCTTGCAAGGTACCTTGCTGACCGGTAAAGGTTGGCGCAGGTTCACCGTGCTGAGATGTTGAGAAAAAAACCGGGCGAATGGCGTCAAAATCGCGTTCTTCAATCATGCGTTGCATGAGTACAGAGCCGACCATCCCGCGCCAACCGATAAAACCAACGTTTTTCATATGTAGTCCTGCCTTGGAGTTTTTATATTAAGAAATTAAAGCCGCCTGTCTGTGCGGTGGGGCTTGCCCCATTAACCAAACTTACAAAATGTGTGACGATGCGCAAGTGAATTTATTCGATATGGGAGAATGTATTCATGTGTGTAACTAATAATCACCTTTTTGGTTCATGTTCCGCCGACAATATGGTTATCACTCCCTGAACGAACGCTTTTATGCCACAATACGAAACAGCTATTTCTTGTGCGATTGCTCACAAAATTACCAAAGGACAATAACGGCTCCTATGCCTCCTCTGAACCAAAGCTGGTTACAGCGCGAGAACGAATTCGCCGCATTTACCACCGGTCCATTACTCGATTTCTGGCAACAACGTCAGGAAGAGGTTTTTATGGGCGTGGACGATGTTTCAATTCGGTTTGTCCGTTTTACGTCAAAACAGCATTCCCGTGTGGTACTGGTTTCGCCAGGGCGCATCGAAAGCTACATGAAGTATCCTGAACTCGCCTACGATCTGTTTCACAGCGGCTATGACGTGGTGATTGTCGATCATCGTGGACAGGGAAAATCAGGGCGAATGCTGGACGATCATCACCGTGGACACGTCGTTCGTTTTGATGATTACGTCGATGATCTAGAGATTCTCTGGCAGCAAGAAATTTTATCTAAACCCTACAAACAGCGTTTTGCGCTGGCCCACTCCATGGGCGGTGCGATACTCGCGCTGTTTTTGGCTCGCAGGCCGCAGGGCGTTACCGCCGCCGCGCTGTGTGCGCCTATGACGGGGATAAAATTGCCCATGCCGTTATGGGTTGCCAAACGGATTGCTGACTGGGCAGAACGCTATCCGAAAATGCGGGATAATTACGCATTAGGTACCGGCCATTGGCGCCCATTGCCTTTTATTGTTAATGAACTCACTCATAGTCGGGTTCGCTATCGTCGTTTTTTACGCTATTACGCTGATTACCCTGAATTACAGGTCGGCGGGCCGACTTACCACTGGGTGCGCGAGAGTATTCAGGCGGGAGAACGAGCCATCGCCAACGCTGAAAATATCACTGCGCCGCTGCTGTTATTACAAGCGGGTGATGATCGGGTCGTTGCCAACGCATCGCATTTTGCTTTTTGTCAGTCACTCACGAAAGCGGGGAATCCACCATACGGTGGGGCTCCCCATATTATTAAGGGCGCACGCCACGAGATCCTGTTTGAGCGGGACGCAATGCGCTCTGAGGCGTTAAATGCCATTTTGCATTTTTACGCTCTTCACTCCGATTCGTCGGCAGAAACTGCCGCCAACCCCAGCTGAGGTTAGAACACACTTTATGTACCACATTGTTGCTTCTGATATGGACGGCACCCTGCTGTCACCTGCACATACATTGACTCCGTTTGCCCGTGAAACTTTGCAACAGCTGACCCAGCTAGGGGTAAACTTTGTGTTTGCCACAGGCCGTCATCATATTGATATTGCACAGGTTAGAGACAGTTTAGGTATCAGCGCTTTCATGATCACGTCAAACGGTGCGCGTGTACATAACACCGCCGGTGAACTGATTTTCAGCCATAACGTAGATGAAGATATCGCCCGCGATCTTTATAACATCGTGCATAACGACCCAGACATTCTGACCAACGTCTATCGTAATGATGATTGGTTTATGAACCGTGAAAGCCCTGAGCAGAAAGAGTTTTTCCAAGAGTCCGTTTTCCACTATCAGCTGTTTGAACCGGCATTTTTACCTACAGACGGCATCTGTAAAGTCTACTTCACCAGCGATACTCATGAAAAACTGCTGCCGTTGGAAGAAGCTATCAATGCACGCTGGGGCGATCGCGTAAACGTCAGTTTCTCGCTGCCAACCTGCTTGGAAGTGATGGCGGGCGGCGTATCAAAAGGCCACGCGCTGGAATATGTGGCGAAGCTCTTGGGTTATACGCTTAAAGATTGCATCGCTTTCGGCGACGGCATGAACGATATGGAAATGCTATCGATGGCGGGTAAAGGCTGCATCATGCGCGATTCCCATCAGCGCCTGAAAGACGCGTTGCCAAATCTGGAAGTTATCGGCAGCAACGTTGACGATGCGGTGCCACATTATCTGCGGAAGATGTATTTGGAAGCATCTGCTGACTGACCCCGTCCCAACCTCCCCCTTGGCAGGGGGAGGAGCCGATCGAGATCCTTACGCATATCGCCGAACAGTTCCCTCTTTTGTGAAGGGGAGGGCTAGGGTGAGGTAAATATCATGACCCCCTCCCAACCTCCCCCTTGGCAGGGGGAGGAACCGATCGAGATCCTTACGAATATCGCCGGACAGTTCCCTCCCCTGTGAAGGGGAGGGTTAGGGTGGGGTCTGTCGCAAAGCCAGATTTTTTATCTCGTGCTCAAGCATCGCTAAAACACCATCGATATTCCCCATCACATCACTATTCCATATCCGAATTACGTGAATACCTAATGATTTTAAATAATCATCGCGAATGCGGTCATATTGGATGGCTTCTGTGTTGAAGTGGCTATTGCCGTCTAGCTCAATGGCCATGCATAAGCTGGCACAATAAAAATCAACGATGTAGCGACCAACTCCATGCTGACGTCTGAACTTAATGCCTAGCTGGCGATGTTTAAGCGCTGACCAGAGTTTTCGTTCTGGGTAGGTGAGGTTATGTCTTAAGTCTTTACGCAAATCGGTATGTTGTGGAACGTTAAATATTGAGTTTTTCGGCATACCCCCTCCCAACCTCCCCCTTCGCAGGGGGAGGAGCCGATCGTGATCCTTACGAATATAGCCGAACAGTTCCCGCTTTTGTGAAGGGGAGGGTTAGGGGGGGAAATATCAGTATTACGGACTGACCCTTTCCCAATCCTCGCCTTGTTGGGTGCGGGAGGAGCTGGTCGAGCTCTATTTCGTTTTCTCGTTTGTGAAGGGTTACGCTACGCCAGCTTTTACACCAAGAAAACAGTTCGGATAGATTTACAGAATGTTGTCACCAAGGATGGAGTTGAGCTCGCAGACTGGGCAATAAAAAACCCGCCATACATCGGCGGGTTTTTTTATGAAGAAAGAGAACGGGTGGGGTTTATTCCCCTGGGAACAGGAACGGGTTGATGCTGCTGCGCCCGAAGCCTTCTTCTTCCATTTTTGCATCGAGCACCAGCGTTGCTAAGTCGTCGGCAACGGGCTCAACTTTCGGGTCTTTTTCCTGATAAACCATTTTCAGGTAAGTTCCGCAATCCCCGCAGCTTTCTGCTTTGACAGCGGCATTTTCACTGTCGAGTGACCAGTAATTGAGATCGCGCGTTTGTTCACAGTTGGTGCATTTTACGCGTACTACGTGCCATTCGCTTTCGCACAGGTTGCAGTGCAAATAACGTAAGCCGTTGGTGGTACCCATGTGAATGACGCTGGCTACTGGCATGCTGCCGCATACCGGGCAGAATTGGCGATGTTCACCATATTCGGCTTTGGCTTTGCCCGGAATTTGGGTTGCCATTTGCGCCCAATATAAAGACAGCGCGGCCCAGATGAAGGGGGCTTTATCGCTACCGACGACACCGTAGTTACCGGCAAACAGATCCTTCGCCATGATTTCCAGCTCGGAATCAGATGTTTTAGATAGGTTCTCTAGCACCGGCTGAACATGCTCTGGCGCATCAGGCATCAGTTCGGCAATCAGCGCCTGCAACAGGGTGTGCCAGTGATGAGTGCGTGGGAAAATACTCGTATCCAGAGGCGGTTTGCCCATGGCGGCCGCGTTGGTTAGCGTTTGGGTTAAATCGATGGTTAATGGATTGTCGTGCAATGCTTTTTGCTGAGCATCAGCAATCGCCGCGGCAAAATTCAGGTAATCGCCCAGAGGATTATTTTCCGCAAGTTGACGCAGACGTTCCGCGCGGCGGGAATAGAGGCTCTTAAGGTTAGCAAACAGCACCGGAGGAATATTGTCTAAACCACCTGATTTTTCGCGTTCTGCACCTAGCTGTTCTTTTGGGACGATTTTAATGCTCATGAAATTGATCCAGTGTTAAGACCTCCTCTCGCGCTCCCCCTTATCAGGGGGAGATGCCAGCGCAAAACGACGCTGGCGTGTGGAGGAGATAAGGTTACTTCCGCTCTTGCTCTTTGGCTTTCACTTCTCGATACCAGCGCGGATGATGTTTTTTGGCCCATGCAGCAGGTACCCAGCCTTCGACCATCGCGGTGATCGTACCTTTCACCCACAGTGCCGCATAGATATGTACCATAATAACAATAATCAGCAGCACTGCGGCGAATGAATGCACCATCAGCGCCAAACGGATCACTGGAATGGAGAACGCATCGGCGAAATAAGGACGCCAAATCACGATGCCGCTGGCCAAAAGGAGGAGCAGGCTGCCGATGGCGGCCCAGAACACACACTTCTGCCCAAAGTTATAGCGACCGGTATCACCCACTTCTTCATTCATCGCGATCTTATGAATGTTTTTTGCCCATGTGATGTCTTCGCGATTGATCAGGTTATGCTTCCAATAGCGGAAGAACATGATCAGGAACGAAGCGAACATCACCACGCCAAAGAAGGGGTGCAGGATGCGTGCGAGCTGCGGCGTGCCAAAGACATTCATCAGCCAGTTAAACGAGGGGAAAAAGAACCCCAAGCCGCTGATGGACACCACAATAAAGCAGAACGCCACCACCCAGTGGTTAATCCGCTCTGGCGCTGAGTAACGCTGAATCGGCTTTTCCTTCTTCATTTGCGCTCCTCCTTATCGTGATCGTGCTGTTCGGTATCTGGCGGGATATCGTCGACTTTGCCATCCACTTCGTTTTCTTCCTCGTCGTGGACGCGGTTAGGGCCGACGCCGACGTAGTGGAAGATACTGGCGGCAAAGGTGGCCGCAAAGCCAATGGCGGCCAGCGGTTTCCAAACACCTTTCCAGAACTGCACGGTTGGGCTGATGGTTGGATCTTTCGGCAGGCCGTGGTAGAGCTCTGGCTTGTCGGCGTGGTGCAATACGTACATCACGTGAGTACCGCCGACGCCAGCAGGATCGTACAGCCCTGCATTCGCAAAACCCCGGGTTTGCAGCTCGGCAACACGCTCGGCGGCAAGGTTCTTCATCGCTTCTTTGGTGCCAAAATGAATGGCGCCGGTTGGGCAGGTTTTCACGCAGGCGGGCTCTTGTCCCACGGTTACGCGGTCGACGCACAGGGTGCATTTGTACACCCGATTGTCTTCCTTGTTCATGCGCGGCACGTCAAACGGGCAGCCTGCGATGCAGTAACCGCAGCCGATGCAGTGCTCTGACTGGAAATCGACAATGCCGTTGGCATACTGAATGATTGCGCCTTCCGATGGGCAGGCTTTTAGACAGCCCGGATCGGCGCAGTGCATGCAGCCATCTTTGCGGATAAGCCATTCCAGCTTGCCGTTTTCCTCAACTTCGGAAAAACGCATTACCGTCCACGATTTAGCGGTTAAATCGGCGGGGTTATCGTACACCCCGACGTTATGACCAACTTCATCACGGATGTCATTCCATTCGGAACAGCCCACCTGACAGGCTTTGCAGCCTATACAGGTGGTCACATCTATCAGCTTTGCCACTTCTTCCTGATGGTTACGCGCCTCGGGGGGCGGCGTCAGGGAATTGGTGGCAGAGCGCCGGATTATGTCCTGAGATTGATAAGCCATAATGCGTCTCCGTTACACCTTTTCCACATTGACCAGGAACGCCTTGAACTCTGGCGTTTGCGTGTTGGCATCACCGACAAACGGTGTCAGGGTATTGGCGATAAAGCCTTTCTTCGCCACGCCTTGGTAACCCCAGTGGATTGGAATACCGATGGTATCGATATCTTTACCGTCCACTTTCAGCGTGCGGATACGTTTGGTCACCACCGCCTTGGCTTTGATGTAGCCACGGTTGGAGCTGACTTTCACGGTATCGCCATGCTTGATACCTTTTTTCTCTGCCAGCGTTTCACCGATTTCGACAAACTGCTCAGGCTGAAGAATGGCGTTCAGCAGGGCATGTTTAGTCCAGTAGTGGAAATGCTCGGTCAGGCGGTAAGTAGTGCCCACGTAGGGGAACTTATCGGCTTTGCCCATGGCAGCCAGATCGTCTTTAAACACGCGAGCAGCAGGGTTAGACACCACGTTTGGATGCAGCGGGTTGGTTCCCAGCGGCGTTTCAAACGGCTCATAGTGTTCAGGGAACGGGCCCTCGGCCATTTTATCAATCGCAAACAGGCGTCCCATACCTTCCGGCTGCATGATGAACGGACCGACACCGCTGTTTGGCGCGGCGGTGCTGTAGTCAGGAATATCAATGCCTGACCATTTTGCGCCGTCCCACTCCAGCAACTGACGTTTTGGATCCCACGGTTTACCCGATGGATCGGCTGAAGCGCGGTTATACAGAATGCGGCGGTTCAGCGGCCATGCCCATGCCCAACCTAAAGTATTGCCTAAACCGGACGGATCGCTATTGTCACGGCGCGCCATCTGGTTACCTTCTGGCGTCCAGCTTCCGGCGAAGATCCAGCAGCCGCTTGAGGTGGTGCCGTCGTCACGCAGCTGAGCAAAGGAGCTAAGCTGTTGACCTTTTTTCACCAGAACAGCGCCGGTAGCTGGGTCAATCAAATCAGCCAGCGCTTTACCGTTGCTTTCCCTTGCCACTTCTTCCGGCGCAGGATTTTCTGGCGTGAGGTAATCCCACGTCATATTAAGGACTTGCTCAGGCACGGCGCCGCCGTCTTTGGCATACATTTCACGCAGGCGAAGGAAAATACCGGCCAGAATTTCACCGTCATTTAACGCTTCACCCGGGGCGTCTGCTCCTTTCCAATGCCATTGCAACCAGCGGCCAGAGTTCACGATAGAACCGTTTTCCTCGGCGAAGCAGGTTGAAGGCAAGCGGAAGACCTCTGTCTGGATCTGTGACGGATCAACGTCGTTGAATTCGTCATGGTTTTGCCAGAACGTCGAGGTTTCGGTGTTCAGAGGATCAATCGTCACCAAGAATTTCAGCTTGGAGAGTGATTTCACCACTTTGTTTTTGTTCGGGAACGAGGCCACCGGGTTAAAGCCTTGGCATAGATAGCCATTCACTTTGCCCTGCGACATCATTTCGAAATACTGCAGAACGTCGTAGCCTTTGTCCCACTTCGGCAGCCAATCAAAGCCCCAGTTATTTTCTTTCTGCGCTTTATCGCCGTAGAAAGATTTCATCAGGCTAACGAAGAACTTAGGCGTATTACCCCAGTAGTTTACCTGACCCGGTAACGTTGGTTTTGGCGTTGTCGCAGTGAGATAGGTTTGCAGATCGGCCTGTTTTTCTGACGGCAAATTGAGATAGCCCGGCAGGCTGGTGGACAGCAATCCTAAGTCGGTTAGACCTTGAATGTTGGAGTGACCGCGCAGGGCGTTAACGCCACCACCGGCCATCCCCATGTTGCCCAACAGCAGCTGGATCATCGCCATGGTGCGGATGTTTTGCGCACCGACGGAGTGCTGGGTCCAGCCCAAGGCATACAGGAACGAGGCTGTTTTATCAGCGGCGCTGGTTTCAGCGATATATTCGCAAACGGTGAGGAAATCGGCTTTTGGCGTGCCGCAGACGTTTTCCACCACTTCTGGCGTATAGCGGCTGACATGTTCGCGCAGCATATTCCACACACAGCGCGGATCTTGCAGTGTGTCATCGCGTTTGGCGAAGCCGTTTTCGTCGAGCTGATAGTTCCAGGTCGTTTTGTCGTAGGTACGTTTTTCTTCGTTATAGCCACTGAATAAACCGTCGTCGAAGGCATAGTCTTCGCGCACCAGCAGGCTGGCGTTGGTGTAGTTCTTAACGTATTCAGCGTTAATTTTGTTGTTGGTTATCAGATACAGCAATACGCCCGACAGGAAAGCAATGTCGGTACCGGAGCGGATCGGCGTGTAAAAGTCTGCCACCGAGGCAGTTCGGGTAAAGCGTGGATCGATAACGATCAGCTTAGCTTTGTTATGGATCTTGGCTTCCATCGCCCAGCGGAACCCAACGGGATGCGCTTCGGCGGCGTTGCCACCCATAACGACGATCAGGTTGGCATTTTTAATATCAACCCAATGGTTTGTCATCGCACCGCGACCAAATGTTGGAGCAAGACTTGCTACCGTTGGTCCGTGTCAGACGCGCGCTTGGTTATCCACGGCAAGCATGCCGAGGGCGCGACTAAATTTTTGGGTTAATAAACCTGTTTCGTTGCTCGATGCAGAGGCGCAGAGCATACCGGTCGAGAGCCAGCGGTTAACCGTGGTTCCCTGATCGTTGGTCGGAATAAAGTTGGCGTCACGGTCGGCTTTCATCAGCTTGGCGATGCGCTCAAAAGCATCGTCCCAAGTGAGGCGTTGCCATTTATCAGAGCCGGGAGCGCGGTATTCAGGGTATTTCAGACGAGATTCGCTGTGGATGAAATCCACCAGACCTGCGCCTTTCGGGCACAGAGCGCCACGGTTTACCGGATGATCCGGATCCCCTTCAATGTGGAAAATGCTCTCTTTTGCGTTTTTTGCGCCGTCGCCGAGGCTGTACATCAACAGCCCACAGCCGACAGAACAGTATGTACAGGTATTACGGGTTTCGCGTGCTCGCAGCAGTTTGTACTGCCGAGTTTCCGCGAGCGCTACCGCTGGAGCAAAGCCCAGCGCCGCCGCCGTGGTGCCTGCCATACCGCCAGCGCAGATCTTAAAGAACTGTCTTCTGCTGACCTGCATGGTGATCTCCTTCCTATCACATTGCTTCAAAAAGTGTGTTTTATTTGGTTTGTTTACAAATTCATCGTTAAACCCGCGCACGATTTTTCGATATGGCAGGTTTAGAGTCATAAGAACTTAACGGACTTGCTCACTCTTAGCGGCGAGCGGAGTCGCTTTGTGCTTAAATACTACCACATGAATCCTGTGGTTGTTACAGGTAGGTATCAAAGACGTGAATAAGATGAGTTTTTTAAATAATAATCCAGTTAATGGCGTTCGCCAGACCATGGTGCAACAACGTGGGCAGCTGCACAGTTCTCAGCCTGACTGGGTGGCGGAAGAGGTCCCGGTTGCGCTGGTGTATAACGGCATCTCTCACGTGGTGATGATGGCGTCGCCGAAGGATTTTGAGGCCTTCGCGCTCGGATTTTCGCTTTCAGAAGGCATTATTCGTACCCCGCAGGATATCTACGGTATGGACGTGGTGCCAGCCTGCAACGGCGTGGAGGTGCAAATTGAGCTTTCAAGCCGCTGTTTTATGGCACTCAAAGAGCGTCGACGTTCGATGGCTGGGCGAACCGGCTGTGGCGTGTGTGGCGTTGAGCAGATCACCGACGTCGTTCGTCCGCTAGAGCCATTGCCGTTTACCCAAACGTTTGATCTACAAAATCTGGATCAGGCATTGCGCCAGCTGCGTAGCGTGCAACAAATCGGCGATCTCACCGGTTGTACTCATGCTGCTGCGTGGATTGATCCGCAAGGTGAATTGCTCGGAGGCTGCGAGGACATCGGCCGCCATGTGGCGCTGGATAAACTGTTGGGCATACGTGCCAAGCAGCCGTGGACGCAAGGTGCGGTATTGGTTTCCAGCCGAGCAAGCTATGAAATGGTACAAAAGGCGGCGATGTGCGGTGTCGAAATTTTGTTTGCCGTCTCGGCAGCGACCACGCTGGCGATCGATGTTGCCGAAAAATGCAATCTCACGCTGGTTGGTTTTAGTAAACCAGGGCGTGGCACGGTATTTACTCACCCGCAGCGGCTGAGGTAGTTTGCGGAGCGCTGCGCAGAAGTCACGCTAGAGCGGTGCTTTGAAGGCAATTGCTGTATAAAATAACCAGCGTTTTATACTCAAACATGGCAAGGAACATCAGATGCGTCAACAATACCGGTTAGAAAGCATAACACTGCGCGATGTTGGCGTGTTTGAGCATACCCATTTTGATTTTCCACAGATCAAAAGCGAAGAAAAAGACGCTGAGAAAGCGGAAATCCATATTTTCACCGGCCCAAATGGCTGTGGGAAAAGTACTCTGCTGTATGCGTTGGCTGCGGTGTTTCAGCCTGATCCTAATGATGGTGGAAGGCTTGTTAGAAAACGCTATCGTGGTGAAAATAGCAGCATTAGATTTATTTTTTACCAAGAGCAGGGCGTATTTGGTGTGCAAAATATGGCATCTCCTGATTCTGTTCAGCAAATATACAATACTGATAGTTTCTACTATGCGGTGACTAATGGCGTACGTAGTGTGTTGTGGCGTAACGTTAGCTATTTTAATCATAGCCAAGAATATTCAACAAAGAAGTTTGATTTTGCTGCTTTTGCATATTCTGGTAATCGTGATATGCAATCTTCCTTTAATGTTTCTGCAATTCAAAATATTACTAACTCGCCTTTTGAGAGTTCATTGTCTTTTGGGCAAACAGTGCGACCACAGGTGTTAACTCAATGGATTGCTAATAATAGAACTCAGGCTGCGCTTGCGCGCGCTGATGGGGAGGTTTTAGAAGCAGAACATTATGATTTAGCATTATTACGTATTAGCCAGTTTATTCGTAATATCTGCTCCTTAGATGTATCGTTTCAACTTAAGCGTTTACCGCTCGAAGTTATTATCAATATGGACGGTTTGAAAGTAACTTTTGATGCTTTGCCTGAAGGGCTTAAGTCTATAATTTGTTGGATTTCTGATTTAGCTCTCCGCCTTGAATCTATTCCTTGGCAAGAAAATCGCGATATCTTTTCCCAGCCAATTATCTTATTCCTCGACGAAGTTGATATTCATCTGCACCCTAAATGGCAGCGCCGAATTCTTCCTGCCATTCAAAAACTGCTACCAAATGCTCAAGTGTTTGTCTCAACTCACTCACCTTTTGTAGTGGGCTCCGTTGAGGATGCCTTTGTTTACCGCCTGCCAGATCCTCAGAGAACGGTATGTAGAGATCCTGCATCGGCAGAGGTGATAACGCCAACGCCGTCTGCTGCAGGTAAAAGCTATCAGCTGATTTTAGATGAAGTGTTTGGCATTGAAGAGCAATTTGACGTTGAAACTGAAGCGTTGCTTGAAAAATTCTATCAGCTAAAAAAGGCTTATTTATCCAATCCACAAGATGATAGCCAGCTCGTTGCATTGGCGGCAGAATTAAGCAGCAAAGGCTCTGAAGTTGCAACTATTGTGAGCATGGAGCTGCGTCAAATAACGCGGTTGGTGAAGAAAGGTTAAATACCAAGTATGTATAAGTTTATCCGCAGTGAGTGCCCTGAGTACTTAGCCTTATGTTGGGAGTCACTCACTGCTCAACACCGTCAAGCCAAAGAAAATAACCCTAAACATAAGTTTGATTGGTATGCGGGTTTCAAATATGGCACGACACTAGACATACTATTCACAATGAATGTCGGTCATTGTGCGTTTTGTGACGGTGGCGGAATTGGCGAACAAAGCCGTAAGACCATTGAACATTTTAAGCCTAAAAGCCTTTTCCCAGATTTAGCTTATAAGTGGGAAAACCTTTACCCGTGTTGCGATCAATGCCAAAGCCAAAAGCGGGAGCGATTTGATCCTGACTTGCTCATTGCCGACGATATCGCTTATCAATTTGATGGCTACTTCATGCTCGATTACCGCACTGGCGCTATTGAGCCCTCCGCGGCAGTTGATTCTAATCATCAGAGACGTGCACAGGTCACCATTGAGCACTACGGGCTAAACTTACCAGAAAGGAAAAGAGGGCGATTGCGAGAACTGCAACACTATCAACGCCGAGACAAGGACGTAAGCCAACTTGATGATTTTAGCTATCGTTACTTTTTGCAGGATTACACTGATTAATAAATTCTATTTATGTGACTATAGCCTTGTATTCTAGCTATCGCTATGTTGCTGTCTTTTGACTTCAGGCATCGGAGTGTTTAGAAGCCATGAGGATTGTCTACTTTGCCTCGAAGAGCCAAAAGTACGATCGCCGTCACTTTGCGTTGTGCACTTATCCAAAAAATAAAACTTTTACTCTCTATCTTCTAGGCAATAGCACATACCTTCGGTTTGATTAATCCCTTACTATTAAAGCACCAATATATTGGTGAATATTACTCTTATAAAATACGTATATAAACGATAGAACATCTTGGGGAATAACAATGGAAGACCTACTGAGTTGGTATGGCGCCCTAATAGGGCTGTTTGTCGCAATATTTCTTATTCTAAAAAAATTCAATCCGGTATATTCATTATTTTTTGGCGCGATTGTTGGCTGTTTAATTGGTGGCGCTGATTTAAGTAAAACTATAAGCATTATTATTACCGGTACCCAAAGCGTGATGGGGACGGTTATTCGCGTCTTAGCCGCAGGTGTATTAGCGGGTGTGATGATGCAGTCGGGTGCTGCGGGTACGATTGCGCAGGCTATCGTTAAAAAAATGGGTGAGAAAAAAGCGATTCTTGCGCTTGCCCTAGCAACGATGGTGATCACCGCCGTTGGCGTATTTATCCCTGTTGCGGTGCTTATTGTGGCACCTATCGCGTTGGAAGTCGGCAATAAGATGGGGATCTCAAAGCTGGCACTGTTGCTGGCGCTCTCCGGTGGCGGTAAGGCAGGGAACATTATCTCGCCAAACCCAAACACGATAGCCGCAGCAAATGGTTTTCATATTAGCCTGAGCGATGTAATGATTGGCGGCTTTATTCCTGCACTTTTTGGGCTCGCGATGACCGTTATTGTTGCTTCCATGATTAAACATCGTGGGGTGATGGTCACAGATAAAGAAGCTAATTTAATTTCGTCTAAAACAGAGGGTGACGACCAAACAAGACCACCGTTGAATAAAGCTATTATTACTCCGGTGATTGCAATTGTATTATTGATGGTGAACCCGATTGGTTCTATTCTTAATATTGACGCATTATCTCACTTTAAGCTCGATGCATTATATGTTCTGCCGTTTGCCGGTATTGTTGGCATGATAGCGATGGGACAAAAAAATAAAATAATATCCTATACAACCTCTGGCGTTGAAAAAATGACGGCGACGGTATTAATTCTGATTGGTGCGGGTGCGATTGCCGGGCTAATTGGTGCGTCAAACCTTTCAATGGAAGTTGTTAAATTAATCGATATTTCGGGCATTTCAGGCACTTTCTTAGCGCCAATATCAGGGATCCTCATGGCTGCCGCCACGGCTTCAACGTCAACCGGCGTCATTTTAGCAACAGGTACCTTCGGGACCGCCATTTCGCAGGTAGGGCTATCTCCATTGGCCTCTGCGGTGATGGTTCATACGGGTGCTACCGTCATTGACTCTTTACCACAAGGCAACTATTTCCACGTTACCGCAGACAGCATGCATATGTCGATTAGACAGCGTATGGCATTAATCCCTTATGAAGCGATGGTGGGCGGAACAATGACGATTGTGGCAACAATTATGTATGGGTTCATCTAAGGGAATAACCATGAAAAGAATGAAGTTTGTTTTGGCTCCAGATTCGTTTAAAGAAAGCATGACCGCTAAAGAAGTGTGCAAGGCAATGGAAGCCGGGCTCAAAGTCGCATTCCCCGACGCTGAGTTCATCCATGTACCGATGGCTGACGGCGGTGAGGGAACGGTTCAATCGTTGATCGATGCCACCGATGGCGAAATTTATCACCAAGAGGTTACTGGGCCGTTAGGTACGCCGGTTGATGCACAGTTTGGGATTATTTGGAGCCAGCAAACGGCGGTTATCGAAATGGCGTCGGCGAGCGGCATTCAATTCACCACCAAAGAAACCAAAAATCCGTTAACGGCGACGACCTTCGGAACCGGCGAACTGATTAAGGCCTGTCTCGATAAAGGGATTAACAAGATCATTTTGGGCATCGGCGGCAGCGCCACCAATGACGGCGGGGCGGGTATGGCTGCTGCGCTTGGGGTTCGCTTCTTAGATAAAAACGGTTCACCACTGCCAGCGGGTGGTGGCGCGTTGGGCTCGCTGTGCAAAATCGATCTGGATGGCATAGATCCACGGCTGGCAGACGTAGAGTTTTTGGTTGCCAGCGACGTGACCAATCCACTGTGTGGCGACACGGGTGCATCAAAAACGTTTGGCCCGCAAAAGGGTGCTACACCAGAAACTGTGGCGATTCTGGACAGTGCTTTGGCTCACTATGCAGACGTGATTGATTCGCAGCTGGGACGTCAAGTGAAAGACGTCCCAGGAGCGGGCGCTGCGGGAGGCTTGGGTGCAGGCTTGATGGCATTCACCCACTGCAAAATGGCGCGAGGCATTGATATCGTGACCCAATACTCAGGTTTAAATGAAAAGTTGGTGGGTGCCGATTACTGCTTTACCGGCGAAGGGGGCATCGACTTCCAAACCAAGTTTGGCAAAACGCCTTATGGTGTTGCTCAGGCGGCTAAAGCACAGGGAGTACCGGTTATTGCTCTGGCTGGCTATATCGGTGAAGGCGTGAGTGAGCTTTATAGCGAAGGTATTGATGCCATTTTTGGTATCGTGCCAGGCGCTGAGAACATTGATGCGCTGCTCAAGAATGGCTGCTCCAATGTTGAAAGAACCTGCGAAAATATTGGCAGACTGCTAAAGATTGCACGCGCGTAAATATACAGACATAAGCCTATGAAAGAGCAATACGTTGATCGTATTGCTCTTTTTTTATTGGCCTGCTTGAGGAAGGTGGCTAATTGAATCCGCATCGCCAGCAGGGTAAAGGAAGCCGCTATCTAGCTGTAATGAGATATAAATCAGCAAGCGATCGTCAAAGTTATTGAGATCGAGCCCCGTAAGCTCAGAGATGCGGTGTAAGCGATATTCCAAGGTGTTGCGATGAATAAAGAGTGCCTTGGCGGTTGCGCTTGGTTGGACGTTATTCATAAACCATACGGTAAGTGTTTTTCTAAGTACGCCGTTGCTATCGATGGCTCGTAGCCGTGATAGGGGGCGAACCAGCTCTTTGGCTTGCCATCCGCCACGCAGGCTATCGAGTAAAACGGGCAGGATCAGGTCTTGATAAAAATAACTGCGCTGTTCTGGCGTGCGCTGTTTGCCTACCATCATGGTGGTGTAGGCCGTGCGGTATGAGCGCGCAATGCCGCTTTCATCTGGGAAGTAGTTGCCCAATGCGATTCTGATTTTCAACTGGCTATTTTTGGCTAATTTTTTGAGCAAAAGATTAATTTGGTTACGCTGACTTTCTGGCTCCCAGCGCCCGAGCGAGCTAAAAGCAGGTCTGAGAACCACCATCTGATTGAGCGAGACGATTGCCGCAAGATTATCGTGTTCGGCGGTGGTGAGTAACGTCTGCAACTGCTGAAGATCGACGATGGCACTATCCACGCCAAGCTGGCCGCTATCCACTTCTACCACCACAACAACGCGTGGCTGATTGAGATCTATCCCTAGGCGCTGAGCCCATTCCTGAAGCGCAGGAGAAAGTTTTTCGGCACGAATAAGATTAAGCACTAACTCTTCGCGCAGGCGAGTGTCTTGTGCCAGCATGTGCATCAGATGCGCTTGCTCCAGCATCATTTCTGCGGTCATGCACACCAGCTCACCATATCGCCTTAGCTCAGAAGGATCGCCGGTGAGCCCAATCACGCCAACAATTTCACCGTCAAAATGCAGAGGAAGATTCACGCCGGGGCGAACGCCGTGCAGGTGGCGGGTCATATTTTCATCAATATCGACAATTCTTTCCTGCGAGATAGCCAGCAATGCACCTTCGTGCAATTCACCAATGCGTTCTTGAGCGCCACTGCCTATTATTCTGCCCCGTGCGTCCATGACGTTAACGTTGCTATCGATGATTTTCATGGTTCGGTCCACGATATCCTGAGCAAGTCGGGTATCGAGATGATAGGTCGCCATGCTGCGCTCCGTGTATGTTAAGTAGAATATTCCGAGCATACCGAGACGGATACCGGTAAACATTGTGCAAATGCACAATGTTTAAGATAGCAGTTAAGAGTTGCAAATGAAGTCACAGTTTTTTGCTCACTTTTAACTCGTTACCACTACATCGTGGGGCCATTGGCACTGGCAATCGCAACTATTGATATTAACGATGGTGCTAAAATTGAACGCGAACATCGGGCTGAGAGCCTTGCTAGGGCTGAATGTACGTGATTTTCCCGCCGATTTTAATAATACCCTTACCGCTTACAAGCGATTGATAATCATTTTCAATATCATTTAATTAACTATAATGACCAGACTGCTTAACCGGAGCGGATGTTTTGCTCCTTTGAAATCTGGAGAAGATGAATATGAGCTATACCCTGCCATCCCTACCTTATGCCTACGACGCATTAGAGCCTCACTTCGATAAGCAAACGATGGAAATCCATCACAGCAAACACCATCAGGCCTACGTCAACAACGCGAACGCCGCGCTGGAGTCTCTGCCAGAATTAGCTAAATTAACCGCAGAAGAGCTGATTGCTCAGCTTGATAAAGTCCCTGCTGAAAAACGTACTGCGCTGCGTAACAACGCAGGCGGTCATGCAAACCACAGCTTCTTCTGGAAAGGTTTGAAACTTGGTACTGAGCTGAAGGGCGACCTAAAAGCGGCTATCGAACGCGATTTCGGCAGCGTTGATAAATTTAAAGAAGAATTTGAAAAAGCAGCAGCAACGCGCTTTGGCTCCGGCTGGGCGTGGCTGGTGTTGAAAGCAGACGGCAAACTGGCCGTGGTTTCAACTGCAAACCAAGATAGCCCGCTGATGGGCGAAGCGGTTTCTGGTGCTTCCGGCTACCCAATCGCGGGTCTGGATGTGTGGGAACATGCTTATTACCTGAAATATCAGAACCGTCGTCCAGACTACATCAAAGCGTTCTGGAGCGTGGTGAACTGGGACGAAGCTGCAAAACGTTTTGCTGAAGCGAAAAAGTAATCGTCTGTACTCATTGTCCATAGTGAGACAGCTGTGATCGGAGCGTGGGGAAACCCACGCTTTTTTTGTTTTTAAACCCGATGGGAACGGTATAGTAAGGGTATTGTCATTTTCTTGATGAATCCGCTTTCGGGAGCTTTTCATGCACTATCCAACGATTTACACCGGTACCATCATTCCTTATGAAGGCAGCAAGCCGAGTGCAATTGGCAAACGTCAGGTTTCCGGTGGCGTGATGCTTAACCGCCTTGGGTTGGAAGGTGATGAACAGGCAGAGAAAAAAGTCCATGGCGGCCCCGATCGGGCGCTGTGTCAGTATCCGCGTGAGCATTATCAGTTTTGGCAACGGCAGTATCCCCAGCAAGCTGAGCAATTTTGCGCTCCGGCCTTAGGCGAAAATATTTCCACTGAAGGGATGACCGAAGAGAGTGTTTTTATCGGTGATATCTACCGTTGGGGAGAGGCGCTGATTCAGGTCACTCAGCCGCGTTCGCCGTGCTATAAACTCAACTATCACATGGACATCGATGAGTTTTCCGTTCAGATGCAACAAACTGGCCGCTGCGGCTGGCTGTATCGCATCGTTGGTGAAGGTATGGTCAGCGAAGATCAGCCGCTGGAACTCGTTTCGCGCAACAGCGACATCAGCGTGGCAGAAGCAATTTCTATCTGCTTCCATATGCCGTTTGACGAAGAAGAGTATCGCCGACTGATGCGTGCGGCTGGGATCTCAGCTAGCTGGAGTAAAACGCTGCAAATGCGGGTTCTCAACGGCAAAATTGAAGATATGAATCGAAGGTTACTCGGGGTTTAACCCCTAGTATTTAACGCTTTTAGTATTTAACCTTCAGTATTGCCCGCCATCGTTTTAAGCCATTGAACAAAAGCGTTGATCTTTGGCCACTGGCGCTCCGAAAGAGTTGAAATGTAGTAGCGTTGCTCGCACTGCATTTCAAACTCTGGGAAGGGCGCAATTAACTCTTGGCTCTCAAGCCGCTTGTTCACCAGATTTTTACGCCCCATCGCAATACCCACATGGTTCATTGCAGCGATCACCGCCAGATCGGAACGATCAAACCCCATACTTCGCTGATCTTCAGCGATATCAACGTTAAAATTCCGCGCCCATGAATGCCATTCACTTTCGTTGGAGTCATAGCTCCAGGCCTGACGATCGTGCAGCAACGTGCTTTGGCGCAGATTAAATGGCTTGCCAACGAGATCGTGCTGTTTGGCATATTCAGGGCTACACACCGGTATCATTGACTCATTCATCAGGTGCTGGCATGACAGGGTTTCAGGCGGTTTATCATCAAAATAAATCGCCAGATCGATTCCCGCGCCGTTGAAGTTAACCATCTCGTTGCCGGTTAAAATGTTTAAGCTGATCGCCGGATATTGTTTAGCAAAATCAGCCAGTTTAGGCACCAGCCAACATTGCGCGATCGAGGGGCGAGAATAAACCGTCAGCGTTCCCGACAGCTCCTGGCTTTTTATCTCAAGAATTTCTTGATTGAGATAGCTGAGAGAAGATTTTAGCGCCCAAAATACCCGCTCTCCTTCAGGCGTGAGCGCAATACGGCGATGAAATCGTTGGAATAGCTTAAATCCCAACTCTTCTTCAAGCTGATTGATGCGATGGCTAACGGCGCTAGGGCTTATCGATAACTCTTCCGCCGCGAGCGCAAAAGACTCATGTCTGGCCGCAACCTCAAAGGTATAGAGTTTTGATAGCTGATAGCCATTAAGCAGTTTGTTACGTGCGATGTATTTTGAATGCTCGAACATAGCGACCTCGTTTGGACAGAGCATCAGCATACGCTAGCGGAGCGTTTTAGCGTGCTCACAGATGAGTTAATGTGACTCAATCGCGATAATTCCTTTCTATTTTGACCAATATCACCCGTTTGATTCAATCTGGCTCATGTGAAGGCTGAATTTGATCGTTTGTCAGCGATGTTCACTTCTTATCCAATAGACAGGTGATTTATTACAGGGTGAGGTTGGAAATGAGCTCGCAAATTTGGGTCGTTGGAACGCTATTAACAAGCATCATAATAATTATATTAACCATCGTTAAATTTAAGATTCACCCATTTTTAGCACTACTGCTGGCCAGTTTTTATGTCGGCGTGTTAATGGGAATGAACCCGTTGGAAATGGTGAATGCCATTGAAGGTGGGATTGGTGGAACCTTAGGCTTTTTAGCCGCCGTGATTGGTCTGGGAACTATTCTGGGCAAAATGATGGAGGTTTCTGGTGCCGCTGAGCGTATCGGCATTACGTTGCAAAAATGCCGTTGGTTATCACCAGACGTCATTATGGTTTTAGTTGGCTTGGTATGCGGTATTACGCTGTTTGTGGAAGTGGGTGTGGTGTTGCTGATCCCTCTGGCATTCTCAATTGCTAAAAAGACCCACACTTCTTTGCTGAAGCTGGCAATCCCGCTGTGTACCGCATTAATGGCCGTGCATTGCGTTGTCCCTCCGCATCCGGCGGCATTGTATGTGACCAATGCGTTAGGCGCTGATATTGGAACCGTCATTGTATACGGCCTGTTGGTGGGTCTTGTGGCTTCGCTGATCGGTGGCCCGCTATTTTTGAAGTTTGTCGGTCATCGCCTTCCGTTTAAACACGTTCCTGCCGCGTTTTCTGAGCTGGAAGTGCGCCGAGAAGAGGATCTACCATCGTTGGGCGCCACGTTATTTACCGTGCTGCTGCCGATTGTGCTGATGCTGATCAAGACGGCGGCCGAACTCAATATGACCAAGGGTTCAGCGCTGTATAACTTCTTTGAATTCATTGGTAACCCGATTACGGCGATGTTTATCGCTGCCTTCGTTGCCTATTACGTTTTAGGCATCCGTCAGCATATGGGCATGGGTAAACTGCTGAGCAAAACGGAAGATGGTTTCTCTTCAATTGCTAACATTTTGCTGATTATCGGTGCGGGCGGCGCATTTAACGGCATTCTTAAAGCCAGTGGCCTTGCTGATACTTTGGCGGTGCTGCTCTCCAATATGCATATGCATCCAATTTTGCTGGCTTGGTTGGTGGCGATCATTCTTCATGCCGCAGTGGGTTCTGCCACGGTGGCCATGATGGGGGCCACAGCGATTGTTGCGCCGGTATTGCCGCTTTATCCCAACGTGAGCCCTGAAATTATCACGCTAGCCATTGGCTCTGGTGCGATTGGCTGCACCATCGTCACCGACTCCCTGTTTTGGCTGGTTAAGCAATACTGTGGTGCAACGCTGAGTGAGACATTTAAATATTACACAGTGGCGACTTTCATCGCGTCGCTGATCGCTTTAGGCACGACTTTCCTACTCTCTTATATCGTTTAATCGAGAAGATACTATTTATGAATACGTTTGAAATTGAACATTTGGTTGAACAATATCCATTGGTTAAAAAGCTGATTAACTTAGATGCAGTTACATGGTTTAACCCAAATACCACCACGTTGGCTGAGGGGCTTCCTTACGTTGGTTTGACGCAGGATGACGTTACGCAGGCGGAAGCGCGCCTTAAACGATTTGCGCCATACCTTTGCTTAGCGTTCCCAGAAACGCAAAAAACGCACGGTATTATTGAGTCAGAAGTCGTTGCGATCCCGGAGATGCAGGCTGCGTTGGAACAGCGCTATCAGCAAAAAATTGCTGGTCAGCTGATGCTGAAAAAAGACAGTCATTTGCCTATCTCTGGGTCGATCAAAGCGCGTGGCGGGATTTATGAAGTGCTTACCCACGCTGAAAAGCTGGCCATTGAAGCGGGAATGCTGTCAGAAGATGATGACTACAGCGTGCTGTATTCCGACAAGTTCCGCCAATTCTTTAGCCAATACAGTATTGCGGTAGGCTCTACTGGTAATTTAGGCATGTCGATCGGCATTATGAGCGCCAAACTTGGCTTCAGCGTTAGTGTGCATATGTCGGCTGATGCGCGAGCGTGGAAAAAGCAAAAACTGCGTGAGCACGGCGTGAATGTGGTGGAGTATGCGCAGGATTATGGCGTGGCCGTTGCTCAAGGGCGCAAAGAGGCGGAATCAGATCCTCATTGTTTCTTTATTGATGATGAAAATTCACGCACGCTATTTTTAGGTTATGCCGTTGCCGGTGGGCGTTTACGCCAACAGTTTAGCCAAATGAATATTCACGTTGATGCCGAACATCCGCTGTTTGTTTATCTGCCGTGCGGCGTTGGTGGTGGCCCTGGCGGAGTGGCATTTGGCCTGAAATTAGCCTTTGGCGACAACGTGCATTGCTTCTTTGCAGAGCCGACTCATTCACCGTGTATGCTTCTGGGTATTCATACAGGCCTGCATGATGAAATTTCAGTTCAGGATATTGGGATCGACAATATCACCGCCGCCGATGGTTTAGCCGTGGGACGTGCGTCCGGCTTTGTTGGGCGAGCGATGGAGCGCCTGCTTGATGGTCTGTATACCTTAAGCGATCAGGAAATGTATAACCTGTTGGGACTTTTAAATCAGCAGCAAGGTATTCAGCTAGAACCTTCGGCGCTGGCGGGAATGCCGGGAGCAGCACGAGTCTGTGGGGATGCTCAATATCTACAGAGCCACGGATTAGACGCACAGAAAATGCAAAATGCGACTCACTTGGTATGGGCAACGGGTGGAGGCATGGTGCCAGCAGATGAGATGGCGAAATATCTTTCTGCGGCGAAAGTGTAGTCGCTGGTGCGATAAATAGGCGAACGGGGCAAGCTGCCCCGTTTCTATATCTATCTGAGGGTTATCTGCGGAGCTTACAAATACAACGAACGCACAATCAGGAAATGACCGGCAAAATAGCTGGCGGCGATAATGGCGTCGGCGGCGCGGAAAGTGAAGCGATAACGATTGACCAGCCATACCACGTTAGACAACAGCAATAGCGATGCTCCCACCAACAGTGAGAAACCAAAATCGGTGCCGCGTGCAAAGTATTGATCGCCAGCCATCCACACCATCAACAGCGTCATCGCAATATAGGTCACCACTGGCCAGCGCATATCGTCTAAACGCGTCCAGATGGTGGCTATCAAAGCAATCCCGATAATGATTAATACCGCCAACATCGGCAGATAGAACGAGACCGTTAAGGCACTGGCGAAGCTGATGGTGTACAGAAGATGTGATAAGAAAAACGCGCCAATGGCATACAGCACGCGCTCGCGTGGCAGCAATAACAGCGCATCAGCGGCAAGTGTGGCGAGCAGGCCAAGTAGAATCAAATAGCCGCTGGCCTGAATATTGGGCGCGCTCCATGCCAGCAAAAGCAGTAACAGCAGGGTGACGGGTTTGAAGACCCAACGTTGCCAGCGCGGGCCACGATAGCTGGCATCAACAAATAGCCAGCCAGAAAATAAAACTGCAAGAAAAGCCCAACTCATCATTTATCCTTTTTTTAATTAGCAGGTTAATTTTCTGATTCTTATGATGCTGACGTCGCATCAAGAATAAGAATAAATAGATAGTCACTTATCTTCTGAGTGTAGGGGATCACCGCAGGCGGCGACAATCACTTTACCTGCTATCGGTGCGGATGAAGTGTAAACAACTTCATGTTATGTTAACCCGCTGTATCCATAGCGCATATGCTGCTGAGCAGGCGTTGTGGTCGTTACAAAGTTATTGAATTTGAAATTGCCCATTGGCAGTGATGAGGAACGTCATGTCTGGTCAAGCGCCTTTATACCGAATTCAGTTTATGAACAACGGTAAAAACTATCAGCTTTACGTGCGTGAAATTGTACAAAGCAATTTGTTTGGTTTTCTCGAAATCGCCGATTTTGTTTTTGATACCCAAAGCGCCGTGTTGGTCGATCCTTCAGAAGAGAAGTTGAAGAACGAATTCTCTGGCGTAGAGCGCAGCTATATTCCTATTCAGGCCGTTATTCGCATTGATGCCGTCACCGAACGCGGCAGCGCACGAATCTCTGATTTAGGCGATAATGTCACCGTCTTCCCTTATCTCCCCGGCAAAAAACCATGAGTAAACCACCGCTGATATTCGTCGTGATCGTTGCTGTTATTGTGGTATTTGCTGCCCAACGCTTCATGCAGCAACGCCGTCAAAATGCCATTAACGATGCCGCACCGCTGAGCACTCAACAGGTTGAAGTGAGCGCTAAGCGCGAGTTTCCTGCGCCCAATCGGCGTTCACGCCAGCGCGAAGTGATTGCGGGTGAAGATATGCGTTATGAGGTTTATTTCCAGCCAATAATGGGGGGAAGTGAGCTGAAGTTTGTCGTACCGGAAAAAACCTATCATCAGATAGACAAAGGTGCGCGCGGTACACTCAGCACGCAGGGCACGCGCTTCGTGAGTTTTGAACCACAGGCGTAATAGCTAAAACCTCCCCTGTAGGGGAGGATTATCCAGCCATTCATTATTTCTTCGGCGGAGTATTCTTTTTCTGCCAAGCCAGCAGTTCAAAAACGCCAAACAGGAAAATACGCACTTCCTGCCATTTGCCGATCTTCGGCTGGTCTTTGGTTAACGTGGTTTTCAGCATTGTGACCTGTAAACCGTGCATCAACACCATAAACACTAGCGCCACGTTCATAAAGATATTCAGCGGGCGGGTGTAAGGATGGATGATGTTAACCAGCATAAACCCCCATACGCACAGCATGAGCAAGCGGCCAATATTAATTCCCATTGTGATTTCCTCGAATTATGACGCGCTGCGCGTATATAAACGATAAGCGACCTGACCCGCCACTTTTTCGCGATGCAATGCCCAGTTTGCGGGCACATCTGCCGCTGCGCTTTCGGCTTCGGCCTCCACGTAAATAAAGGCTTCGTCTGCGAGCCAGCCATGTGTTTCTAGCAGCGTAATCGTTTCTGCCAATAGCCCTTTTCTAAAGGGAGGATCGAGAAAAACCACCTGATAGGGCGTACCCGGCTGTGACAACCATTTTAGCGCATCGGTGTTTTGCACCATGATTTTATCGGTGCCAATCAGCGCGACATTTTTTTTGAGCTGTGTAGCCACCGTGCGGTCGGCTTCAAGCAGCGTAGCATGCTCGGCATAGCGAGAAACGGCTTCAAAGCCCAAAGCACCGCTGCCGGCAAAACAATCGAGACAGCGAGCGCCATTCAGCTCGGGAGCCAGCCAGTTAAACAGCGTTTCACGCACGCGATCCGTGGTGGGGCGCAGGCCGGGACTGTCTGGCACAGGAAGTTTTCGGCCACGCCATAGGCCGCCAATGATGCGGATTTGTCCGCTGGATTGGGATGCAGGTTTTTTTGCCATGAATGCGGTATTTTTTGTTTGGGTTGCAGTATTAGACGGTGCCATTACAGGCCAATCTTCATTGTTGCCGTGCAAGGTAACCGTTTATTGATGGAAATGCCACTTGAAACCCATCGGCATGCATGTTGCGATAACGGGTTAAGTGATAAACTTGTTCAATTGCAGTTTATCAATAATTTTGAATTTCAGGCGGGAGAGTCGTCGCACTATGGCAAAAGATAAAAAACGTGGTTTTTTCTCCTGGTTAGGGTTTGGGCGTCAGGAAGAGCAGCCGGAAAAGGCGCAAGAAGACGAACAGCAAACACCACCAGTGGTAGAAGAAACAGAACAACATCAAGCTGATGCGCCATCAGAGCAGACCACTACGCCAGAATCGCTGGATGACAAACTGCCTGAGCGTGAATCTGACTATGCGGCTTCAGTGGAAACTCCCGGCGAATGGGATGCCACCGTTGCACCAGAGCATGCCGCTGAAAATCTGCCGTTGGCGGAGCAGCATGCCCAGCGAGAAGCGCCAGCTAAAGTATTGGCTGATGAACTGGCTGAAACGACGGAGCATTTAGCATCAAGCCACGAGCATCGTCCCGATGCGCAAGGTGCCGAAGTTTTTGCTGAGCAAATTGTAGAGCTTACTCAGGCGCATCACGAAGAGGCATCTGCGCCGGAAGCTACCGCTGAACCGGCCGAATCTGAGCATACGCCAGTTTCCGCCCAGACAACCGCTGAAACTATTATTCATGCCAGCGAACCGCTGGTGAACAAGCACGACAATCACCACGGCGGTGAGCATCTCGAACATGATGCGGAAGTGTTTGCCGAGCAAGTGATTACGCTGACTGCAGCGGCGCATCCGCATGTTCATCAAGAACCGGTTATTGACGAGCCCTACATCGAAGAGCTGGTTGAGCAGGAAATCGCTGAAGATGATGCGATTAAACATGAGCCAGTGGTGGGGGAGTCCGTTTCCGAGCCTGAGCCTGAAGCCATCGACGTAATCGCTGAGATTGCGCGCTCGGAAGAAGTTGTCGATCTGGATACCGACGTCGTTGATGACGTAGAGGTTGATCAAGCCGATGAGGATGAATCTCACGCTGACGCGCAGCCAGAAGCTGCGGTAGTTGTTCAGCATGAACAGGAACGCCCAACGAAAGAAGGTTTCTTCGCTCGTCTCAAACGCAGCCTGCTGAAAACAAAACAAAATCTGGGTTCCGGATTTTTCGGCTTGTTCCGTGGTAAGAAAATCGACGACGATCTGTTTGAAGAGCTGGAAGAACAGTTGCTGATTGCCGATGTGGGCGTTGAAACCACTAACAAAATTATCAAATCTCTGACGGAACATGCTAGCCGTAAAGAACTCAAAGACGCAGAGTCGCTGTATGGCAAACTGAAAGAAGAGATGGGTGAGATTTTAAGCACCGTAGATAAACCGCTAGACGTCAGTGGCCGTACGCCGTTTGTCATCTTGATGGTCGGCGTTAACGGAGTGGGTAAAACCACCACGATTGGTAAGCTGGCTCGCCAGTTCCAAGCCGAAGGCAAATCTGTAATGCTCGCTGCGGGCGATACCTTCCGTGCGGCGGCGGTTGAACAGCTGCAGGTTTGGGGGGAGCGCAATAATATTCCCGTAGTTGCACAGCATACCGGCGCTGATTCTGCTTCCGTTATCTTTGATGCGATTCAAGCGGCCAAAGCACGTAATATTGATGTGTTGCTGGCCGATACCGCAGGACGCTTGCAGAACAAATCGCACTTGATGGAAGAGCTGAAGAAAATTGTTCGTGTAATGAAAAAGTTGGACGAAGATGCGCCACATGAGGTTATGCTGACGATTGATGCAAGCACCGGACAAAACGCGGTGAGTCAGGCAAAACTGTTTAACGAAGCGGTTGGTCTGACCGGTATTACGTTAACCAAGCTGGATGGCACCGCTAAAGGCGGGGTGATCTTTGCCGTGGCCGATCAGTTTGGCATTCCAATCCGCTATATCGGGGTTGGTGAAGGTATCGAAGATTTACGGCCATTCAAGGCCGACGATTTTATTGAGGCACTTTTTGCCCGTGAGGATTAATACGGATGATTCGCTTCGAACAGGTCAGTAAAGCGTATCTGGGCGGGCGTCAGGCTCTGCAAGGCGTAGATTTCCATCTACGCCAGGGCGAGATGGCGTTTCTCACCGGCCACTCAGGCGCAGGGAAAAGTACCCTGCTTAAACTGATATGTGGCATTGAGCGTCCAAGCGCAGGACATATTCTTTTTGGTGGTCATGACATCAGCCGCTTACGGAACTCAGAAGTTCCGTTTCTGCGTCGCCAGATTGGCATGATTTTCCAAGACCATCATCTGTTGATGGACCGAACGGTATACGACAACGTGTCGATGCCGCTGATTATTTCAGGTGCCAGCAGCGAAGATATTCGCCGCCGTGTCTCTGCGGCGCTGGATAAAGTGGGGTTATTGGATAAAGCCAAAAACTTCCCGATCCAGCTTTCCGGCGGTGAACAGCAGCGCGTTGGGATCGCCCGTGCGGTGGTTAACAAGCCTGCCGTGCTGTTAGCGGATGAGCCAACCGGTAACTTGGATGAGGCGCTGTCGGAAGGTATTTTGCGCCTGTTCGAAGAGTTCAACCGTGTGGGCGTTACGGTGCTGATGGCAACCCATGACATGGGGCTGATTGCGCGCCGTCGCTACCGTATGCTGACGCTCAGTCAGGGACGTATGGACGGAGGTATTTCGCATGGCTAAGGCTCCAAATCGTTCGGCCTCGCGCGCGAAAATGCCTGACAAAGCCAAGGCGCTGCGTGGCGGTTGGCGTGAACAGTGGCGCTATGCATGGGTTAACACGCTGGCTGATATGATGCGCCAGCCGTTGGCGACTCTGCTTACGGTGATGGTTATCGCTATTTCACTAACGCTGCCCAGCGTGTGTTATCTGGTCTACAAAAACGTCAGCGAAGCGGCTTCGCAGTGGTATCCAACGCCGCAGCTAACGGTTTATCTGGATAAAGCGCTGGATGATGACGCTGCCGAACAAGTGATGACGGTGCTGAAAGGCGAAGAGGGCGTGGATAAAGTTAACTACCTCTCACGAGAAGAAGCGCTGGGCGAATTCCGCAACTGGTCTGGTTTTGGCGGCGCGCTGGATATGCTGGAAGAAAACCCGCTTCCGGCCGTGGCTATCATTACGCCAAAAATGAATTTCGAAAGCAGTGATACCCTCAACACTCTGCGCGATCGCGTGGCGGCCGTGAAAGGGGTTGATGAAGTTCGCATGGACGACAGCTGGTTTGCGCGTTTGGCTGCGCTAACTGGGCTGGTCGGGCAGGTCGCGGCGATGATCGGTATTTTGATGATTGTGGCCGTGTTCTTGGTGATTGGTAACAGCGTGCGTCTGAGCATATTCAGCCGTCGCGACACCATCAATGTGATGAAGCTGATTGGGGCGACCGACGGATTTATTCTTCGGCCATTCCTTAATGGCGGTGCGCTGTTAGGCTTTAGTGGTGCAATTCTATCGCTGATTTTGTCTCAGGCGATGGTCTGGCAGTTGGGTTCCGCGGTTGCTAAAGTCGCCTCGGTATTTGGCACCACGTTTGTGCTGCACGGTTTAGGTTGGGATGAGTGCCTATTGCTGGTGCTGGTTTCTGCCATGATTGGCTGGATTGCCGCGTGGCTGGCAACCGTCCAACATTTACGCCGATTTACACCACAATAGCGAAATAGTGTTATACTCTTCCCTCGTTGAGTTGCTGACGGGGGAAGAGCCATTCTGGTTAAACCCGATACCGGTTCTCCATCCTATACTCCCCCCATCACGTTCCCAATGAGTTCATGTCTGTTGTAGAATTGTGCTAAATTTATGCACGCAACATTGAACTTGTGGGGTAACTCACGGTCAAATTTTGCAGAATCGTGTTAGTGTCCGCGCTGTTATATCGTTAGAATTGCTACGGCGTTACTAGTACGGCTGGATTGAATATTGAGAGGGTTTGAATGACCAAAGAGATGCAAACTTTAACCTTAGTTCCTCAAGGTAGCTTGGAAGCTTACGTTCGTGCGGCCAACACCTATCCGATGCTGACAGCAGAGGAAGAGAAAGAACTGGGTGAACGACTGCATTACGAGGGTGACTTGGATGCAGCAAAACAGCTGATTCTGTCGCACCTGCGCTTTGTTGTTCATGTTGCCCGTAACTATGCCGGCTACGGGTTGCCGCAGGCAGACCTGATTCAGGAAGGTAACATCGGCCTGATGAAAGCTGTGCGTCGTTTTAACCCAGAAATGGGCGTACGACTGGTGTCCTTTGCGGTTCACTGGATCAAAGCTGAAATTCACGAATACGTGCTGCGTAACTGGCGCATCGTGAAGGTTGCGACCACCAAAGCCCAGCGTAAGCTGTTCTTCAACCTGCGTAAAACCAAGCAGCGTTTAGGCTGGTTCAATCAGGACGAAGTGGAACTGGTTGCTCGCGAGCTGGGTGTGTCTGAAAAAGACGTGCTGGAAATGGAATCGCGTATGGCCGCGCAGGACATGGCTTTTGACATGTCTAACGACGACGATGACAGCTCACCTGCTGCGCCAGTGCTATTCCTTCAGGATAAATCTTCTGATTTCGCTAACGATATCGAAGATGACAACTGGGATAGCCACGCCGCCGACAAGCTGAGCTTAGCGATGGAAGGCTTGGATGAGCGTAGCCAGCACATTATCCGTGCCCGCTGGTTAGACGACGACAACAAAGCAACGCTGCAAGAACTGGCCGATCAATACGGTGTGTCTGCAGAGCGTGTGCGTCAGCTTGAAAAGAACGCAATGAAAAAACTGCGTGCAGCAATTGAAGCTTAAGCTTTAAATGCACGACAGTCCGACAAAAGGCGATGCTTGGCATCGCCTTTTTTGTTTGTCATTTTCACCCTAACTCTGCCAGCCCTGTTCGCCGTTGCTCAGTTCGCAGAAGTTAAACCCACACGCCTTCATGAAAGCATCCATCTCTTCACGGTTCTCGCTTGGAACCTCGCTTGCGGCCAATTGCCAAACGTTGATATCAGGCAACTGACGCAGAGTATCTTCAATCAGATATAAACCTACGCCGCGGCGACGGGTCACTTCACGCACGCACAGGTCATGCAGCGTGGCGAAACCTTTGGGTTTATCGGCAAATACCTTTACGGCAGCTAATAGTCGGTCATTGAAACGGGCGGCGAATAGGGCATTTCCCGCTTCGAGCCACGCTTGCCATGCTTCTGGCTGCTGTTCTGGCCACACTTTTCCCAAGTCACGGATGTCGTCTGAATTTAATTCTACTAAGCGCTCAATGGTGAGTTTCATGTTTTATCTTCTGCCGAGAATAATTGATAAGCATTGTAAGTGATCTGCATCCATTGGCGGTGTAACTTTTTATGTACAAAATTTGAGCTGATTATTTTTATCCTTCTACAATTTTCAGAGTAAAAAATTAGTAAATGAATTGTTTAACAGATGAACGTGCTCGCCTAGTGATAAATGTTGCCGTAATTCTCCGATTTTTGTGCTGTTTACACCGCTTGTTCCTAGTCTTCTGATTTGATTTACAGAAGAAATCTCCTGTTTAATGACATGAAAAATAAAGCCTTATTAGAAAACATTGCTGTGAAATCACATAATTCATTATTTCTTATGCATAAAAGCGTTTTATGTTAATAATATGTTGCGTGATAACACATCAAAGCAAACACAATAAACATAACGACAGGCGGGGATGAGCGGATGAATATTAATAAGGGTAAGGTTTTTCTGGCGGGTTGTATGGCGTTAGCCATGAGCAGCAGCGTGATGGCGAAGGACATCAAAATTGCCATCGTGGGGGCGATGTCTGGCCCAGTGGCGCAATATGGCGATATGGAATTTACCGGTGCTAAGCAGGCGATTGCTGATATCAACGCGAAAGGCGGCGTGAACGGCGACAAATTGGTCGGCGTGGAATATGACGATGCCTGCGATCCTAAGCAAGCGGTAGCGGTGGCAAACAAGGTGATTAACGATGGTATTCGCTACGTTATCGGCCATCTATGTTCTTCTTCCACTCAGCCCGCTTCGGATATCTACGAAGATGAAGGCGTGTTGATGATAACTCCTGCGGCGACCAACGCCGATCTCACCACGCGCGGCTATAAGCTGATTATGCGTACCACCGGGCTGGATTCCGATCAGGGGCCAACGGCGGCGAAATATATTCTCAACACCATTAAACCGCAGCGTATCGCCGTAGTGCATGACAAACAGCAATATGGTGAAGGTCTGGCTCGTTCGGTTAAAGATGCGTTGGAGAAATCCAATGTGAAGCCTGTGCTGTTTGAAGGTGTGACGGCAGGCGATAAAGATTTCTCCACGCTGGTGGCCAAACTGAAGAAAGAGAACGTCGATTTTGTTTACTTCGGTGGCTACTACCCAGAGATGGGGCAAATTTTGCGTCAGGCTAAGCAAGCTGGTCTGAAGGCTAAGTTTATGGGGCCTGAGGGCGTGGGTAACTCTTCGTTGTCTAACATCGCGGGGGATGCTTCCGAAGGCATGCTGGTCACGCTGCCACAGCGCTACGATCAGGCTCCGGCTAACAAAGCCATCGTGGACTCGCTGAAAGCTAAAAAGCTGGATCCAACTGGCCCGTTTGTGTGGACCACCTATGCCGCGCTGCAATCGCTGACCACCGGCATGGAGCGTAGTAAAAGCGAAGAGCCTGCTGACATCATCAAAAACCTCAAAGCTCAACCGGTTGATACCGTGATGGGGCCATTGAGTTGGGATGACAAAGGCGATCTGAAAGGCTTCGAGTTCGGTATCTTCGAATGGCACGCCGATGGTTCATCAACTGCGGTGAAGTAAGTTCTGAGCGCTAACCCCACCCCAGCCCTCCCCTTGTCAGGGGAGGGAGCCGAACGGCGATCGGCTGCGGCAATGCGGGTAAAGAAGATAGCTGAAGTCATTACCAGAAGTCGTTACTTGTTAAACCCCAACTCTTCCCTGCGAAGAAGAGGCGTAGAACATCGATGCCACCCCCTTGCATTATAAGGATAGGGTATGTCAGAACAGTTCCTTTATTTCATTCAGCAGATGTTCAACGGCGTAACGCTGGGGAGCACCTATGCGCTGATCGCCATTGGTTACACCATGGTTTACGGCATTATCGGCATGATCAACTTCGCGCATGGCGAGGTTTATATGATTGGCAGCTATGTCTCCTTTATTGTGATTGCGGCGCTGATGATGCTCGGTATCGATGCCAGTTGGTTATTGATCGGCGCGGCATTCATTGTGGCGGTCGTCATCACCAGTGCCTATGGTTGGAGCATCGAGCGCGTGGCTTATAAACCCGTTCGCTCGTCAAAACGTCTCATTGCACTGATCTCCGCGATTGGGATGTCCATCTTCTTACAAAACTATGTCAGCCTTACGCAGGGCTCGCGCGATCTGGCGCTGCCGCGCTTGGTGACCGGTCAATGGACGCTAGGGGAAAGCAACGGCTTTGCCGCTAGCATTTCCACCATGCAAATCATTATCTGGGTGGTGACGTTCCTCGCCATGCTGGCGCTGACGTTATTTATCCGTTATTCCCGCATGGGGCGTGCCTGCCGTGCGTGCGCCGAAGATCTCAAAATGGCGAGCCTGCTGGGTATTAGCACCGATCGCGTTATCTCACTGACCTTTGTGATTGGTGCTGCTATGGCGGCCGTGGCTGGCGTATTGCTGGGGCAGTTTTACGGTGTTATCAATCCCTATATTGGGTTTATGGCGGGCATGAAAGCCTTTACCGCGGCGGTATTGGGAGGCATTGGCAGTATTCCTGGTGCGATGATTGGCGGCCTGATTCTAGGCGTGGCGGAAGCGCTAACCTCGGCGTATCTGAGTACGGAATATAAAGACGTAGTGTCTTTTGCCTTGCTGATTGTGGTGCTGCTGGTGATGCCTACCGGCATCTTGGGACGCCCGGAGGTTGAGAAAGTATGAAACAGCTCAATCTGGTTAATGCGATTATTTCCACCATCACGATGTTTGTTCTAGCGTCATTTATTATGGGCGTTCAGCTTGGCCTAGATGGCACCCATTTGGTGGTTAATCTGGCGGATTCTGTGCGCTGGGAATGGATTGGCGCGGGCTGCGTGGTGGTCTTCTTCTTCCAATTGATGCGCCCGATGATCCAGCAGGGTTTCAAAAAAGTCTCCGGCCCCTCTCTAGTGCTGCCAAGCTTGGATGGATCCACGCCGAAGCAAAAACTGGTGTTGGCGCTGATCCTTATCGCCGCGGTGGTGTGGCCATTCGTGGTATCACGCGGCACCGTGGATATTGCCACGCTGACGCTTATCTACGTCATGCTGGGGCTAGGTCTGAATGTCGTGGTCGGGCTGTCTGGTTTGCTGGTGTTGGGGTACGGCGGCTTTTATGCCATCGGCGCTTATACCTACGCGCTGCTCAATCACTATTATGGCATTGGATTTTGGGAAAGCCTGCCAATTGCGGGGATCGTTGCCGCAGCCTTTGGTCTGTTGCTGGGATTCCCCGTATTGCGACTGCGCGGCGACTACTTAGCGATTGTTACGTTAGGCTTCGGCGAAATTGTACGTATTTTGCTGCTTAACAACACGGAGATTACCGGCGGCCCAAACGGTATCAGCCAGATCCCAAAACCGACCTTCTTCGGGCTGGAATTTAACCGCAGCGTGCGCGACGGTGGCTGGGGATCATTCCATGAATTTTTTGGTCTGAAATATGATCCAAGCGATCGCATTATTTTCTTATACCTCGTGGCGTTGCTGCTGGTGGTCATCACGCTGTTTGTGATTAATCGACTGCTGCGGATGCCGCTTGGGCGAGCGTGGGAAGCGCTGCGTGAAGACGAAATTGCCTGTCGTTCATTAGGCCTGAGCCCAACGCGGATCAAGCTGACGGCGTTTACTATCAGCGCGGCGTTTGCCGGCTTTGCGGGAACCTTATTTGCGGCGCGGCAGGGGTTTGTTAGCCCTGAATCCTTCACCTTCGTGGAATCGGCCTTTGTGCTGGCGATTGTGGTATTAGGCGGGATGGGATCGCAGTTTGCGGTGATTCTGGCCGCGGTGATCTTGGTGGTGTCTCGCGAACTGATGCGTGATTTAAATGAATACAGCATGTTGTTGCTCGGCGCTCTGATGGTGCTGATGATGATTTGGCGGCCGCAAGGATTACTGCCAATGAAACGTCCACAGCTGAAATTTGCCGCACGCAAAGGAGGCCGAGCATGAGCGAAAAACCTCTGTTGCTAGTGAATAATTTATGCATGCGCTTCGGCGGATTGCTAGCGGTGAATAACGTTGCGCTGATGCTTAATGAGGGGGAAATTGTCTCACTTATCGGGCCTAACGGGGCGGGGAAAACCACGGTATTTAACTGCTTAACCGGTTTTTATCGCCCGAGCAGCGGCTCGATTAAACTGCGCGACCGTGAGCTTGCGGGGTTGGCTGGGCAGCAAATTGCACGAATGGGCGTGGTACGCACGTTTCAGCATGTCCGCTTGTTCAAAGAGATGACGGTGGTTGAAAACCTGCTGGTTGCACAGCATCAGCATCTGAAAAGCGGGGTGTTCGCGGGCCTGCTAAAAACGCCAACGTTTCGCCGCGCTGAAGCCGATGCATTAGAGCGTGCCGCCGTATGGTTAGATCGCGTGGGATTGCTGGAGTTCTCAAACCGTCAGGCGGGGAATTTAGCCTATGGTCAGCAGCGCCGACTAGAGATAGCCCGCTGTATGGTGACGCGTCCTGAATTGCTGATGCTGGATGAACCGGCCGCAGGGCTTAACCCAAAAGAAACCGATGAGCTTAACGAGCTGATCGCCGATTTACGCAATCATCATCAGGTCTCTGTGCTGTTGATTGAGCATGATATGAAATTGGTGATGGATATTTCAGACCGAATTTACGTGGTGAATCAGGGAACCCCGCTGGCACAAGGCTCACCTGAAGAGGTGCGCAATAATCCGGATGTTATTCGTGCTTATTTGGGAGAGGCGTAACTATGCTGACTTTAGACAATGTCTCGGCTCATTACGGAAAAATTCAGGCGCTGCACAACGTCAGTATTCAGATCCAGAAGGGTGAAATCGTTACGCTTATCGGTGCAAACGGTGCAGGAAAAACGACGCTGCTGGGCACGTTATGCGGTGAGCCGCGAGCGACCTCTGGGCGTATTAATTTTCTTGGGCAAGACATCACCGACTGGCAGACGGCCCGCATTATGCGTGAGGCAATAGCGATTGTGCCGGAGGGGCGTCGGGTATTCTCGCGCATGACGGTGGAAGAGAACTTGGCGATGGGCGGGTTCTTTGCCGATCGCCACCAGTATCAAGAGCGTATTGCGCGAGTTTACGATCTCTTCCCTCGTTTGTATGAACGTCGTATACAGCGCGCAGGCACCATGTCCGGTGGCGAACAGCAGATGCTGGCAATCGGGCGTGCCTTGATGAGCCAGCCTAAGCTGTTGCTGCTCGATGAACCGTCGCTGGGCCTAGCGCCCATCATCATTCTGCAAATTTTCGATACCATTCAACAGCTGCGCGAAGAGGGCATGACCATATTTCTGGTCGAACAAAATGCCAATCAGGCGCTCAAGCTGGCCGACCGTGGCTACGTGCTTGAAAATGGGCACGTGGTGCTGGAAGACAGCGGCTCAGCGCTGTTAGCAAACAGCGCCGTGCGTAGTGCCTATTTGGGCGGATAGAATTCTCGGCCATCTTCGTTTATTTGAGGATGGCTGATTTTCCTTTGTTACCGTCATCCCTCCGTCACATTTCCTTCACCTATCGGTTATTTTTCTGTCATACGCGCATGTCATGGTACATCCCGAAAATAAGACGTTCTTTATCACTCAACTTTTACGGTGATAACACTCATTCGACGGGGATTTAGCATGATGAATAAGACAATAAAACGCAGCATCTGTAGCTTGGCGGTCACATTTTGCCTCAGCGCTCCCGCGTTGGCGGTCACTGAAATTCCGTTCTGGCATTCGATGGAGGCGGAGCTCGGTACTGAAGTCGATAGCCTTGCTCAGCGTTTTAACCAATCTCAAAATGAATACAAAGTGGTGCCGGTTTACAAAGGCGACTATGAGCAAAGCCTAGCGGCGGGGATTGCGGCTTTCCGCGCGGGTAAAGCGCCAGCAATCTTGCAGGTTTATGAAGTCGGCACCGCCACCATGATGCAGGCTAAACAGGCGATTAAGCCGGTTTATCAGGTATTCAAAGAGGCGGGCATTCCTTTCGATGAGTCCCAGTTTGTTCCAACCGTCGCAGGCTATTACGCCGATAATACTTCTGGGCAACTTCTTTCTCAGCCGTTCAATAGTTCAACGCCGGTTCTCTACTACAACAAAGACGCTTTTAAAAAGGCGGGTTTAAATCCGGATGAGCCACCAAAAACATGGCAGGCGCTGGCAGACGACGCGGCGAAGCTACGCGCTAGCGGCATGAGCTGCGGATATGCGTCTGGCTGGCAGGGCTGGGTACAACTGGAAAACTTCAGCGCGTGGAACGGTGTTCCTTTTGCCACGGAAAACAACGGCTTTGGCGGCCCGTCGGCGCGTTTAGAGTTTAACAAGCCGTTGCAGGTGAAGCATATTCAGCTGCTGTCCGACATGCTCAAAAAAGGCGATTTCAGCTACTTTGGCCGTAAAGATGAGCCAACGGCGAAATTCTATAACGGCGACTGTGCCATGATGACCGGCTCTTCCGGCTCGCTTGCCAACATTAAACAGTATGCCAAATTTAACTACGGCGTGGCCTTTATGCCCTACGACGCCGACGCAAAAGATGCCCCGCAAAATGCCATTATCGGCGGTGCTAGCCTGTGGGTGATGAACGGCAAAAAGCCTGAAACTTACAAAGGCGTAGCGGAGTTCTTCCAATTCTTGGCCAAGCCAGAGATTGCCGCCGAATGGCATCAAAAAACCGGCTATCTGCCGATCACGACGGCGGCCTATGAGCTGACCAAACAGCAGGGCTTCTATGATAAAAATCCGGGCGCAGATGTCGCCACGCGACAAATGCTGAACAAGCCGCCGTTGGCGTTCACCAAGGGCGTCCGTTTAGGCAATATGCCGCAAATTCGTACCGTGGTTGATGAAGAACTTGAGGGTGTTTGGACCGGTAAGAAAACGCCACAGCAGGCACTGGATGAAGCGGTATTACGCGGCAATCAGCTGTTAGAGCGCTTTGAAAAATCGGCGAAGTAGTTTTTGGTTCTACCTTGCCAATCGCCTTAGAGATGAGGTGATTGGCAGGTGCCTGTATCTGGTAGCAAATTTTGAGGTGTTATGAGTTCCCTAACTCCCACGTTTAAATGCAGCTGGTTGCCCTATGCGCTGGTGGCTCCACAGCTTTTAATCACCGCGATTTTCTTCCTGTGGCCTGCGGGTGAGGCGCTGTGGTATTCGGTACAAAGTCTCGATCCTTTCGGCCTTTCCAGTGAGTTTGTCGGTTGGCAAAACTTTGTTTCGCTTTGGCACGATCCTTACTATTTGGGCGCGTTTCGCACCACGCTATGGTTTAGCGGCTTGGTCACGTTTTTTGGATTGGTGCTGTCGCTATTTTTTGCCGCGCTGGTGAATCATGTTTTGCGCGGTCGCCGCATTTATCAAACCTTGTTTATCTTGCCTTACGCGGTTGCGCCCACTATCGCCGCCGTGCTGTGGATGTTTTTGTTTAATCCGGGGCTGGGGTTGGTATCGCATTTTCTTGGTGCGATGGGCTATAACTGGAACCATGCACAAAACAGCGGTCAGGCCATGTTTTTGGTGGTGCTGGCCTCGGTATGGAAACAGATGAGCTATAACTTCTTGTTTTTCCTCGCCGCATTACAGTCTGTGCCTAAGTCTTTGCTCGAAGCTGCCGCCATCGATGGTGCGGGGCCGATTCGCCGCTTCTTTCATATTGTGTTGCCGCTGATTTCTCCGGTGAGCTTCTTCTTGTTGGTGGTTAATCTGGTTTACGCCTTCTTCGACACCTTTCCGGTTATTGATGCAGCCACCGGCGGTGGGCCAGGGCAATCCACGACAACGCTTATTTATAAAATCTACCGTGAAGGATTTGCGGGGCTCGATCTTTCCAGCTCAGCCGCGCAGTCGGTGGTTCTGATGCTGATGGTCATTGCGTTAACCCTGATCCAATTCCGCTACGTTGAGCGTAAGGTACGTTACCAATGATTGAGAACCGTAAAGGCTTAGATGTGTTTTGCCACATTATGCTGGTGTTGGGCGTGATGGTGATTTTATTCCCGCTGTATGTGGCGTTCGTTGCTGCAACGCTCGATAAGCAACAGGTGTTTGATGTGCCGATGACGCTGATCCCCGGTTCACAGCTGTGGCATAACGTTTCGCAGGTTTGGCATCAGGGCGTGGGTAGCGCTGGAGCACCGTTTGGCATTCAGTTGATGAATAGCTTTATTATGGCGCTCGTGATTACGGTGGGGAAAATTACGGTCTCGATGCTTTCAGCATTTGCCATTGTCTATTTCCGTTTTCCATTGCGTAACCTGTTCTTCTGGTTGATATTCATCACTCTAATGTTGCCGGTTGAGGTGAGGATATTTCCCACGGTTGAAGTGATGGCAAACCTAAATCTGATGGATAGCTACACGGGATTAACGCTGCCGCTGATGGCTTCGGCAACCGCCACGTTTTTATTTCGACAGTTTTTTATGACGTTGCCGCATGAGCTGCTAGAGGCTGCGCGTATCGACGGTGCGGGGCCGATGCGCTTTTTCCGCGATGTGCTGTTTCCACTTTCTAAAACGAATTTAGCGGCGCTGTTTGTTATTACGTTTATCTATGGGTGGAATCAATATCTTTGGCCATTGCTGATAACTAGCGATCCCTCAATGGGAACGGCGGTCGCGGGTATTAAAAGCGCTATCTCCAGTGGAGAAAGCGCAACGCAGTGGCAACTTGTGATGGCCGCATTGCTGATGACGTTATTACCTCCGCTGTTGGTGGTATTGGGTATGCAGCGCTGGTTCGTCCGTGGTCTGGTTGATAGCGAGAAATAACTGAATGGCACGTTTAAAATTACAGACCGTTAGCAAAAGCTATGACGGCAAGAATGCGATAATCAAAGGGATCGATCTGGATGTTGCCGACGGTGAGTTTATCGTAATGGTTGGCCCGTCTGGCTGTGGGAAATCGACGCTGCTAAGGATGGTCGCCGGGCTTGAGGAAACCACCGGCGGTGATATTTATATCGATGACGATCGCGTGACGCATAAAGAACCTAAAGATCGCGGCGTGGCGATGGTGTTCCAAAACTATGCGCTTTATCCGCATATGAGCGTATTTGATAATATGGCCTACGGCCTGAAAATTCGCGGTTTGGGCAAAGAACTCATTCGCACCAAGGTGGAAGAGGTGGCCGCTATTCTTGAATTAGGGCCGCACTTAACCCGCAAGCCAAGCGAGCTATCTGGCGGGCAACGCCAGCGAGTCGCGATGGGGCGCGCAATCGTGCGTGAGCCAGCGGTATTCCTGTTCGACGAACCGTTATCCAATCTTGATGCAAAACTGCGCGTTCAGATGCGCCTTGAGCTGCAACAGTTGCACCGCCGCTTAAAAACGACCAGCCTATATGTGACGCATGATCAGGTTGAGGCCATGACGCTCGCCCAGCGCGTGATTGTGCTTAACAAGGGTGTCGCTGAGCAGATAGGAACGCCGACCGAGATTTATCATCGCCCAGCCAGTCGCTTTGTCGCTGGTTTTATGGGATCGCCTGCGATGAATTTGCTTGATGGTCAGATTAGCGCAGACGGACTGACTTTCGAGGTTAACAATGGCCCGCAGCTGCGGTTAGAACAGCCATTGAACAAGCTGGCAGGGCAAGCGCTGACGCTCGGTATTCGTCCTGAGCATCTGCGTCGTGCGTTTGAGTCAGAAGGCGGAAACCCGTTTACGGTAATGACGCTGGAGCTGCTGGGCGCCGATAATCTAGCGCACGGGCAGTGGGGGGAGCACGGCGTGATCCTGCGCTTGCCTCATCAAATTCTCCCTGAGTCAGGAAGCGAACTGCGGTTGGTTCTGCCACAGGAAAACCTGCATTTCTTCGATATAACAACCGGTTTGCGTATTGAGCCGTGAACCTGAAGTAAAGCCTTTATGGCGGAGTACAAGATGACAACATATTGGCCCTATCCAAAAATTATCGCCCACCGCGGTGGTGGCAAACTGGCGCCAGAGAACACCTTAGCGGCCATTGATATTGGCGCGGAGTATGGGCATAAAATGATTGAGTTTGATGCCAAACTTAGCGCCGATGGGCAAATTTTTTTGCTGCACGACGATAATCTGGAACGTACCACTAATGGTTGGGGCGTCGCCGGTGATTTGCCTTGGGAAAAACTGGTGAGTCTCGATGCCGGAGGCTGGTTTGGCCGCGCGTTCCGCGATGAACCTTTGCCGCTGCTCTCGCAGGTTGCCGATCGCTGTCGTGAATTTGGCCTAGCGGCGAATATTGAGATTAAACCCACGACCGGCGTTGAACGTGAAACAGGGCGGGTCGTTGCACTAGCGGCGAAAACGCTATGGGCAACGCATCCGGTTCCGCCTTTGCTCTCCTCTTTTTCGGTTGAGTCATTGGCCGCGGCGCAAGAAGCGGTTCCTGAATTGCCACGCGGTTTGCTGCTTGAAACATGGAATGAAGAGTGGCTGGCGTTAACCACGCGCTTAGGCTGCGTTTCATTGCATATCGATCACAATGAGCTGACTGCGGAACGCGTTGCGGATATCAAAGCTGCCGGGCTGCGTATTCTGGTGTACACGGTGAATAACCCGAAACGCGCCCGATTGCTGCTGGATTGGGGCGTTGATTGCATCTGTACTGATAAAATTGATGTGATTGGTGCTGATTTTGCAGACCGTGAATCCGTTTAAATTGGGGAGCTGACCCCCTCCCAACCTCCTCCTTGGCTTGGGAGGGGCAGATCTAGATACTTATAAACATCACCGAACAGTTCCCTCCCCTGCGAAGGGGAGGGTTAGGGTGGGGTCATTCAATATATATGGCCTACTGCCCACCGTTATTTTTTCTATTCTGATCCACGGTATTCTGCTGGTTCAGCATTCTTTGATTATTCACTTTTTTCTGCTGATCCATTTGATTAAGTTGTAGCTGCTGTTGACGTTGCTGGCGATTCTGATTATTGAGCATGCGTTGCTGATTGTTATTCTGCCACTGCTGATCGGCATTCAGACGCATGTTTTCATTCAACTGGTGTATCTGCTGCGCTTGGTTATCTCGCTGGATTTGAGTTTGCGTATTACGCAGCTGCTGTTGATTGAAACTGCTGTTTTGGTTTTGGAAACCTTGTTGCTGTTGTTGGATCATTTGCTGTTGCTGCTGTATGACGGCCGACTGCGCATAGGCATTTACACTGCAAAAAAGTGACAATGGAGAAAGCAACAGAGCGGGGAGCACAGCACGAATTAGGTTTTTCATAAGACCTCCTGTGATGCTATTCCCTTAAGTCTATGGCATTTCGCCTTGGTTTGCGTGGCAAGAGAAGGGAAAAATGAGCGATTAAATACCATGAATTTTCGTAATCGTTCGTTTAGTTCTTGCATTTCTGGCTAAAAACCGCAATCTCTTGATGGTCTTTAGGTTGTTGTGTCCTACGGTTTTAGCAACAATTCCATATGCTTAATGCGGTTTTTTGTCAGTAACATGTTCGTTACAATGCGGGCAATTTGAATACAGTAATGGAATGGTGTTATGGAACAGTTTGTCGTTATTTCAGTTGAACAAGCACAGCAAAAGTTACAACAATCGGGTGTAGCGTTGGTGGATATTCGCGATCCGCAGAGCTATGCCGCCGGGCATGCCCAAGGCGCATTTCATTTGACCAATGAAACGCTGCAAAACTTTATGCAAAACAATGAATTCGATACACCGGTGATGGTGATGTGCTATCACGGTAATAGCAGCCGTGGCGCAGCGCAGTATTTGCTGCACCAAGGATTTGAAGAGGTATACAGCATCGATGGCGGATTTGAAGCATGGGCCCGTGCTTATCCGCAGCAGGTCGAGAGCTCATCCCTGTAGCGCCAATTAGGCATCAGTAGGGTGCCAATTTTAACAAGCAGGTATTCATGGTTCGTATTATTTCCCTGCCTAACCCAAGGCTGGCGCAGGCGTTTATTGATTATATGGCGACGCAGGGCGTGCGTTTAGAGTTAGAAGTACACAACGACGAGGTTGTGCTTTGGCTCGCTGACGACGCTCAACAGACGCAGGTTGAACAAGAGCTTGCGCGCTTTTTGCAAGAGCCTTTGCATCCACGCTATCAGGCGGCCAGCTGGCATGCGGGATCAACGCACAGCGGCTTGAAATATGGCAGCTTTAGCTATCTGAAAAGTTTTACCCGACAGACCGGCCCCTTAACGGTAGGAGTTACGGCTATCTGCGTAGTGGTCTATCTGTTAATGCTAATGCTGGGTGATGAAACCGTCATGAACTGGCTAGCGTGGCCCGCAGATTCAAGCCAATATTTTCAGGTTTGGCGCTGGGTGAGCCATGCGTTTTTGCATTTCTCAGCGGTGCACATCATCTTTAATCTCATGTGGTGGTGGTATCTTGGTGGGCAGGTTGAAAAACGCTTAGGTGCAGGCAAGCTGTTGCAAATTGCGTTAGTTGCTGCCTTTATGAGCGGCTGGGCGCAGTCACTGTTTAGTGGGTCTAATTTTGGTGGTCTGTCTGGCGTCGTGTATGCGTTGATGGGCTATGTGTGGTGGTGTGGTGAACGCGCTCCGCAAATGGGTATCAATATGCCACGGGGCCTGATGGTTTTTTCAGTGCTATGGCTGGTGGCCGGACATTTTGATTGGTTTGGAATGTCGGTCGCAAACGGTGCGCATATTGCAGGCTTAGTGATTGGACTGTTGATGGCGTTTTGGGATGCCCATCATCAGCGCAAGACATCAGCGTAAGAGCAACGTCTAACCGCCGGACATCCGGTAACTCAGGGGAATTGATGTGAAGCAGACACAGCGCCATGACGCGATAATCGATCTCGTTCGCCAGCAAGGATATGTGAGCACGGAAGAGTTGGTCGAGCACTTTGCGGTGAGCCCGCAGACGATTCGCCGCGATCTGAACGACTTGGCGGAGCAAAACAAAATTCAGCGTCATCACGGTGGCGCAGCACTTCCATCCAGCTCGGTGAATGCGGCTTATCACGATCGCAAAATCATGTGGTCGGCGGAAAAAGCGCGTATCGCACAGCACGTTGCCAGCCTGATCCCTGATGGTGCCACGCTGTTTATTGATATTGGCACCACGCCGGAAGCGGTCGCGCATGCATTGCTGAATCATCGTAATTTGCGTGTCGTCACCAACAACCTTAACGTTGCGACTTTGCTGATGGGCAAAGAAGACTTTCGATTGATACTGGCGGGTGGCGAAGTGCGAACCCGTGACGGTGGCATCATGGGCGAAGCCACGCTAGATTTTATCTCTCAGTTTCGTTTGGACTACGGCATTCTTGGCATCAGCGGTATTGATATGGACGGCTCATTGCTGGAGTTTGATTACCATGAAGTACGCACCAAGCGCGCTATTATCGAAAACTCACGCTGCGTCATTTTAGTGACTGACCATTCTAAATTCGGCCGTAATGCGATGGTGAATCTAGGCAACATGGATCTGATTGATTACCTGTTCACCGATGAACAGCCACCGGCCAGTATTCAGAAAATCATTGAGCAGCACGAAGTTCAGCTCGAAATCTGCTAAGCCTTTCCCTCTCTATTTCTAAACGCACAGAGCCAGTTTGGTCTGTGCGTTTTGCTTTGTCTTTTCCCATAGCTTTTTAATGCGCGGTGGATTCCAAAAGCGCCTGCAGCGCTGTAAGTCTCACGAATTTCTCTGAATCGGTTTCGCAGTTACGTGCGGCTGTCCTTGAGTCAATTTTAAGCTCCAATAAATTGTTATTGATGGTTTATTAATCGATCAAATTAACCTATTAGGTTATATTGCTAAGGAGAGCCGATGGAGAAGCGAACGCCGCATTGTAGCTTGGAAAAGGTACGGAACTTGATTGGGAAGGGGATGATTAAAGCCACAAAAGTCGCTTATTTGAATGCGAAGCGCCTCGATTTTAGCTGTGCAGATATGTATCGAGTCGTGAGTGAGTTATCTGCTAAAGACTTTTATAAAAGTATGACAACGTATCAAAACCACAAAATTTGGCAGGATGTGTACCACTGCCATCTGGAAAAGGTATCTCTCTATCTGAAACTAACGGTAGTGGATGAAGTGTTAATCGTGTCTTTTAAGGAGCTAGATGATGATATGTCCTGAATGTGGATCGTCCAACACGGTGAAGGAGTACCGTGATACTCCCTACACCTATAAAGGCCAAACGATGATAATCAAGGCATGGGGCGCTGACTGGTGTTTAGACTGCGGGGAAGGTGTGATTTTTAAAGAAGAGTCTCTGCGTATCGACAGCATTTTGACGGAGTTCAACAAGCAGGTTAATGCTTCCATCATCGATCCTGAGTACGTGGTGGCAATGCGAAAAAAGCTGAACCTTTCCCAAAGTGAAGCCGGTGAGATCTTTGGCGGCGGTGTGAACGCATTTTCGCGCTACGAAACAGGCAAAGCGCTGCCCCATGTATCGACCATCAAGTTGTTAAAATTGCTTGATAAATATCCAGAATTGCTCGAAGAAATTCGTAACTAGTCTTTCCCTTTCGACGCCTAAGTTTATCAGCTTGGGCGGCTATGCTTTCTAATACCCACACAGTATGTAATTTTATTATCTCTCAACTGTTATCTTCATCACGCTGAAATGTTTTTGTTTGGTTAATTTCTGGCGCTAATGTTGGTTTGTGAGTATTATAATGCTCGTAAACGAACATTGTTCGGTTGTTTTTCTATCATCAACGACAAAATTAGAACTGTTTCGAGCATCCGGAGGGGAAAGTGGAAACCAAAGACTTGATCGTTATCGGTGGTGGCATTAACGGTGCCGGTATCGCTGCGGATGCGGCAGGACGCGGGCTTTCCGTTCTGATGCTGGAGGCAAAAGATTTGGCCTGTGCCACGTCATCTGCGAGCTCCAAATTAATCCACGGTGGCCTGCGCTATCTGGAACACTATGAGTTTCGTTTGGTGAGCGAAGCCTTGGCAGAGCGTGAAGTTCTGCTGAAACTTGCGCCGCATATCGCCTTCCCGATGCGTTTCCGCTTACCACATCAGCCACATTTGCGCCCAGCTTGGATGATTCGTACAGGCTTGTTCCTTTATGATCATTTGGGCAAACGTACCAGCTTACCAAGCAGCAAAGGCCTGCGCTTTGGCCCTGAATCAGTCTTGAAATCCAGCTTAACGCGTGGGTTTGAGTATTCAGATTGCTGGGTTGATGATGCTCGTCTGGTGCTGTTAAACGCGCAAGAAGTTGTGGTGCGGGGTGGTGAAGTTCGCACTCGTACTCAGGTCACTCGTGCCTATCGTGAAAATGGATTGTGGGTGGTTGAAGCCAAAAACGCAGACACGGGTGAAGTCTTTACCTGGCGTGCCAAAGGTCTGGTGAATGCCACCGGCCCATGGGTTAAACATTTCTTCGATAATGGATTGGAGCTGAAATCTCCTTATGGTATTCGTCTGATCAAAGGCAGCCATATTGTGGTTCCGCGTGTCCATAATCAGCCGCAGGCTTATATCCTGCAAAACGAAGATCATCGTATCGTCTTTGTGATCCCGTGGATGGATGAGTTTTCTATCATCGGGACTACCGACGTGGAATATAACGGCGATCCGCATGATGTGAAGATTGATGATAATGAAGTGAATTACCTGCTGAAGGTTTATAACGATCACTTCAAGAAACAGTTGAGTAAAGACGACATCGTCTGGACTTATTCCGGTGTGCGTCCGCTGTGTGATGACGAATCAGATTCTCCACAGGCGATCACCCGTGACTATACGCTCGACGTGCACGATCAGGATGGTAAAGCGCCGCTGCTTTCCGTATTTGGCGGTAAGCTCACCACCTATCGTAAACTGGCTGAACATGCGCTAGAAAAACTGTCTGGTTATTACGATAACTGTGGTCCTGCATGGACTAAAAACGGTGTATTGCCGGGGGGCGATTTAGGCACCGATCGTGATAGCTATGCTGCGCAGCTGCGTCGCCGCTTTACGTGGTTGCCAGAAGCGTTAGCCCGCCGCTACGTGCGCACTTACGGCACTCGCGCTGAACAACTGATCGGAACTGCGCAATCGCTGGAAGATCTGGGCGAGCACTTTGGCCATCATCTGTATGAAGCTGAGCTGCGTTATCTGGTTGCCGAAGAGTGGGTGGTTGAGCTTGATGATGCGATCTGGCGCCGAACCAAGTTAGGTATGTGGCTGGATGATGCCCAGAAACAGCGCGTCGCGCAGTGGCTGGCAGAGCATAAGTCATAATGACTGCATGACCTCACCCTAGCCCTCCCCTTCACAGGGGAGGGCACTGTTCGGTGATGCTTGTAAGATCCTCAATCGGCTCCTCCCCCTGCGAAGGGGGAGGCTGAAAGGGGGTCTTTTCTTCGTTCTCTACAACTTCACCGCTTTAATATTCCATATCTCATCCGCGTACTCCTGAATCGTTCGGTCAGACGAGAAATATCCCATATTGGCGATATTCATCACCGCGCGGTGTGTCCATTCATTTGGCGTTTTATAAAGCTCATCCACTTTGTCTTGTGTATCAATATAGCTACGGTAATCCGCCAGTAGCTGATAGTGATCGCCGAAGTTCACCAATGAATCAAAGAGGCTTGCATAGCGGCGCGGATCTTCAGGGCTGAAGGCGCCCGTCGCAATTTGGGTGAGCGCTTGGTTTAGCTCAGGATCCTGTTCGTAGATTTGGCGCGGGTTATAGCCATTATTACGCAGCGCTTCAACCTGCTCGGTGGTATTGCCGAAGATAAAGATATTCTCTTCACCTACGTGCTTGAGCATTTCCACGTTTGCGCCGTCTAACGTGCCGATAGTTAATGCGCCGTTGAGCGCAAATTTCATGTTGCTAGTACCCGATGCTTCGGTGCCCGCCGTGGAAATCTGCTCTGAAAGATCGGCGGCTGGAATAATCATCTGTGCCAAACTGACGCCATAGTTAGGGATGAAAACAACTTTGAGCTTGCCTTTGATGCGCTCATCGTTGTTGATCACTTTAGCCACATCGTTGATCAAATGGATTATTTGCTTAGCGTTGTAATAGGCCGAGGCCGCTTTACCGGCAAAGATCTTCACCCGTGGTGTCCAATCGTTTTCAGGATCTTGCAGGATACGATTGTAGTGGGTGATGACATGCAACACGTTCAGCAATTGGCGCTTATATTCGTGGATCCTTTTGATCTGCACGTCGAATAGCGCATTAGGATCTAGCACTACATTAAGCTTTTGCGCGACGTATACGGCGAGCTGTTTTTTATTGTGCAGCTTGGCCTGTTGCACATCGCGAATGAAGGTCGGGTAGTCGATGTGCGCTAACAGCTCATTAAGCTGGCTTAAATCGGTGCGCCATCTTTGTCCGATGTTTTCATCCAGCACTTTTGACAGCGGCTGGTTAGCCAGCGCCAGCCAGCGACGTGGAGTGACGCCGTTGGTTTTATTGCAGAAACGGTTCGGGAACAGACGAGCAAAATCGGCAAACAGTGATTGCACCATCAGTTCGGAATGCAGCTCAGATACACCGTTTACTTTATGGCTGGCAATCACCGCCAACCATGCCATACGCACGCGACGGCCATTGGTTTCATCGATAATAGAAACGCGTGACAGCAACGCATCATCATTAGGATATTGCTCTTTCACGTCTTTCAGGAAATGGTCGTTGATCTGGAAAATAAGCTGTAGATGGCGCGGTAAAATTTTGCCCAACATGTCTACCGGCCACGTTTCGAGGGCTTCGCTCATTAACGTATGGTTGGTGTAGGAGAAAACCTGCACCACGATAGACCAAGCGCTTTCCCACGTGAATTTATGATCGTCAATGAGTAGCCGCATCAATTCGGGAATCGAAAGCACTGGGTGGGTGTCGTTCAGGTGGATGGCAATTTTCTCGGCGAGATTCTGCAAAGTGTGATGCGTTTGCCAATGATGATGGAGAATATCTTGCACCGTCGCGGAGACGAGAAAGTACTCCTGACGCAGGCGCAGCTCACGGCCTGAATAGGTTGAATCGTCCGGGTAGAGCACGCGGGACACGTTTTCCGAGTGGTTTTTATCCTCTACCGCGGCAAAGTAATCGCCCTGATTAAACTTACCTAAATTGATTTCGCTACTGGCGCGCGCTGACCATAAACGCAGAGTGTTAGTCGCATCGGTGTCAAAGCCTGGAATAATTTGGTCAAAAGCTAGCGCCAGCACTTCTTCAGTTTCCAACCAGCGGGCGCGATTGCCCTCTTGCTGAATACGTCCACCGAATCGAACTCGATAGCGCGTGTTATGCCGCACAAACTCCCATGCATTGCCGTATTCCAGCCAGTTATCGGGGGACTCCGCCTGCTGCCCATTAACGATGTTCTGTTTGAACATGCCGTATTCATAGCGGATACCGTAGCCGCGTGCCGGTAGGGCGAGCGTTGCCATGGAATCGAGAAAACAGGCCGCTAATCGACCAAGGCCACCGTTGCCAAGACCTGGGTCGATCTCCTCATCGATAAGCTCTTCAAGGTCGAGTCCCATTTCGTCTAAGGCTTGCTTGGTTTCGTCATACACGCCCATCGCCATTAAGGCGTTAGAAAGCGTGCGACCAAGCAAAAACTCCATAGAAAGGTAGTAAACCTGGCGTACATCCTGCGAGAACTGAGCGCGTGTGGAACGTAGCCAGCGCTCGACCATTCTGTCTCGCACCGCGAATAGCGTGGCGTTTAACCAGTCATGCTGGTTAGCGATGGACGGATCTTTACCAACCACAAACATCAGTTTGTAAGCAATCGAGTGTTTAAGCGCCTCGACGCTGACAACGGGCGAAGTATAGCTAAACGGTGAAGTCATAATCAGTACACCCCGATAATGAAAAATATGGGTTACAGCATCGATGGCAAGTCATGCAATTAGCGCCAGCCATGCCGATGAATTCTGTATCTGGCTAAAGTCGGCGGTAGAGATCTAAATAGCTCACGGCCGCTTTTTCCCAGCTGAAGTTTTGCGCCATGGCTTGGCGCTGCACGTAGCGCCACAGCGTTGGGCGCGTCCAGAGAACAAAGGCGCGGCGTAGCGCATTCGACAAATCTTTGGCATCACAATCATTAAAGACAAAACCGCTGGCGCTGCCTTCGGAGAGATTTTCCAGCGAGCAGTCGTTCACCGTGTCGGCTAAACCGCCGGTATGGCGCACCAGTGGCAGGGTGCCGTATTTCAGTCCGTACAGTTGGGTCAGCCCGCAGGGCTCAAAGCGGCTCGGAACTAAAATAACGTCGGATCCCGCAATGATTCGATGTGAGAAGGCTTCGTGATAACCGATTTGCACGCCAACCTGACCGGGATAGGCGGCCGCAGCGGCCAGAAATGCCTCTTGTAAAGGAGCGTCGCCCGCACCGAGCAGCGCTAGCTGCCCGCCGCCGTTTAATAGCGTGGGCAGCGCTTCAAGCACTAAGTCCAATCCCTTTTGGCTGGTTAAACGGCTGACAACCGCAAAGATCGGTTTCTCCGGATCGACGTCTAAACCCATGGCGGTTTGCAGATGCTGTTTGTTTAGCGCCTTCTCTTTGAGATTTTCCCGCTGATAGCAGTTGGCGATGAGTTTATCGGTCGCGGGATCCCAAATAGCATCATCAACGCCGTTGAGAATGCCGCTAAGCCTGCCTTCGCGTTCAAGCTGCTGTAATAGCCCTTCCATGCCATAGGCGAATTCAGGGCGGGTGATTTCTTTTGCATAGGTAGGGCTGACCGTGGTGACGTGATCGGCGTAAAACAGCCCGGCTTTTAAGAATGAGATTTGGCCATAGAATTCCAGCCCATAAATCTGGAAGAAATCCTGTGGTAGATACAGCTCAGCCATGTGATGGGCTGAAAATAAGCCCTGATAGGCAAGATTGTGCACGGTAAATACAGAGCGAGCAGGGCGACCACGCGCCGCCAGATACGCGCAGGCAAGGCCTGCATGCCAATCATGAGCATGAACGACCTGTGGACGCCAAAAGTGGTCACAGCCGCTGGCTAGCTCTGCCGCAACCCATCCCAGCAAACCGAAACGCCGATTGTTGTCAGAGTAGGCATACATCGCCTGATCGTGATACGGGCTGCCGGGGCGGTCATAAAGATGCGGGGCATCAATCAAATAGATACCCACGCCTTGATAATGACCAAAACGCAGCGTAACGCGACCGGCAAAGGTATCCAGCGTGGCGACTTCATGGGTTTCAGGGATACCCTCTTTCAGCGCCGGAAACCCAGGGAGAAGAACGCGGACATTCGCTCCCTGAGCAATTTGCGCAGCAGGCATTGCACCGACAACGTCGGCTAATCCACCTGTTTTAAGCAGGGGAAACAGTTCGGAACAGACGTGCAATACGTACATCGGTAGTCCTCAGTCAGAGTGGCGGTTGCTCCCATCCGCTTTTCTGTTTGCAGGGAGCTACATCCACAATTTCATCTCATAAACGAGCCAACATTTCGCGCGTGACCAAGACAACGCCGCCTTCAGAGCGGTAAAAACGCTTGCTATCTTCTTCTGCGTTTTCGCCAATCACCATGCCTTCAGGCAGAACGCAGGCGCGGTCGATAATGCAGCGGCGTAGGCGGCATGAGCGGCCAATGTTGACGTCAGGTAATAAAACAGATGAATCAATGGTGCAGAACGAATTAACGCGAACCCGAGGGAACAGCACCGAGTGAACGACCACGGAGCCTGAAATAATGCAGCCGCCTGATACCAAGGAGTTCATGGTCATGCCGTGGCTGCCTGAACGGTCTTGGACAAACTTGGCGGGCGGCAGTGACTCCATATAGGTTCGAATTGGCCAGCGTTTGTCGTACATGTCGAGTTCTGGCGTGACTGAAGCCAAATCGAGATTGGCGCGCCAATAGGCATCTAGGGTTCCAACGTCGCGCCAGTACGGGGCCACGTCGTGCTCGTCGGTGCTGGTAACGCAGGAAAGCGTGAAGGGATGCGCCCATGCTTTTCCCTGAGCGGTAATTTTGGGGATCAGGTCTTTACCAAAATCGTGGAAGGAATCCGTGAGGCTCATGTCTTCTTCCAGCAGCTGATAAAGATATTCTGCGTTAAACACATAAATACCCATGCTGGCGAGCGACATATCTTCGTTGCCGGGCATGGCGGGTGGATTCTGTGGTTTTTCCAGAAACTTCAAAATCTGGTGATCGTCGCCAACTTCCATCACACCAAATTCGCTTGCCTCGCTACGCGGCACGGGGATACAGGCCACGGTACATTCTGCACCGCTCTCCACGTGGTCGATCAGCATGCGCGAATAGTCCATTTTGTAGATATGGTCGCCAGCAAGAATAACCACAAATTCAGCGTCATAGCGCCGAATGATATCCAGATTTTGATACACCGCATCGGCGGTTCCTTTGTACCAATGTTCTGAGGCATCGCGCTGCTGAGCGGGCAGGAGATCGACAAACTCATTCATTGACTCGTTCAGGAACGACCAACCACGCTGAATGTGCTGCACCAAGGTATGAGAGTGATATTGGGTGATTACCCCAATGCGACGGATGCCTGAGTTGATGCAGTTCGATAGCGCAAAATCGACGATACGAAATTTACCGCCAAAGTGAACGGCCGGTTTCGCACGCGTTTTGGTGAGATCCTTCAAGCGAGAGCCGCGGCCACCTGCCAGAATCAGGGCCACAGACTGCTGAGGTAATTGACGGGCCAACATCAACTGGTTCTGATTTTCTGACTTAACCATTTCTGACTCCTTGTTTTTATGCGTGCAGTCCGCTCTTTAGGCCTTGGACTGCGCGTTGTAGGGCTATGAACGAATCAGTACGCATATGCTGTGTGCAGGCATGACCACGCGTTCAGTGTTGTTTACGGTATCCAATGCGTTGAATGGCGCAGACGCTTGCCAATGACCCGCAGGAAGGCAAACCTCAGCGTCGTTCTGCGCTGGATTCACGATCATTAACCAGTCGCCAGATAGCTGAATCTGTAGCAGTGACGGACCGATAGCCTGCCATTCATCGGGCGTGAGCGGCTGTGCATGGGCGTTCAGCCAGACCACGTTGCCATCGTTTTCATCCCACCACCGGTTGGCGCAGAGCGCGGGTATGCGCTTACGCAGCTGAATTAGCGAGGCGGTGTACTCCGTTAAGGCGGTATCTGCGCAGGACCAATCTAGCCAAGCGATTTCATTGTCTTGGCAGTACGCATTGTTATTGCCTTGCTGACTGTGACCCATTTCATCTCCGGCCAGAATCATCGGTGCGCCTTGTGAGAGCAGCAGCGTGGCAAGCAATGCCCGCTGGCTACGGCTTCTTCGGCGCTGAACGTCCTCATCGGCGTCTATCCCTTCCACGCCGTGGTTGTTGCTGTAATTGCTGTTAGTGCCGTCGCGGTTTTCCTCGCCGTTAGCCAGATTATGTTTGTCGTTAAAACTCACTAAATCGTGCAGCGTAAAGCCGTCGTGAGCGGTGATTTGGTTAATGCTCGACGACGGTGCGCGCCCGTGATGGCGAAATAACTGGCTTGAGGCTGCAAAACGCTCGGCAAACGCGCCTGCGCTGACAGAGCCCTGTAACCAAAACTGGCGAACTTCATCCCGATAACGATCGTTCCATTCCGAAAAGGTGAGAGGAAAATGCCCTAACTGGTAGCCATTGGGGCCGATATCCCACGGTTCGGCGATGAACTTCACCCGAGAGAGAACAGGATCTTGGGCGATGGTAATAAACAACGGCGCATGCCGATGAAAATCAGCGTTGCGTCCAAGCACGGTGCCTAAATCAAAGCGAAAACCATCCACATGGCACTCTTCAACCCAATAGCGCAGGCAGTCCATGACCCACTGCACGCTATGCGGCTGCGTTAACCTCAGCGCGTTGCCACAGCCGGTCCAGTTTTCTAACGCGCCTTGCGCGTTTCGCCAGTAATAGCTGCGGTTATCGATGCCGCGCAATGACACCATCGGGCCGGTCTCGTCCAGCTCGGCGGTATGGTTAAACACAACATCGAGAATGACTTCAATTCCGGCGGCGTGCAGCGCTTTGACCGCGTCGCGAAATTCACTCAACGGGGTGGTCTTGCTGCGGCCAGAGTGAAAGCTAGGCTCGATGGCAAAAGGGGCGAGAACGTTGTAGCCCCAATAGTTGGTTAGGCCGATTTTCTGTAAACGAGGCTCGTCGGCGTGAAGCTGTACCGGCAGCAGTTCCAACGCGGTAATGCCTAAACGTTTTAGGTATTCAATCATCACCGGATGAGAAAGAGCGGCGTAGCTGCCGCGTAATTCCTTTGGAATTCCCGGATGTTGCTGGGTAAGCCCGCGGACATGAGCTTCATAAATCACGGTATCCCCCCATAAAACATGAGGGGGACGATCGTTCTCCCAGTCGTAGATCTCTTCATGCACGATGCAGTGGGGGACGACATCGCGATCGTCACGCCAGTCTGGCTCGTGTAGGCCGCCACACAGGCGATCGTCCAAGGGTAATGTGCCCGTGAGTTCGCGAGCGTAAGGATCGATCAGCAATTTAGCGGGGTTAAAGCGCTGGCCCTTTTCAGGACGCCACGAGCCATGAACGCGATAACCATATTCCAACCCCGCTTTTGCCCCAGGTAACAGCCCGTGCCAAACGTCGCCGCTGCGTGCCGGAAGCTCGTAGGATTCCTGATGCCCAGTTTTGTCAAAAATGCACAGCTCAACCCGCGTCGCGTGAGACGAGAAGAGCGCAAAATTGACGCCTTCAGGCGTGATGTGGGCTCCCAACGGGCCCGGATTACCGGGTTTTAGCATCAGACACAGCCTCCGAGGATGGCGCTGGTTGAGGCGCTAGCTGCAAATAGAGCGTGGCCAGCGGTGGCACGGCGATCTCAATAGAATATTGACAGCCGTGGCTGCCAACGGGTTGGCTATCAACGCCGCCTTGATTGCCCACATTGCTGCCGTGGTAATAGTAAGAATCGGTGTTCATGATTTCTTGGTAGTGCCCTGCATGCTCAACACCGATGCGATAATGCTCGCGCGGTACCGGCGTGAAGTTGCTGACAACCAAAACTTCGTTGCCTGTTTCATCGCGGCGAACGAAGGCAAACACCGAATTCTCATGATCGTCGACGACGCGCCAGTGGAAGCCGCGCGCATCACAATCCCAGCGATGCAGCGCCGGATAGTCTCGATAGCAATGGTTGAGATCGCGCACCAGCCGCTGTACGCCGTTGTGCCAGTTGTCTTCACCTTCTAGCAAATGCCAGTCAAGGCTGGTCTCGAAATTCCACTCGCGGCCTTGGGCAAATTCACAGCCCATAAACAGCAGTTTTTTGCCCGGATGAGCCCACATAAAGCCGTAGTAGGCGCGCAAGTTGGCAAATTTTTGCCATGCATCGCCGGGCATTTTGTCGAGCATGGAGCGTTTACCGTGCACGACTTCGTCATGCGACAGCGCCAGTACGAAGTTTTCACTCCATGCGTACAGCAAGCCAAACGTCATTAAGTTATGGTGATATTTACGATGGACCGGATCGAGCTTCATGTAGTCCAGCGTGTCGTGCATCCAGCCCATATTCCACTTGTAATGGAAGCCCAAACCGTTGGCGTCTGGCGGCAGCGTAACGCCGGGAAAATCGGTGGACTCTTCTGCCATCGTGACGGCGCCGGGGCGCTGTTCACCGATGGTTTTATTGGTATAGCGCAGAAAATCGATGGCTTCGAGGTTATGGTTTCCGCCGAAGCAGTTTGGGATCCATTCTCCCTCTTTGCGGCTGTAATCGCGGTGGATCATCGACGCAACGGCGTCTACGCGCAGGCCGTCAATGCCGTAACGCTCCATCCAGTACAGCGCGTTTCCGGCTAAGAAATTGCGCACTTCATAGCGTGAATAGTTATAAATCAAGGTGTTCCAATCCTGATGATAGCCTTCGCGCGGATCTGAATATTCATATAAATCGGTGCCGTCGAACTCTGCCAGCCCCCAAGTATCGCTAGGGAAATGGCCGGGAACCCAATCCAGCAGCACGTTGATCCCCGCTTCATGGGCTTTATCCATAAAGTAGCGGAAGTCTTCTGGCGTACCGAAACGGCGAGTTGGCGCGTACATGCCCAGCGGCTGATAGCCCCATGAGCCATCGAACGGGTGTTCGTTAATCGGCAGCAGTTCGATATGGGTGAAGCCCATGTCTTTGACGTAGGGCACCAGCTGTTCTGCCATTTCACGATAGCTGAGCCAGAAGTTGTTATCGCTGTGGCGTCGCCATGAGCCTAAATGCACTTCATAGATGGAGACCGGCGCGTTGAGCTGATTAGCCGCGCTGCGTTTTGCATCCGGTGGAACTTTGTCTGGTAATGGGGTCACTAGCGAGGCGGTATCTGGACGCATTTGTGCTTCAAAGGCATAGGGATCGGCTTTAAGCACGGTGTTGCCATGTGCATCAATAAGCTCGAATTTATACAGTTGACCCGCCTGCACGCCGGGAATGAAAAGCTCCCAAATGCCGCTCTCTTGTCGGATACGCATGGGATGGCGGCGGCCGTCCCAAAAATTAAATTCGCCAACCACGGAAACCCGCTGCGCATTCGGTGCCCAAACGGCAAAGCTGACGCCGCTGATATCAGCCAGATGCGTGGGGTGGGCACCTAAACTTTCATAGGGACGTAGATGTTTACCTTCGGTGAGCAGCCAATTATCGACTTCGCCGAGTAAGGGGCCAAAACGGTAGGGGTCTTCAATAATTTGTTGATGATCGTTCCATGCGACGTTGAGCAGATAATCAAACGGATTTTTACGGCGAGGCAACAGGCCCGTAAAAAAGCCGCGTTCGTCGATCAGATCAAGCTGAGCAACCATACGCGTTGTTTTGCGGTCGAGCACCTGCACGGACGTTGCATCAGGCAGCAGAGCGCGTACCACCAAACCTTTGGAGGTTTGATGCATGCCTAAGATAGAAAAAGGGTCAGCACAATGACCCGCTAGAAGCTGTTGCAGCATTTGACTGCTGGGAAGTACGGACATGGCATTCTTCCTTAGATTCACAGCATGAATCCATCATTCAATCATTCGTTTCTGAATAATTGCTAATAGACATCATGCCCGCCATTCAGAATATTTTTTGTGAGTGTTACTCGATAATTTTTGAGTAAAAACACAAAGGCACAAATCGCTACAGCATCACCGCCTGCTGGCTTTTTTATTGGGTGGCTAACTTATAAATTAACCATTTTTAAGCATAGCCAGCTTTTCTAGATACATTTGCTAAACGGAGGGTTATTTTTTGTGATATCGAATGGGAAAAAAGTATTAGCGGAAAAATAGACCGCGAAAATCGTTTTCACGGTCTATTGGCAGAGACGTTGAGTTAAGCCGCAGAAACCTTGCGGCGGCGTTTATCTAAATCGCTGATAAGCAGATTAATATCAGGATCGCTAAACATCTGTTCTAGGGTTTGGGTAAGCTTACGCCGCCAGTTAGGATATTGGTCGCTGGTACCCGGAATATTGACGGGCTTTTCCATATCCAGCCAATCTTCTGGCTGTAGGCCGAGTAAAGCGCTGGCGCTATCCGCCACGTAACGCTGCAAACCACGGTTGAGGACCGGACTCATGGCTAAGCGGTCAGCTCGTCGCCCAACCTTTTGCGGTATACAGCCATATTGATGCAGACCATCTAGCAATCCTTGCTTAGCCGCCTCGCGATCCTGATGCAGTTTTCTCAGCACCTCAAGATCGGGATAAAGCCCCAGCTCCCTGCCCAAATGCAAATCATCGGCTTGCCAATAGCCGCGCAGCGTTGGCAGATCGTGGGTGGTGATGGTTGCCATCGCTTGTACGGTGTATGACTGCGGCGCGCGGAAACTGTTTTCCTGATCGTGCTCAAAATAGAGGACTTTGTAGGAGTAGACGCCACAATCACGCAGTTTAGCGATGATTTCAACGGGCACCGTGCCGAGATCCTCACCGATAACCATGCACTGATTGCGCTGGCTTTCTAGCGCTAAAATGGCCAGTAAATCATCAACCGGATAGCGCACATAGGCGCCTTTATCGGCGGTTTCGCCATAGGGGATCCACCACAGGCGCAGCATCGACATGACGTGATCGATACGTAATGCGCCGCAGCAGGTCATGTTCGCGCGCAGCATATCAATGAACGGCTGATAGGCCCGCGCTGCCATCACGTGGGGATCCATCGGCGGAAGTCCCCAGTTTTGCCCCAGTGGGCCAAGAATATCCGGCGGTGCGCCTACCGAGGCTTTCAGGCAATATAGCCCGGTTTCACCCCAAGTTTCAGCACCACCTTCGGCGACGCCAACGGCGAGATCGCGATACAGCCCAATCGGCATCTTTTGTTGCTGGCAAACTTCGAAACATTCTGAAAGCTGGCTGTAGGCGAGCCATTGCAGCCAGAGGTAGAAATCGACTTTATCCGCGTGCTGACGGCAAAAATCGGCTACGCTGCTGCTGTCTGCGCTGCGCAGATTATCGGGCCATACTGGCCAGCCCCACATGGTGGGATCTTGGGCATTCAGATGCGCATGTAATGCATCGAACGCTGCTTGCTGGTACAGGCTATGACCGCCTTGTTCAACAAACTGACGGAACGCTTTCAGGCGCTTATGGCTGCCTTTCTGCTGGATAAACGCGGGGAATGCGCGCTGTAGCGCATTGATCTTTAGCGAGATAACGCTGGAATAATCGACCCATTCGCTGGCGCGAGCTTCGCTTAGGCGTCGCTGCGTTTCAGTATTGTTCCACCACGTTTGTGCTTCGTCACTGAGCTTAAACTCTTCGACTTGGTTGACATCAATGTAGGCCACGTTCAACCAGCGACGCGAGGATGGGCTGTAGGGGCTGGCACTTTCTGGGTTAGCAGGGTAGAGCGAATGGATCGGATTAAGGCCGACAAACGCTCCGCCACGCTTCGCCACGTTTAGCACCATCTGTTTGAGATCGCCGAAATCGCCGATGCCCCAATTATTATCAGATCGCAGCGTATAAAGCTGTACGCAGGCACCCCAAAGTTTACGGCCGGTCAGCAAGGCGTCTGGCTCATAACAGCGTTGAGGTGTCACGATAATCTGGCAAGTCCACTGCTGCGTTTCATCGCTTAACGTGAGCTGATGATAGCCCAGCGGTAGGTCACGCGGCAGCGTCAGCGTTTTGCGTCGCTGTATTTTTCCTTGGAAACGAGTCGCGGTAGGTGCCGATTTATCTGACGAGTGGGCTTCTAGCGCGAGCGTCCAAGTGTATTCTCCGGTGATATAAAGATTGAGAATGCATGGGCGGCCTTGGGTAAACACCATCACCGGCGGAACCGGTGAGCCGACCTGAGTCGGCGTGAAGGGATGCATCGCTTCCAGCAGGCGCTGCTTGGTTTCTGCACTGATCGCCTGTTGTTTGCCATGAGCATTGATATAGCTGGCCGCGATACCGGCTTCCGCCGCCAGACTTTCCAGCAGCTTCCGCTCGGCCTGCTGGTGCTCCGTTATTTGTTCCATTGGTGGCGTTGTTTTCTCTTGCATGGAACAGCTCCTTAACGCTTTGCCTGCCAGATTCTCTTCTGGTAATCGCGGATTGACCGGTCAGAGCTGAACATACCGACGCGTGCGGTATTTAAAATTGTGGCGCGTGTCCATTGCTCTTGGTCGCGATACAAGACGTCCACTTCCTTTTGCGCGCGGCAGTAGTCAGCAAAATCAGCCAAGACTAAGTAAGGGTCACCGCCGTCTAACAGGCTATGCAGCATTTGATCGAACGCTTGCTTATCGCCGTTGCTGTAATGACCTTTTGCCAACTCATCCAGAATCAATTTCAGCTGCTTATCTTTACGATAAATCGCCTTAGGCTGATAGCCTTTGGCGAGCGTGGCTTTCACCTGCTCTACGGTTTGGCCGAAGATAAAGATATTTTCCTCACCCACTTCCTGCGCAATTTCGACGTTCGCACCATCCAGCGTGCCGACGGTTAATGCGCCGTTGAGGGCGAGCTTCATGTTGCCGGTGCCTGAGGCCTCTTTGCCCGCCGTGGAGATCTGCTCAGAGATATCAGCCGCAGGGATCATGAGCTCGGCGACAGAAACACGATAGTCAGGAATGAATGCGACCTGAAGACGTCCTTTCATCAGCGGATCGTTATTGATCTTCTCCGCGACTTTGTTGATCGCGTAGATAATATTTTTAGCCAAATAGTAGCCAGGAGCGGCTTTTGCGCCGAACAGGAAAACGCGTGGTACGCGGTCAGCCTGAGGGTTGTCGCGTAGTTCGTGATAGAGCGCCAGAATGTGCAAGAGATTCAGGTGCTGGCGTTTGTATTCGTGCAGGCGTTTGATTTGCACATCAAAGATCGCATCGACATTAAGCTCCAGACCCATCACGTTTTTAACGTATTTGGCTAATGCGATTTTGTTGTCACGCTTGATGGCCTGATATTTTTGGCGGAACTTCGCATCGTCGGCATAGGATTCAAGGCCTTTGAGCACGTCTAAATCGTTAGCCCACTCTTTTTTCAGCGTCTTGTCGATAAGGCTCGCCAGCGCAGGATTACACTGTTTTAGCCAACGGCGCGGCGTGATGCCGTTGGTGACGTTATGGAATTTGTTGGGCCAGAGCTGGTGGTATTCAGGGAACAGATCTTTAACCACTAAATCAGAATGCAGCTGGGCAACGCCGTTGACCGCAAAACCGCCCACCACGCATAGGTTAGCCATGCGCACTTGTTTATCGTAGTGAACGGCCAGTTTAGCCCATACCGCTTCATCGTTAGGCCATTGCTTTTGAACCAGTTTTTTGAAGCGCGCATTGATCTGCTTGATGATGTCAAAGTGGCGTGGCAGCAGGCTGCGAACTAAGCGCTCGTCCCAGCATTCCAGCGCTTCAGGCATTAACGTATGGTTGGTATAGGCAAAGGTGTTGCTGGTGATGGCCCACGCTTCATCCCACGACATTTGATGTTCGTCTAGCAGCACGCGCAGCAGTTCGGGGATCGCAATTGTTGGGTGCGTGTCGTTGAGCTGAATCACCTCATATTTCGGTAAGTCGGCCAGCTTGCGGCCTGCCAGATGGTGTTTGTGCAGAATGTCAGCCACGGAGCAGGCGCAGTGGAAATATTGCTGCATCAGGCGTAAGCGTTTACCGGCCTGATGGTTGTCATTGGGGTAAAGCACTTTGGTGAGCTTGGCAGCTTCAATACCGTCGCTTTCTGCTTTGAGGAACTCGCCATCGTTGAACTTAGTCAAATCAAACGGGTGCGCATGAGTGGCCTGCCACAGGCGTAGCGGTTGGCTCACGCCGTTGTGATAGCCCAGAATCGGTAAATCCCATGCTTCGCCGCGCAGCGTGAGCGCTGGCTGCCATCGCATTGAACCGTCTGGCTGTTTGACCAGCTTACCGCCAAAGTTAACGTCTACGTTCAGGGCGCTGTTATGGCGGAACCACGGGTAGCTTTCGCGCTCCCAGTTGTCTGGCGCCTCCATCTGGTGACCTTCGCTAAAGGACTGACGGAAGAGGCCATATTGATAGCACAAGCCATAGCCTGTTGCCGGTTGTTCAACGGTTGCCATGGAGTCCAAGAAGCAGGCCGCTAAACGACCTAAGCCGCCGTTGCCCAACGCGGGATCGGTTTCTTGCTCCAATAAATCGCTGAGCAGAACGTCATGCGCTGCGAGAGCTTTTTCTACGGCGTCATACCAGCCCAGATTAATCAAATTGTTTGCGGTTAAGCGGCCAATCAGAAACTCCATGGATAGGTAGTTAACATGGCGCAGTTCGCTTTTTGCCACGGCCTTTGGCTGCGGTAATGCAGACAGCTGCTCGGCAATTGCCGCACTCACAGCCTGCCACCATTGATGCTCCGTCATCTGGTTTGATGCGGTTAGTCCGAAGTGCTGCCATTGGCGGGTCAGCGCCGCCAAGAATACGTCCTTATCAAATGGTATGTGCGACATATCAGTCTCTCTCAAAGCATAAAGTTCAGGAATTGACGTTATCCTGCCGACCCACCGGTTTTATAACATCCTCCCGAAGGGGGATGAGGCGGGGAGGAGGGGCGGGGCGTAGGCAAAACTGTGATCCAAACCCGTTATATTCCGCGTCACAGGCGTGTAAATTCAGCTCTGATTACCAAGATGTAGCCCATAAAATCGACAAAGGCTGTGCAATAAACTCGCAACTAAAGGATTAAGAATAGGAGCAAAAATGTTCCTATGTCGAGGGAAGCCGTGCTGAAATGCGGCTTCGCGCCAGCAAGAGAAAAAGATGAAGCGCTAACCTAAACAGAGAATCAATGAAACCGTACTGAGTCATTTTCTCAGCAAAGATGTAAGAAGATGTGAGAAGTGTGATCGACTGCAATTTCCTGCTACCTAGTCGTCATGCTCTGTTGCATTAATTGGTGTGATATCCCAAGTTAAACAGGACTAATTAATTACGAAGCGCGAAATAATTAAGCAATATTTAAAACTTATATATTGCTGTGGTTTGCTTTGGGCTTTCTTTGTGGGAATTTACCATGCTCATTCCGTCGAAATTAAGTCGCCCTGTGCGACTGCAAAATACGGTGGTACGCGAACGGTTATTAACCAAGCTTGCGTCAGCCGGTAACTACCGTCTGGTGCTGGTTAATGGGCCGGCGGGGTATGGTAAAACCACGCTATTAGCGCAGTGGGCAGAGGAAAATGCGCATTTAGGTTGGTTCTCTTTAGATGAGAGCGACAACCAGCCCGAGCGCTTTGCCAGCTATCTGATTGCGGCCTTGCAGCAAGCTACCGGCGGACATTGCAGCAAAAGCGAAGCAATGAGCCAAAAACATCAGTACGCCACGCTGTCGGCGTTATTTGCCCAGCTTTTTATTGAGCTTTCAGATTGGTCGGCACCGCTATGCTTGGTTATTGATGATTATCATCTGATCACTAATGCGCAAATCCATGAGGCGATGCGCTTTTTCCTGCGCCATCAGCCAGATAATCTCACCGTCATTTTATTGTCACGCACGCTTCCCCCACTGGGCATCGCTAATTTACGCGTGCGCGAGCAGCTTTTAGAAGTGGGCACTAAGCAGCTGGCCTTTACTCATCAAGAAGCATCACAATTTTTCAATCATCGTTTGAAAGCGCCGATGGCAGACACTGAAAGCCATCAGCTGTGCGATGAGGTTGAAGGTTGGCCGACGGCGCTACAGCTGATTGCGCTTTCCGTGCGCCAATCAACCACCACGGCGCAAGAGTCAGCGCGACGTTTAGCGAAGATCAACGCTAGCCATCTTTCTGATTATTTGGTGGATGAAGTGCTCGATCGCGTTGATGCGACGACGCGTAACTTTTTGCTGCGCTGCTCAGTGCTGCGTTCGATGAATGATGTGTTGCTGACTCGCTTAACCGGTGAGGATAACGGTCAACAGCAGTTGGAAGAGCTTGAGCGGCAGGGGTTGTTTATTCATCGAATGGACGCCGATGGCGAATGGTTTTGCTTCCATCCATTATTTGCCAATTTTTTACGTCAGCGCTGCCAATGGGAACTGGCAGCAGATTTGCCCGATCTTCATCGTCGAGCGGCGCAGGGTTGGCTCGATCAGGGCTTTCCCGCCGAGGCAATCCATCATGCATTAGCGGCAGGCGACGTCGAGATGCTGCGCGATGTGCTACTCCAGCATGCATGGGAGCTGTTCCATCAAAGCGAGCTTTCGTTGCTGGAAGAGTGCTTAAAAGCCCTGCCGTATGAAAAACTGATTCAAAACCCTCGATTGGCGCTGCTACAAGCGTGGCTGGCACAGAGCCAGCATCGTTACAGCGAGGTGAATACTCTGCTGGAGCGCGCTGAGCATGAAATGCATGTGCAGAAAATTGAAATAGATGGTGTGATGTTAGCCGAGTTTGATGCATTACGGGCACAGGTGGCGATCAACGATGGTCGCCCTGACGATGCCGAACGGCTGGCCGTGGAAGCGTTAAAACATTTGCCGATCAGCAGCTATTACAGCCGTATTGTTACCAGTTCGGTGATGGGGGAAGTCCACCACTGCAAAGGTGATTTAGCCCGTGCGCTGCCGATGATGCAACAAACGGAGCAGGTTGCGCGTCGCCATCAGGCCTACCATTACGCGCTGTGGGCGATGCTGCAACAAAGCGAAATTCTCATTGCGCAGGGCTTTTTACAAGCGGCCTATGAGACTCAAGACAAAGCTTTTGAGCTGATCCATGAACAGCATTTAGAGCAATTGCCGATGCATGAATTCCTGTTGCGAATTCGCTCGCAGGTTTTGTGGTCGTGGATGCGTTTAGACGAAGCCGAAGAAGCCGCCCGTAAAGGTCTGGAAGTGCTAGCGAACTATGAACCACAGCAGCAGCTGCAATGCTTGGCGATGTTAGCCAAGTGCTCTTTGGCGCGTGGCAATCTGGACAACGCTAACCAATATTTGCGGCGCTGTGAGAATTTATTGCAGGCTGGTCATTACCATCGAGACTGGCAAACCAATACCGACAAGCCGCGGGTGATTGCGTGGCAGATGACCGGCGACCGTGCTGCCGCTACGCAGTGGCTGATGCAGGCGGAAAAACCATCGCGGGCAGATAACCATTTCCTACAAGGGCAGTGGCGCAACATTGCGCGAGTACAAATTCTGCTGGGACGCTATGAAGAAGCCGAAGTGGTGCTCGATGAGCTAAACGAAGAGGCCAGGCGTTTGCGCTTGGTGAGCGATCTCAATCGTAACCTGCTGCTGTGTAATTTGCTGTATTGGAGCACCGATCGCAAAAGCGAAGCGCTGCGCGTATTGATTGAAGCGCTAAGTTTGGCTAATCGTACCGGTTTTGTCAGTCATTTCGTGGTTGAGGGCGAAGTGATGGCACAGCAGCTGCGTCAGCTATTGCAGCTCAATACGCTGCCAGAGCTAGATCAGCACCGCGCTCAGCGCATTCTGCGTGATATCAACCAGCATCATCGGCATAAGTTTGCGCATTTTGATGAGGGCTTTGTTGAACGACTGCTCAATCACCCACAGGTGCCGGAGCTGATTCGTACCAGCCCGTTAACCCAGCGAGAATGGCAGGTTCTGGGGCTGATTTATTCTGGCTATAGCAATGAACAAATCGCCGGTGAACTTGACGTTGCCGCAACCACCATTAAAACCCATATTCGTAATTTGTATCAAAAGCTCGGCGTTGCGCATCGCCAAGAGGCCGTTCAACAGGCGCAAAATATTATGAAAATGATGGGGTATGGCGTGTAGTTAACCCCATCTAACCTTCCCCTTTGACAGGGAAGGCCAGCGAGGGCTACAGGAGAATGGACTAGATTTACCGACTCATGGCCGTGATAGGTACTTCTGCATCTGGCTCATGGGTAATTCGGTTACGCAGATCGCGGCGAATCAGCTCAATTGACCAGAACCAAAAGAGATGCCCCAAAATCTCCGAGATATATTCATCAACGGGGAGTTGAGACAGCGGCGGTGTGAGCCCCAGCAAGGGGAAACTAATACCGTGAACCGCAATCGTTGAAATAATTCCCGCCATCAGTCCTTGCCACATTTTCACCTTTGGGAAACGTTCTGCCACGATGCAATAGCCGATGGCAAAGACCAATGAGAAGATAATGTGAGTCACCATCACTGGATTAATAATATGTTCTGAGAACGTATACACCGTCGTGGTTGGATCGATGCCAAGATAATCACGTAAAAACAGATAGGGCGGATTAAACTCAGCGCGGCCATCGGTAATCGTTCGTGGCGGTAGGGGAACTTCAGCCCCCCATTTCACAAACGCCGACATAATCCCCGTGGCAAAACCGACCAGTGTTGCCACACCATAGCGACGACGTGCCGGATTGCTTTGCACAAATAACGCGTTAATTGTCATGGTAGCCTTCCTTAGATATCAAAGAATTACTTCTGCCCGTAATAGGCATTCGGCCCATGTTTGCGGCTGAAATGCTTATTCATCAGATATCCGTCAATGTGGCGTAGCCGTGGGTTAATACCACAGGCAATCCACGCCATTTTTGCCACCTCTTCCATCACGACGGCGTTATGCACTGCATCGACGGCATCTTTGCCCCATGAGAACGGCCCATGCTGATACACCACGATCCCAGGCGTATGCAGTGGGTTGGTATCGCCCAGCGTTTCCACAATCACTTTGCCGGTGTTGAGCTCATATTCCCCTGCAACTTCAGCGGCGGTTAGGGCGCGAGTGCAGGGGATATCACCAAAGAAATAGTCTGCATGGGTAGTGCCAAGCGCGGGAATGGATAACCCTGCCTGCGCCCATGCGGTAGCGTGAGTGGAATGGGTGTGCACAATGCCGCCGAGGTGTGGATAGCGGCGGTAGAGTTCAAGGTGCGTCGGCGTATCGGAGGAGGGACGATAGCGGCCTTCGACGATATTGCCCTGAAGATCTACCACCACCATGTCTTCAGCCTGCATGGTTTCATACGGCACGCCGCTCGGCTTGATAACTACCAAACCGCGCTCGCGATCGATCGCGCTGACGTTGCCCCATGTGAACGTGACCAGACCGTAATGAGGGAGGGCCATATTGGCGTCAAAAACCTGCTGTTTGAGCTGCTGCATTAGAGAGTCTCCTCAACCTGAAGCCCGGCGTTGGTCATACGTTGTTTCACCCAGTCGCGTGCGGCCTTAACTTCTTTGACCGGATCGGCAGCCGTTTCACTCCACATTTCAATCAGATAAGGGCCACAGTAGCCGGTTTCTTTGAGGGTGGTAAAACAGCGTTCAAAATCAACGACGCCGGTACCAAACGGTACGTTTTTGAATACGCCTGGCTGAGTATCTTTGACATGAACCGCCACAATGTGGCCGCTTCCAGCCTGTAATTCCATTTGCACATCGTTATCCCACGCAGAGAGATTGCCGATGTCTGGATAGAGCTGGAACCAAGGATTATTCAGATAATGGGCATAGCCCATAGCTTTACTGATTGAATTCATCAGCGGGTAGTCCATGATTTCCATGGCCAACGTGACCTGAGCACGGCTAGCCATCTCGACCGACTGTTTCAATCCTGCGCGGAAGCGTTCGCGGGTCGCGTTGTTGGCTTCTTGATAGTAAACGTCGTACCCTGCGAGCTGGATCACCCGAATGCCGACGTCTTGTGCCAAGCGAATAGCCTTGCGCATGATTTCTAGGCCTTGAGCACGAACGCTGTCGTCTTCAGAACCCAAAGGGAAACGGCGATGCGCGCTTAGGCACATCGAGGGGACGCGCACGCCGGTTTGGGCAATGGCGTTCACCAATGCCAAACGCTGTTCACGACTCCAGTCAAGCCGTGCCAGACGTGCATCGCTTTCATCAACTGACATCTCGACAAAATCGAAACCGAGTTCGGCTGCTAACTGCAATCGAGGCAGCCAGTCTTCTCCCGCAGGGAGCGCTTTTTCGTAAATTCCGAGAGGAACGGCTTTCTGGAGCATGATATTTACCTTAGCCCCACAGCTGGGCGATAGAACGTTTGAATTGGCGAGCCGCTTCAACTGGGCTTGCGGCATCGCGAATGCTACGGCCAGCGATAAATACGTGAATTGGGATGCCTTTAAACAGCGGCAAATCTTCTAACGCCAATCCACCGGTGACGGTGACTTTAAAGCCCATATCGGCGAGGCGGCGGATAGCGGAGATATCGGCTTCACTCCATGCAACGCCAGCGGCCTGCGCATCACGGCTGCGGTGATAAACCACCTGCTGAATGCCTGCGGTACGCCACTCTGCGGCTTGTTCCCACGTCCAAAAACCGGTCAGCTCAATTTGCACATCGCCGTTGAACTCTTTCGCGGTGTCGAGTGCACCTTTGGCGGTGTTGATATCGGCGCAGCAAATAACGGTGACCCAATCCGCGTTGGCTTCAAAGCACATGCGCGAAAGAATTTTTCCTGCGTCGGCGATTTTGGCATCGGCCAGTACGATTTTGTGTGGATAGAGCGCTTTTAGATCGCGAACGGCGCGCACGCCTTCACCAACGCAAAGGATTGTGCCGACTTCAATAATATCGACCTCTTCCGCAATCAGGCGGGTGGTTTTATACGCGTCGTCTAGGGTTTGGTTATCTAAAGCAACTTGCAGCATCGGTAATGAATGAGACATTTTTCTACTCCAAAAGCCAATTTTTGGCATGATCTTCCCTAGCCTCCCGTTTTAAGGGAGGAGCAAATTGGTACATTGCATTCCCTCCCCAATGCAGGGGAGGGCTAGGGCGAAAGGTAAGTGTTAGGCCTGTGCGGCGTTGGTCTGATCGATCAGATCTAAAACATCCTGTTCGGTGCGACATGCACGTAGACGATCAAAGTTTGCTTCGTCTTCGAATAGGTTAACGATCTGCATGATCCCCACCTCTTGGTGAGTGTTGGCATCAACGGCAGCCATAGTGATCAGGATATCGACGGGATCGTTATCTTCATGATTAAACGAAAGCGGCGTTTTTAGCGTGACTAGCGAGAACCCTGTTTTCTTCACGCCCTCTTCTGGTCTGCCATGCGGCATTGCTAAGCCGGGGCACAGCACGAAATAAGGCCCGAAGCGCTCAACGCCGTCCAAAATGGCTTGATAGTAACGCGGCTCGACGACGTCGGCCTGCACCAACAGATCGACACCGATTTTTACCGCTTCCTGCCAAGTGTTTGCCTCGGCCTGCAAACGAATGGAGTGGTTTTGTGCCAGTGAATCGCGCAGTTTCATATCTACTCCTATGACTTAATATCTTTAGGGAAGTGCGCTGTAATTACATCCATCAGCTTAGGGCCGAAGTCGGCGGCAGAAAGCATGTTGCGCACGCCAACCACGTATTTATTGCCTGTAACGGTTATTTCATCGGCGACATGGGTCGATGCAATGATGATGTCAGCACCACTGAGTTCCGATTTATATTCTCCAACGGCGCAGCTATTAACGCTGTGGTCGATATTTTGCTGCGTCAGAAACTGGTCAACTTTCATTTTCATAATCATGGAACTGCCTTGCCCACAACCGCATACCGCGAGGATTCGTACTGTCATGATTTGTGCTCCAGTTAATTAATTTGTAGAAGATTCGTTGAGTGCTATTTTTTCGGCGTCTTCTTCGGCTCGTAGAGTACGACCCGCGAAGAACATATAAATCAGTGCAATAACGATAATGACGCCCATAAACCACAGACCAAGGGTAAATCCTTGCATAATCGGTGGTGCCAAAATTGACCAGTCAGCCATTCCCATCCATGCGCTCAGCCCAGTGAGTTTTATCGCCCATACGCAGCCAAAGATTTCAACCATGCCCATCAGCAGGCAGATTTTCAGCGCTGCTCGCCAGCCACCATAGTGGTTAGCAAATACGCCGATGGTTGCGTTTGAGAAGAACATCGGAATGAATCCCGGAATGATCATGATTGAAGAACCGATTCCAACCAAAATGCCGACGGCGATGAGCTGTCCGATGGTACCCCACATGAATCCCCAAACTACGGCATTAGGCGCGAAGCTGTAGATGGCCGCACAGTCGATTGCCAGTACAGCTCCTGGAATCAGGCGCTGAGAAATCCCGTTGAAGGCTTCAGAGAGTTCGGCCACGAACATACGCACGCCTTGGATGATGATGAAAATGGCGACGGCGAATTGGAAACCAGTTTGTAGGATATAAATCGTCCAGTGGGTTTTTCCTGCCATTTTTTGTACGGTATCAATCCCAAAGGAGCACAGGATTGCGCCGAAGAAAATGGTCATGACGATGGCGGTGGACACAATATTGTCGTGGAAGATGTTGAGCCAGCCGGGGAGTTTTAACTCTTCAACGCTCTCTTCTTTTTTTCCCAGATAAGGTGCGATTTTACAGGCTATCCATGCGGCAAACTGTTGCTGGTGGCCGATTGAAAACCCGCAGCCTTCGGTAACATCCTGCGTGGGTTTAAACATCATATTGGAGGTTATACCCCAATAGAGAGATACCAGAATTGCGGTGCAGATGATGGTTGTCCACATCGGGTAGCCGAAGATATAGAAAAATACGGCAATTAGACCCGCCTGCTGAAACATGATGTGACCAGTGAGCATAATGGTGCGGATGCCGGTCACGCGGCGGAAAAGCACGTAGAGAATGTTAAGCGCTAGAGCGAGAAGCACGGCGTAGCCGACCCAGCTATAAGCATCCCCCATACGTTCGACGGTCGCCATCATTGCTGCATAAGTATCTGAGATGGCACCGTTGATGCCATAGACTTCGGATAATTTGGCAACAACAGGTTTAAATGTGCCCGTCAGGATCCCCGAACCGGCTTGCAGCAGCATAAAACCGATGATGGTTTTAATGGTGCCTTTGATAATGACCGTTGCACTCTTGCGTAACAGCAAATATCCCAAACATGTCACGATGCCCAGTAGCAGTGGGGCGTTGGTCATGACCTGATTAAAAAATATGGTGAAGATGTTGTAGAGGGTTTCCATAAAGCACTCCGCTCGGCTTTTGGCTTTCATTCCTGCCGTGTTTTTCTTTCTTGTGTCACAGACAGGTTCTGTTTTGTACAAAATCACTCTAGCAATCACAAAGAATCACTTAAAGATTTAATTTGATTATTTGTGATTTGTATCTCAACTTGAATTGTGTGGATATAAAATAAAAGATGAAAAGTAACGGTGTGTTTGTTTTTACTATTTAAAACAAAATATTACCTATTCATGAGGCGAGTTTTAGCGTTTATGATTGTTTTAAGTGATGGTTTTTATGTGAACTAAATCATAAAAAATTTGCTTTTGCTCAGTCACGTAATCGTGGTAGATTTTTCACAACAAATCATATTTAATCTTTTTGTGATTTATATTGATTAATTAGCGCGAAGGTAACGCTATTTACTTATCGCAGACGTGAATATTATGAGGGGCATACCATGAGTAAGATTGAAAGCATCAGCCGTGAGTCTTGGATCCTGAGCACATTCCCTGAGTGGGGTTCTTGGCTAAACGAAGAAATCGAACAAGAGAACGTTGCTCCTGGAACTTTTGCGATGTGGTGGCTAGGCTGCACAGGCATTTGGCTGAAATCTGAAGGTGGTGCCAATATCTGCGTCGATTTCTGGTGCGGCACAGGAAAACAGAGCCACGGTAACCCGTTGATGAAAGATGGTCATCAGATGCAGCGCATGGCTGGGGTGAAAAAACTACAGCCTAATCTGCGCACAACGCCGTTTGTACTGGATCCTTTTGCAATTCGCCAGATTGATGCAGTGCTTTCTACTCACGATCATAATGACCACATTGACGTTAACGTTGCCGCTGCGGTAATGCAAAACTGCGACAGCAGCGTGCCGTTTATTGGCCCGCAGACCTGTGTGGATTTATGGATTGGCTGGGGCGTGCCGCGTGAACGCTGTATCGTCATGAAGCCCGGTGATGTGGTGAAAATCAAAGATGTTGAGATCCATGCGCTTGATGCTTTTGACCGTACAGCGTTAATTACGCTGCCAGCAAATGAAAAAGCAGCCGGTGTTTTACCCGATGGCATGGATAAACGTGCTGTTAACTATCTATTTAAAACACCTGGTGGAAACCTGTATCACAGCGGAGATTCACATTATTCTAACTACTACGCTAAACACGGCAATGAGCATAAAATTGATGTGGCGTTAGGATCGTATGGAGAAAATCCGCGAGGTATTACGGATAAAATGACCAGCTCTGATATTCTGCGTATGGCTGAGTCGCTTAAAACTCAGGTGGTGATTCCTTTCCACCATGATATCTGGTCAAACTTCCAAGCCGATCCACAGGAAATTCGTGTGCTGTGGGAGATGAAGAAAGATCGCCTGAAATATGGCTTTAAGCCGTTTATTTGGCAGGTAGGAGGCAAGTTTACCTATCCGTTGGATAAGGATAATTTTGAGTATCATTATCCGCGTGGGTTTGATGATTGTTTCACCATTGAGCCGGACTTGCCGTTCAAATCATTCTTATAGTTATCAGTATAATATCGGTATCTCAAGCCGGGCTATATGCTCGGCTTTTGTGTTTTTAAGCGTGTTATTTTTGATCGTTTTCAAATATAATCACCAAATAATCATTTATGCGCTGGAATTAATCATGACTGAATCGCAAAGACACCAGACTTTACTGGAAATGCTGCAACAAACGGGGTTTGTTACCGTTGAGCAGGTGATTGATCGCCTTCAGGTTTCACCTGCAACGGCGCGTCGTGACATTAATAAGCTCGGCGACAGTGGCAAACTGAAAAAAGTTCGCAACGGCGCAGAAGCCGTAAGCCAAAATCGTGTGGCTTGGACGCCGATGAACATTCATCAGGCACAGAATCATGAAGAAAAGGTACGCATTGCGCGCGCGGCTTCACAGCTGGTTCAGCCCGGCGAAAGTATCGTCATTAACTGTGGATCGACGGCCTTCACGCTGGGGCGCGAAATCTGTGGTAAAGATACTCAGGTGATCACTAACTACCTGCCGCTGGCCAATTTTTTGATTGAGCAGGAGCACGATAGCGTTGTCATTATGGGCGGCCAATATAACCGCAGTCAGGCGATTACGCTGGCACCACAGGAGGGCGAATCTTCTCTTTATGCGGGACATTGGATGTTTACCAGCGGCAAAGGGTTGACCGCCGAAGGCTTGTATAAAACCGACATGCTCACGGCGATGGCCGAGCAGAAGATGTTGAACTACGTGGGAAAATTGGTGGTATTAGCCGATAGCAGCAAAGTGGGCCAGCGTGCTGGTATGCTGTTTAGTCGCGCAGAGCAGATTGATATTGTGATTACTGGCAAAGATGCCGACGAGAAAGTGATTGAGCAATTGAAAGCGCAGGGCGTTGAGGTGATTTTGGTTTAAGTCGTACCCGATTTTAAAAGCCCTGCTTCTTAGCAATAAGAGCAGGGCTTTACTATTAGCAGCGGCTAATATTAGTAGTAAGAGTGCTCGCCACGCTCATGTTCAGTGAGGTCACGCACGCCCTTGAGTTCAGGGAATTTCTGCAGCAGTTCTTTTTCGATGCCTTCTTTCAGCGTGTAATCGACCATAGAACAACCGTTACAACCGCCACCGAATTGCAGAATTGCAATACCTTCTTCGGTAATTTCCATCAGCGTCACTTTGCCGCCGTGGCCAGCCAGCTGTGGGTTGATCTGTGATTGCAGCACGTATTCAACGCGTTCGATCAACGGTGCATCGTCATCTACTTTGCGCATTTTGGCATTTGGCGCTTTCAGCGTTAGCTGAGAGCCCAATTGGTCGGTCACAAAATCGATTTCCGCGTCTTCCAGATACGGCGCACTCACGTCGTCAACATAGGCCGATAATTTCTCAAAATCGAGCTTGGTATCGTTCGCTTCTACCGCATCCGGTGGGCAATAAGACACGCCGCATTCAGCGGTTGGAGTGCCTGGATTGATAACGAAAACACGGATTTGGGTGCCTGCTTCTTGGTTTGCCAGCAGCTTGGCAAAGTGCTCTTGGGCAGCTTCGGTAATACGGATCATGGCATTTGCTCAATAGTTGACTTATCTGGTTGGTTATAATACGCCGATTGCAAAGTGCTCACAAGGTTCTACAAAGGCATACAACTTGTATGGATTTAGCGCCTTGGGCAAGAAGAAGGCGGCTAACTTCTCCCATCGTGCTACCAGTGGTAAGCACGTCATCGACCACTAAAACATGTTTGCCGCTCAGATTTTGTTGGCAGCTGAATGCATTGCGCAAATTACGTCGCCGTTGGATCGCATTGAGACTCTGCTGTGGTTTGGTTTTCCGCGTGCGTTTAATGACATCGGGGAAATAGGCGCACCTTAGCCATTGGGCTAGAGGGCGAGCTAAGCGGTCACTTTGGTTGAATCCTCGTCGCCATTGGCGTTGATGGTGCAAAGGGATCACGGTGATAAGATCGGGTTTTGGCAGGTGCCGAGTACGGCGTGCGTACAGATAACTCAACAGCATCAGGCGCGAGAGTGCCGATGCGATTTGCCATTTGCCCTGATATTTTAGACGATGCACTAACTGGCGGAGCGGGGGCTGATAATCACTAACAAATATCAGCTGCTGCCAGTAAGGTGCCTTTTGTATGCAGCGGCCACAGGCTCGCGTGGTGTGCTCGCTAGGTAATCCGCAGCAGGGGCAAACTCGAGGTTTTAGCAGGCAGGCCGCGGAACAAAAGCTACAGATCCCTTGCGTAGGCATGACGAGCGGGAGCTGGCAAATCCAGCAATGCGCGCTGAGGTTAAACATATTTCTCCTCCTGAGATAATACTAAACAGACGGACAATACCTGATGAATAAGCTTTATTGGCATACCTGTGGCGAAGGCGATCGCGATCTTGTGTTATTGCATGGATGGGGATTGAACGCAGAGGTATGGCGTTGCATTTTGCCGCGATTGAGTACGCAGTTTCGCGTGCACGTCATCGACTTGCCAGGCTATGGGCGCAGCCAAGGCTTTGGTGCTTTAGCGCTAGAGCAAATGAGCGATATTGTGGTGCAGCAGGCGCCTGAAAATGCGGTTTGGCTCGGTTGGTCAATGGGCGGCTTGGTGGCCAGTGATATTGCACTGCGTTACCCAGAACGTGTTGCCGCGCTGGTGACCGTATCGTCGTCGCCATGTTTCACCGCTCAAGGCGAGTGGCCGGGTATAAAAAGTGAAGTGTTAAGCGGGTTTCAACGCCAACTGAGTGAAGATTTTAAACGTACCGTAGAACGTTTTTTAGCCTTGCAAACCTTAGGTACGGAAAGCGCTCGACAGGATGCGCGTATTTTAAAAGACGTGGTACTAACTCAGCCGATGCCTTCCGTGGAGGTATTAAACGGTGGACTCGATATTCTGCGCTCCGTGGATTTACGTGAGCAAATAGCTGGTTTGAAAATGCCGTTGCTGCGTATTTACGGTTATTTGGATGGATTGGTGCCGCGTAAGGTTGCTGTGCTGCTCGACGAGTCTTGCCCGAATAGCGAATCTGTTGTTATTCAGAAATCGGCACATGCGCCGTTTGTGTCACATCCGGGGGAGTTTTGTGGGGTATTGGAAGAGTTTGTTAAGGTAATTATTTAGGTTTCGGTGAAAATCTCGGGTGCCTTTATTAGAGTGGTGAAGGTTTTCATATTAGAACGGTGAAGGTTTTCGTCCGCCCATGAGCAAATACGGCTCTATGAAACCGCTGGCGTAGGCGTCCGACGAGAGGTTGCCAGCGCGCAACCTCTCGACTCTCGCGCTTTTTACCGAGCCGTTTGTCCGACCGGTCTCGGAGCGTACATCCTGTACGCCCTCAACCTGCCGCCAGCATCCCTGCTGGCGGCTCTAAAATGCATTCTTTAAACATAAAAAAGCAAAAGACATTTTTGTCTTCTTATCTTTTTAGTTTATTTCTCTATTTTTCTTTTAATAGTTTAAGTCTTGGTAGGAAGAGCCGCCGGTACAGGGATGTACCGGCGGAGTTTGGGGCGCCCTGGATGGGCGATACCAAACCGGAGCGGAGATGGCGTCACGGATAAAAAGCGCGAGGATTGAAGGGGCGCGCGCTGGCGCCCCTCAACGGACGCCTTCGACTTAGTTTGTATATGAATACCGTTACTGATAGGCGGTCGAAACCTTACATCGTGATCACATAAAGAATAGGCGGACGAAATCTTACACCACAAGCTCATAGACATTCAGTGAACATTTTTCGCCTGATACACCACCATCTCACAGTTCTTACTGGTTTCAGGGCAGCCTTTGCAACTGCCGCTGACACAACCGTTGTCGATATCATCGACCTTTTCCACACAACCCATTTGCTCTAAGCGTTGTAGCATCGCCAGCACCATGGCTGGCGATCCGTTGACTTCGCGGCAGAGCTGGTTGAGTTCGATACGGCCATGTAGGGCCACCGTATCGCGTACTTTTAACAGGCTTGCCATATGTCGTCCTCTTTGCTCAATGACGCGTAGCTGCCACTAGTGGCAGCTACCTTTTCCGGTATCGCAGCAGCATTCGCTGGCCGGATCATTGACTAAGCGTACGGTCACGCGGTCGCGTGAGCGGCGTAGTGCAACTAACACCAGCGCATTGAATATCACCACCGCTGCAATCGTGATTGAGCTGTACTGCGGATGAGAGGCGAAATTAGCCACCTGATAGAACACGGCTGCCAGTGAGTAGGCGACGTTGAGTCCCCACAGAATGGAGAAGGTCATCCAGCCACGGCTGCTTTCACGCGCAATCGCACCCATTACCGATACGCAAGGTACATATAGCAGCACGAAGATCAGATAAGCATAGGCGGCGCTGGCGCTGCCGAATTTGCTGCCCATCACGCCCATGGAGCCGGATTCCATTTCGCCGTCGCCTTTGCTGGCTTCAATTGGGTTAGCAAACACGCTTAGGCTGAAGGTGTCTTTCAGGCTCTGCCAAGTTTCACCAACTGCACCTTCAAGTCCACCAATCAAGCTGTATGCGGCTGGATCAAACTCCTCTTCATGGATTTGCTCAGCGGTATACAGGGTATTCAACGTACCCACGACCACTTCTTTCGCCATCGCACCGGTCACTAAACCGACGGTAGCCTGCCAGTTGTCGCTATGCACGCCGATCGGTTTCAGCAACGGTGTCATCACTTTACTCACTGAAGCCAGCGCTGAGTCGTTGATGCTATCAACGGCTTTACCACTAAAGGAGAAGCTGTTGAGCGCGCCAATGAAAATACTGACGATGATGATGACTTTACCGGCGCGCATCACGAAGCCTTTCAGGCGCTGCCAAGTTTGCAGTAGCAGGCTTTTTAGGTGTGGTACGTGATAAACCGGCAGTTCCATCACGAACGGTGAGGCTTCGCCACGCATGATTGTGTGTTTGAGCATCAGTCCGGTCAGAATCGCCATCACAATGCCGAGCATATATAGCGAGAAGACGACCAGTGCGCCGCCCTGACCAAAGAATGCGGCAGAGAAGACGGCAAAAATGGCCAAGCGTGCGCCGCAGGACATGAACGGTGCCATCAATACGGTGATTAAGCGTTCACGAGGTGCATCCAGAGTACGAGCACCCATCACGGAAGGCACGTTGCAGCCAAAGCCAACGATTAAAGGAACGAATGATTTACCCGGCAAGCCCAACGCCTGCATCATGCGGTCGACCACGAAGGCGGCACGCGCCATGTAGCCGGAATCCTCAAGGAAGGAGAGGAACAGGTACATCATGCCGATTTGTGGCACGAGCGGCAGCACGGTGTTGATACCGCCACCGATCCCTTGAGCAAGGAAAATGGTTAGCCATTCTGGGAAGTGCAGGGTGTAGCCAACCCATTGTAAACCCTGAATAAATATGGTTGATGAACCCACATCAAACAGCGGCTGAAGTGCGCCACCGATGTTGATCGCCAGAACGAACATCACATACATCACCAGCAGAAAAATAGGTATTCCCAGCCATCGGTTAAGAATGATGCGGTCCAGTTTTTCCGTCAAAATATTCGGCAGTGCGGTGGCCGTGTTGCTCACAGAATCACAGATATCGGTGATGCTTTTATAGCGTGAGTCAGCAATGATAAGCGCCGGATCTTCGTTAAGGGTGCGCTTTAGCGTTTCCTGAACTTCTGGCAGGATTTTCAACGCATTACTGGCGCGAGTGGAGCTATAGATGTCTCCTTCGAGCAGTTGCAATGCCAGCCAACGACGTTGCTGAACGGCAAGCGTATCCGGCATAGCCTGAGACAGGCGATCGACCTGACCCAACAGCAGCGGCGGATATTCAACCAATGCTTCAACTGCGCAGGTTGGAGGCAAATCAATGGCTTTTTTCAGCTCGGCGATTCCGTTGGCGCGCGTCGATACTAAAGGAATGACCGGGCAACCAAGGCGTTTGGACAGCGCATCAATATCAATATCAATTTTCTGGCTGCGAGCAATGTCCAGCATGTTGAGTGCAATGATGCACGGGATACCCAGCTCAAGCAGCTGCAAAGTCAGATAGAGGTTGCGTTCTAGGTTAGATGCATCAACCACGTTGATGATTAAATCAGCGTCGCCGCTCAGGATGTAGTGACAAGCAATCTGCTCGTCCAGCGACGTTTGCTCAGAAATTGTGGTCAGGGAGTAAGTCCCTGGTAGATCTACCAGTTTGACCTGATTTTCTAGGGTAGAAAAATGGCCTTCCTTGCGCTCCACGGTGACGCCAGCCCAGTTACCTACGCGCTGCCTAGCGCCCGTAAGCTGGTTGAATAACGTGGTTTTTCCCGAGTTGGGGTTACCGATTAACCCGATGGTGAGCTGTTTCATAATCCAACATTGTATAAGAAGAGTTTGTCGTCGACGACAAGACCACAGGCCGTACTGTCGCCATCCCTAAAAATGGCTGCTGGTAAAAGGTCAGCAGCAAAGTGAGTCGTTTATTTATGCGCCGCTAGCGGTAATCTGTGAGGTGACGACGTGAGTCTGATTGGCGTCTGCCTGAGCGATTGGCTCAATCATCAATAACTCCAGATCTTTTTTACGCAGCACAAGGCTGACGCGGCGAGACTTCACCTCAATGGGATCGCCTAGCGGTGCAATACGTACCACGCTAAATGGAGAACCAGGCAAAAAACCCAGAGAAAGTAATTTCTGACGATAGGCAGGGCTAATTAAAGGCGAGAAGCCAATGATTTTATATTGGTGGCCCGGAAGAAGCTGATGCATAAAAAACCTTCTTACATTCGGTAATTTGCTACGAGGAAACACTCGGGTCTGAAGCTTATAGGTCAGACAGGAGAACCGGATTATCTTTATCCTTGGCGATAGCGCCGTGCATTCTAGATAGGTGATGCAAGTTGGCAACAGAGAATGCGTAAAATAATAATATTGAGAATTATTATTATAATCACAGGGAAAAAACCGCCGAGTTCATACTGAAGTGTGTTTCCAGTTCTCTCGGCGTTTCAACTATGATTCGGTCCTTATTATGCCGTTTTAGCACTATTTTTCAGCTATCGCAAATGAGAATCATTGGTTAAAACGGTTAAGGATTTGTTCTTATTTTCATGATTTATGCGTTTGAATTAAGGCGATATACAAAGCATATATTCAATATATTTGATGGAATCAATAGCAAATGTAGGGGTAAGCGGCGATTTGAGAATTAATAACGGCGGTTTGACTGCGTGGCGGGAATATTTGTGCGTTAATAAAACTGAGTTTCGAAATATTAACGGTGTTAAAAATTACGCTTTAAAAATAAATCCATTAACTATTTATTTTCAATGCAGATACATATGCATTTGAACTTTACGTGTGTAATTGCAATGAATACTCATTTAGATTTGTAAATTGTGATGCATCTCACTTTCCCTCGCGATATTGGCGAGGGAAAGGAGATTGGCTTATTGCGCGGTTAACGCTTCATTTTGCCAAAGGCGGCGGCGAGCGCGTCGCCCATTGCGCTGTTATTACCGCTGTCAGGTTTTTTGTCATTTCTCGCTTGGCGAGCCTGATTGTTCGCCGGACGTTGACGATCTGGCGTGCGTTCTGTGCTGCTGCGACGCGAACCGCTTTCGCCAGGTTGCTCGTCTAAACGCATCGTCAATGCAATACGTTTACGCTGCAGATCGACTTCCATCACTTTGACCTTAACAATGTCGCCAGCTTTCACGACTTTATGCGGGTCATCGACAAACTTATCCGCCAGTGAAGAAATATGCACCAGACCATCTTGGTGGACGCCGATATCAACGAAGGCACCAAAGTTGGTGACGTTGGTGACCGAGCCTTCCAGAATCATCCCCAGCTGCAGGTCGTTCATGGTTTCAACGCCGTCGGCAAAGGTCGCGGTTTTGAACTCAGGGCGCGGATCGCGTCCTGGTTTTTCCAGTTCCTTAATGATATCGGTGACCGTTGGCACACCAAAACGCTCGTCGGTAAACTCGCTGGCTTTCAGACCGCGTAGCTCCGTTGGATTGCCCATCAATTCCTGTAGGCTTTGGCGTGTGGCTGCCAAAATACGCTCAACGATAGGGTAGGCTTCCGGGTGAACGGTTGATGCATCCAGCGGATTATCGCCGTGGTTAATACGCAGGAAGCCAGCGCACTGCTCGAACGCTTTAGGGCCTAAACGGCTGACTTTCAACAGCTGCTCACGGTTGCTGAAGCGGCCATTTTCGTCACGCCATCCGACGATATTTTGCGCCATCAAACGTGTGAGTCCTGCAACGCGAGCCAACAATGGAACCGATGCGGTGTTGAGATCGACGCCAACGGCGTTCACGCAGTCTTCTACAACGGCATCCAGTTTTCGTGCCAACTGGGTTTGGCTAACGTCGTGCTGATACTGACCAACCCCGATTGATTTCGGATCGATTTTCACCAGCTCAGCCAGTGGATCTTGCAGACGGCGGGCGATAGATACCGCTCCGCGGATCGACACATCCAAGTCTGGGAATTCTTGCGCAGCGAGCTCAGACGCGGAATAAACGGATGCGCCCGCTTCGCTGACGATAACTTTTTGGCCTTTAACTTCAGGGAACTGGCGCTGTACATCTAAATAGAAGCGCTCAGTTTCGCGAGATGCGGTGCCATTACCAATCGCCACCAGTTCCACGTTGTGTTTGATACACAGCGCTGCTACTGAGGCGGCGGCTTTTGCGGCCTGTCCGGTGTGTGGATAAATGGTATCTGTTGCGACGAGTTTACCCGTGCCGTCAACCACGGCCACTTTAACGCCGGTACGTAAACCAGGATCGAGGCCCATAGTTGCTCGCATACCTGCCGGAGCAGCCATAAGCAGGTCGTGCATGTTGCGGGCGAAAACGTTAATGGCTTCATCTTCGGCACGTTCGCGCAAGGTGCCCATCAGCTCAGTTTCAAGATGCAGCAACACTTTGATACGCCAAGTCCAGTTCACCACCGCTTTGCGCCAAGCATCAGCCGGTGCATTGTTTAGGCGTAAACCTAAATGATCGATAATGATTTGTTCGCAATAGCTTTCGCGTGGGGCTTGTTCAAACTGAGGATCGGCGTTCAGGGAGAGTTGTAATACTCCCTCGTTGCGGCCTCGGAACATCGCCAGTGCGCGGTGGGAAGGCACATTGGCAATCGGCTCGTGATGGTCGAAGTAGTCACGGAATTTCGCCCCTTCTTCCTCTTTGCCTTCGACCACTTTGGACACCAGATGAGCATTTTTCCAGAGATAGTTACGCACTTTAGCCAACAGTGCGGCATCCTCAGAGAAACGCTCCATCAGAATATAGCGAGCACCATCGAGCGCGGCTTTGGTGTCGGCAACGCCTTTATCGGCATCAACGTAGCGGGCGGCCAGCGTGTCAGGATCTTGCTGCGGGTCTTGCCACAGCGAATCGGCCAGCGGCTCAAGACCTGCTTCAATCGCGATTTGCCCACGGGTGCGGCGCTTAGGCTTGTAGGGAAGATATAAATCTTCCAGCTCGGTTTTGCTCATGGTGCCGTTGATGGCATCGGCAAGCTGCTCGGTCAGTTTGCCCTGATCGTCGATAGATTTCAGAATGGTGGCGCGACGTTCTTCCAACTCGCGCAGATACCCTAAGCGGGTTTCTAACTGGCGTAGCTGGGTATCATCTAAACCGCCGGTAACTTCTTTACGGTAGCGAGCAATAAAAGGGACGGTGTTCCCTTCGTCCAAGAGGCGAATGGCTGAATCAACCTGCTCTGGTCGCGCTTGCAGTTCACTCGCAATAATGCGGCTCAATGAATCATTCATAGAATCAGTATGTCCGTAAGTTTAAAAATTATGGGCAAGTATATACTTTTTGATGCATAAACATGCCAGCTCAAGGGGCCGCGAAGCGCTCGGATAATACCGAATTATGCTTTCGGATAGTCAATCTCATTGATGTACCACACCGCTTCACCTACCGGCGTGGTCACGGTAACCGCATCGCCAACCTCTTTTTTTAGCAACGCGCGCGCCATCGGTGAGTCGATAGAGATATAGTCTTTTTGGCCGAAAATTTCATCGTAGCCAACGATACGAAAACGCTTAATAACGCCTTCATCATTTTCGACTTCTACCCATGCACCGAAGAAGACCTTTCCATCCTGCTGCGGTGAATAATCAACGATACGCAGTTGCTCAAGGCATTTGGTGAGATAGCGGACTCGACGATCGATTTCGCGTAGGCGCTTTTTGTTATATTGATAGTCTGCGTTTTCGCTGCGGTCACCGAGGCTGGCTGCCCATGTCACTTTCTTTGTCACTTCAGGACGCTCTTCGCGCCACAAATAATCTAGCTCCTGCTTGAGCTTTTCGTAGCCGCCGCGTGTAATCAGTTGCGTTTTCATTCTTTGCTGCCCTGTAAAACACATGAAAAAGAAGTCGAGGTATTCATTTCTGCCTGTATGAGGCGGGGATGGAACGTTATATCACGAATCGTAAGATTACAATTCGCGGCGAGAAGCTTCATCTGGCGATGCTAATTTGATCGCATTTTGCGATAAATTTTGTGATAAAAAGTGTAATAACTGCCCGTAAGCATAAGATAAATAACCTTTGTAACAATTTAGGCTAGAATATAAACCATTATCTGCTGTCTCAATTGCCACAGTTTCTGAACAATAGGCATCCTTAAAAAGATCGCTTTAATTATATCGGCTCAGCGTGTCGGGCATACCGCCTTTGGCGCCTTTGGGAGTACACCATGCAAGAGAACTACAAGATTTTAGTTGTTGATGACGACATGCGCCTACGTGCGTTGTTAGAGCGTTACCTGACCGAACAGGGTTTTCAGGTGCGCAGTGTCGCCAACGCCGAGCAAATGGATCGCTTGCTAACCCGTGAATCTTTCCACCTGATGGTGCTGGATTTAATGCTACCGGGCGAAGATGGTTTGTCTATCTGCCGCCGTCTGCGCAGCCAAAGCAACCCAATGCCGATCATTATGGTGACGGCAAAAGGTGAAGAGGTCGATCGTATCGTTGGGCTGGAAATTGGCGCCGATGACTATATTCCTAAGCCGTTTAACCCGCGTGAGCTGCTGGCTCGTATCCGTGCGGTGTTACGCCGTCAGGCCAATGAATTGCCGGGTGCGCCATCTCAAGAAGATGCGGTGATCTCCTTCGGCAAATTCAAATTGAACCTCGGTACGCGCGAGATGTTCCGTGAAGATGAGCCTATGCCATTAACCAGCGGTGAATTTGCGGTACTGAAAGCGTTAGTCAGTCATCCGCGCGAGCCGCTGTCTCGCGATAAGCTGATGAATCTGGCACGTGGCCGTGAATACAGCGCGATGGAACGTTCTATCGACGTGCAAATTTCACGCCTGCGCCGCATGGTTGAAGAAGATCCTGCACATCCTCGCTATATCCAAACCGTTTGGGGTTTGGGCTACGTCTTTGTGCCGGACGGCAGTAAAGCATGAGGCGACTGCGCTTCTCGCCGCGTAGCTCATTTGCCCGCACGTTGTTGCTGATTGTCACCTTACTGTTTGTCAGTTTGGTGACAACCTATTTGGTGGTGCTGAATTTCGCGATTCTGCCCAGCCTACAGCAATTCAATAAGGTGCTGGCGTATGAAGTCCGTATGTTGATGACGGACAAGCTACAGCTTGAGGATGGTACACAGCTGGAGGTTCCTCCGGCGTTTCGGCGCGAAATTTATCGTGAGCTGGGCATTTCTCTGTACACCAATTCTGCGGCGGAGGAGAGTGGCCTGCGCTGGGCGCAGCACTATCAATTCCTCAGCCAGCAGATGGCGCAGCAGCTGGGTGGCCCAACCGATGTTCGCGTTGAAATAAGTAAGAACACACCGGTGGTGTGGCTCAAAACATGGTTATCGCCTGATATTTGGGTACGCGTTCCGCTGACGGAAATCCATCAGGGAGACTTCTCTCCGCTGTTCAGATATACCTTGGCGATTATGCTGCTGGCGATTGGTGGCGCATGGCTGTTCATTCGTATTCAGAACCGACCCTTGGTGGAACTCGAACATGCTGCCATACAGGTGGGGAAAGGGCATATCCCCCCGCCGCTGCGTGAATATGGCGCGTCTGAAGTTCGTTCTGTGACGCGGGCATTTAACCAAATGGCGGCAGGGGTTAAGCAGCTTGCCGACGATCGTACCTTGCTGATGGCGGGTGTGAGCCACGATTTACGCACGCCGCTCACGCGCATTCGGTTAGCGACGGAGATGATGAGCAGCGAAGATGGCTATCTGGCGGAGTCGATTAACAAAGATACCGAAGAGTGTAATGCCATCATTGAGCAGTTCATTGACTATCTGCGCACCGGGCAGGAAATGCAGACCGAGGTTTGCGATCTGAACGGTATATTAGCCGAAGTCGTGGCCGCTGAAAGTGGTTATGAAAGGGTGATCGACACCGATCTTGCCGAGGGTGAACTGCTGGTTGATGTGCATCCGCTGTCGATTAAGCGTGCCGCGGTCAATATGGTGGTGAACGCCACCCGCTACGGTAACGGCTGGATCAAAGTGAGCAGCGGCACCGAAGGCAAAAGAGCATGGTTCCAAGTGGAAGATGACGGCCCTGGTATCGCTCCAGAGCAGTTAGCGCATCTCTTCCAGCCTTTTGTGCGGGGCGAAAGCGCCCGAACAACCAGCGGAACAGGGCTGGGTCTGGCGATCCTGCAACGTATTATCGACGGGCACTCTGGCAGCTTGGATATCGGCACCAGCGAACGCGGTGGGCTGCGTATCCGCGCATTGTTATTGATGCCGGAGTCAGATCCTCTTACATCGCATGACTCAAAATCAAGTCATAAGAAGAAAGACAAAGAGTCCCATCACTGATGATTCGCCGTCTTTGCCGATGTGAATTAGTTGAGATAAACAAGCTAGAAAAATAAAAGGAGCCAAATGGCTCCTTTTGTATTTTGTACTGCGAAATTAAACCTTAGGGCCGACTTTTACCAGTGCTGCACCTGCTGGCGTGTCGGTGTATTTATCAAAGTTAGTGACAAAACGCTGCGCCAGATCTTGCGCTTTTTCTTGCCACTGCTCTTTGCTGGCGTAGGTATCGCGTGGATCCAGAATGTCAGGATTCACACCTGGCAGCGCCGTGGGTACTGCCAGATCGAAAATTGGCAGCGTGAAGGTTTCAGCGTTATCAATCTCGCCGCTCAGAATGGCATCGATAATGGCGCGTGTATCTTTGATAGAAATACGTTTGCCAGTTCCGTTCCACCCGGTATTCACCAGATAGGCCTGAGCGCCCGCCGCTTGCATGCGCTTAACCAGCACTTCTGCATATTTGGTTGGATGCAGAGACAGGAATGCAGCACCGAAACAGGCGGAGAAGGTAGGCGTTGGTTCTGTTACGCCACGCTCGGTACCAGCCAGTTTGGCGGTAAACCCAGACAGGAAGTGATACTGAGTTTGGTCTGCGGTTAAGCGAGAAACCGGTGGCAGCACGCCAAATGCGTCGGCGGTTAAGAAAATAACCTTCTTCGCGTGGCCTGCTTTTGAAACCGGCTTAACAATGTTCTGGATATGATAAATCGGGTAAGAAACACGGGTGTTTTCAGTTTTTGAACCGTCGTTAAAATCGACCGTGCCATCTTCCAGCACGACCACGTTCTCCAGCAGTGCATCGCGGGTGATCGCGTGGTAGATATCTGGTTCAGCCTCTTCAGACAGCTTGATGGTTTTCGCGTAGCAACCGCCTTCGAAGTTAAATACGCCGTCATCGTCCCAGCCGTGCTCATCATCGCCAATGAGCTGGCGCTTTGGATCGGTTGAAAGCGTTGTTTTACCCGTGCCAGACAGGCCGAAGAAAATCGCCACGTCGCCTTTTTCGCCCACGTTGGCAGAGCAGTGCATAGACGCGATATTTTTCAGCGGCAGCAGGTAGTTCATGATGGAGAACATCCCTTTCTTCATCTCGCCGCCGTACCATGTACCGCCGATCAACTGGATGCGTTCAGTAAGGTTAAACGCAACAAAGTTCTCAGAGTTTAATCCCTGCTCTTTCCACTGCGGGTTGGTGCATTTGGCGCCGTTCATGACGATGAAATCGGGCTTGAAGCTCGCCAGTTCTTCGTCAGTAGGGCGGATAAACATGTTTTTAACGAAATGAGCCTGCCACGCTACTTCGGTAATGAAACGAACGCTTAGGCGAGTGTCGCTGTTTGCTCCGCAGAATGCGTCGACAATAAATAAACGCTTACCTGAAAGTTCTTTGGTGACGAGTGACTTCAGATGCTGCCAAGTTTCAACGGAAAGAGGATGGTTATCGTTTTTACCTTTCCCTTGGTCTGACCACCAAACGGTATCGCGAGTCACATCGTCGCGCACAATGTACTTATCTTTCGGTGAACGACCGGTGAAAATCCCAGTATCAACGGCAACTGCGCCAAGCGTTGTCACTGTCCCGCGTTCATATCCCTCTAGATTTGGAGCGGTTTCTTCTTGGAAGAGCAGGTCATAGCTAGGGTTGTAGATGATCTCAGTTGCGTCAGTAATTCCATATTCTGCTAAATCCTGTGGGGTTAAGCCTTTCGTATGCATGACACTACTCCTTTCCTTGTAAGATTAGATTTTTTACTAGGTCTAGTGTCAAAGATTGGAGCCCGTTTAACCGAGAGAGCCATCAAAAAAAACAATTTTCATCCGGCTTTCATTCAGTTATGAGATGGATGCCACGGAATTTGCGCGTAGATAATCTATATATGCTGAGCAGGATCAATGAAAAAGCCCGCACAATGGCGGGCTTGGTGTTCGGCATGACGACATTAATGCTTAATGAACGCACTCGTCGTTGTGGTTTTGTCCACCTGCCAGTAATGATTCGATATCAATTTTATCAAATACATAGTGGTTACCGCAGTAATCACAGTGCATATCGATGTTGCCATCTTCTTCTAACATGTGGTTCAGCTCTTCCACCGGAACGGTCAGCAGTGCGCTGGCGCTGCGCTCACGTGAACAGGTGCAGCGGAAAGTGACGTCTTGTGGCTCATACAGGGTGACTTCTTCCTGATGATAAAGACGATAAAGCACTTCGTTCGCCGGAAGACCGAACAGCTCTTCGGATTTTACCGTTGCGGTCAGCTGAGCCAGATGCGACAAATCTTCCACGTTGTTAGGCTGTGCAGGCATGATTTGCAACAGCATACCGGCTGCACATGCATTGCCATCATGCTCACCGGTACGGATGAACAAACGGGTTGGCAACTGTTCGGACTGCATGAAATAGGCTTCTAAACATTCAGCCAGCGTTTCACCTTCCAGACCCACAACGCCCTGATAACGTTCGCCTTCGCTTGGTGTGATGGTGATAACCATCACCGCATTACCTAACATTTCACGCATGCTGCTGCCTTCGGCGATATCGCCCTGCAAACGTGCAACGCCGCGCATTTCCTGCTGGTTGTTACCGTTGATGACGGCCATTTTTAATGGTCCATCGCCCTGAAGCTGAACGGTGATGTCACCGTCAAATTTCAGCGTAGCGGTTAGAAGGCTAGTGGCAACCAACAGTTCGCCCAGCAGCGTTTGTACCGGTGCCGGATAGCTGTGGTTTTCGAGCATCTGCTGGAAAGTGTGGCTGGCGGTGACCAGCTCGCCGCGAACGGCCATATTTTCAAACAGATAGCGATGTAATTGGTCGTGATTAGACATGGTTTTCTCTCTTAGGACTGCCGGTTTATCCAGCTAGCCGTTTTTAAATTTATTCGTTTGAAGCTTGTTCGCTTTTAAATTTCAGCAACGTACGACGCTCTTTTTTGTCAGGTCGGCGATCGGGATGCGGCATGGTTAGCGCATTCATCTTGCGTGCGAGTGCAACCTTTTCGCGGTTTTCAATGCTGGCCGCTGTTTCTTCATAAAGCTGCTGAGCATCTGCGGCGCCGCGTCGCTGTGCCGTGAGCGCGGTGACGATAACGGTTCGGTCGTCATTGCCTTGGCGTAGCTTGATTTCAGCGCCAATCTCCACGGCTTTACTAGGCTTGCCGCGCTGTCCGTTGTAATGGACTTTACCGCCGTCGACCATGTCGCGGGCAATGGCGCGGGTTTTATAGAACCGTGCGGCCCAGAGCCATTTATCCAAACGAATGGCGCTGTCTTCCTGTTCGTTCTTACCTTTCATGTCGGCTCCTACCTGTATGAGTTCGCCCAAGGTGCCGAGCTTTTGCTGCCGTAGCGAGCTACTGTGGCTGAAAGGCTGGCAATAATGTGCGGTAATCATTCATGGACGGATGGCGTGAGAATTGCTTCTCGGCCATGCTTGAGTCCGGGTTGCGAACACCAAGGCAGTAGCGAATACCATAGCTTTGGGCTGCATCCAGAATGGGTTCGGCATCATCGACAAACAGCGTAGTTGCAGGATTAAAACCAGTACGTTTTTGTACCGCCTGCCACAGTCGCTGATCTTCCTTCGGATAACCAAATGTGTGGGTGGAAAATAATAAATCAAGATGCTGATCGAGTCCGGTGTGCTGCAACTTCACCGCAAGCCCGTGTGGATGGGCGTTAGTCAGCAAAATAGTTTTTCTGCCGCTGGCACGAAGTGCCTCTAAAAACGGTTGGGTATCTTGGCGTAAACGCGCACGAGCGCCGACTTCGGAGGTCATTTGATAGATGTCTAAGTCTAGACGATCGCTCCAATAGTCAAAACAGTACCAATTGAGCGTATGTTGCACCGCGTTATATTCATGGCGGATGAGTTTTTTGGCTTCATCGAGCGTAATGCCGCGGCGCTCGCTCAGGGTCTGCGGCACCAGATTAAGCCAAAAATAGCTGTCAAACTCCAGATCGAGCAATGTTCCATCCATATCTAGCAATACGGTTTCGATTTCTTGCCAATTAAAATTAGGCTGATGGTTCAGGGTAGGGGACATACAGGCTCCTGCTAGATAGGCGAAAAGGCCAGCGGATGCTGGCCTTAAGGAATTATATTTTTACTCTATTGGCTTGTCATGCCAGCCGATGAAATTAACGTCGCGGGGCGGTATCAAAAGGCATGATGCTGTGGTTAATGCACTGGTCGTAGTAGCGCTGTATTTCAGGAATACGATTCATCGATTTTTGTATTCTGAACATAAACATCAGTGCGTTAACGATAATAATCAGTGTCACTGCGAGCAGCAGCGCGCAGGTTAAGATGTATCGCCACAGCGTTAGACCATCGGGTTCGCTATGCAACATAATATGCCGAGTACCGTTGGCATCGGTGCTGAGCTCGGTGATCACGCCGCTGGCTTTAAATGGTGTCATCAGCAGCTGTTGTGAAAGTGATTCCAGCTCACGCCACTGATCGATAGCCGTGTAATCGTAGAGTGAAATGGCAGGCTGTGGATGATTAACCAACTGCTTACCTTCATCGCTAATAATCAAAAATCCGCCCGGCGGCGTTGCGGTGAGTGACTGTGCGGCCTGATGTGTTTCGCGATAATAGAACGAAGAGACGGCGCTATTGACGATGTTTGATAATAGCTGGGCACTTGCTGGACGTAGCAGCACGTTCACACCGTCCAACCCTCCGTTTTGCGCCTTTTTCAGCAGAGCGTTCCATGACTTGCTGTTGCCAAGATTCACCAGCGAATTTTTTAGCCTTGTGCATTCTGACTGCTGCGCACAGAGATCTTCGGTACGCAGAACAATGTCGGCAAAATCATCCAGCAAGATCATGCCGGATTTTTGAATGGCGCTAGCCAGTCCAGGGTTAACTTTCTGGTCTTCATTGTTCGCGTTCAACTGGCGGTTCACCGTTGCAAGCAATGCCGCTGCGTTATCAACGATATCAGACGCGGGTGCAGACATCGGGGTCGCATTGCTCCAATAAATCGCCGAGCAATCGAAAGGCATAAAGGGATAACGTACGCCGTCTTGATAAGAAGCAGGAACACGGCACATGCCGGTACCTTGAATGTTTAAAGTATCCCCAACGTGCAGCGGCAGCGCAGCCAGCGATTTCACGCTATTCACATCAACACTGTGTGTTCCATGTAGCCATGCCGAGCTGAGTTTGAACGGGATGCTGAGAGGCTGAGTTGTGAGCAGCAACGTGAGCGTAAGAAGCGCTCCGCCTAGCAGCACGATATTGCGTCCCCAGCGCTGCAGGGGAAAGTTTTTTACCTCATCGTGCAGCGAGAGGAAGCGGCCCTGACGCACCACGTGTCGACTGAGATACATCTCGATATCGGTTTTATGCCCGAGATCTTTTTGAATATAGTTCTGCCAATGTGCTGGGTAGATGAGATCTAAGGTGCCTAACGAGACGTTGTTGATTTGCCCAACGTTAGACTCGCCAAATAACCCCCAGCGCTTGGGGATCCCGCGGATGCAGTGGATTTCTTTCAGGTCGCGTTCAGAAGGGCGACTGTACAAGCGCCAAATACCCCATGCAATCAGCCCCGTAGCGACGGTCAGCAGCCACGGCATTAAAGCATTAGGGCTCATTAGGCTGGCATACAACATCAGTAATGCCACCACGATCACGATAGATTCGCGGATGCCGCCTTGCTGGCTGAGCTGATACTCCAACTGGGTTTCTTTGCGAACGCCTTGCAGCTCGACTTTTTCACTTTCGGTCTGACGAATTGAAGCGCTGCTGGTGCTATCGGGAGGAGGAAGTAAATCCTCTTGTGCAGCGTCAACCAACGAGTGACCGTTGATGGAGATAACCAAAGGAATGCTATGAGTTTTGATCACCTCAAGCTGGTTATCGTCGGCGATATATTGTTCCCAAAAAACAGGCAGGTGAACCTCAATATTATCAAGGTAATAGCGTCTTTTATTGGGATCGTCGGTAGTGAGTTCGTAGCGGGTTATCGCGTGGACAAGCGGGTAAACGCGATCCCCCTGAGGCATCAGGCGATGTTGAGCTACGGGCATGGGTGCATGAGAAGAACCTGAAGGAGACTCTAGCTTATTGAGATATTGCTCAATGGCCTGAAGTTCATCTTTTTGCAGTTTGCGCAGTTTAGTTTTAAGAAATGGGAAAGATGTTGTTAATAAGGCAGATTTTTTCATCTTAGACCAATAGGCACATCCGGCAATCAGCAGGCAAAGGATCAGTAGGATTGATGCGATAACTGGTGCGCTCATGCCGACCCCGTTTGGTAATCATCACCTTTCCACCTTGTCCAAAAGGACATTATACGGATGAATTATAAAGCGAATATAAATATATGTTATGAAATGATTTTATTTATAGTTTTGCAAAGATTGTCGCATATTCAAGTAAAAAGGTTAGCAGCCGGAGTCTGCTGATTATATCGGCATTATCCGATTTTTCTCATGTGTGGCAAGTAATAGCGGCATATTGAGTGGAATTTTTTGGCTCAGGCTGGCTGGAAACAAGACTGCAAAATATACTCAACAATTGTTGCGAATCTCACACCTTCTGCGCACAATGCAGAGTAACTAAATACTGTGATCTGCATCTATAAACGAAAATATCGAATCAAAATATGTCGCCTGTCAGTCGCCATTCCCATGATTTGGATATTGCAGTATTACGATAATCGACGGGAAACCATTAATTCGGGGCCATCATGGAAAAACTCCCACAAAAGCCAAAAATTCTCAGCGTGGAAACCATTGCACGCTCACGCCTGTTTAATGTGGAGTCGGTGGACTTAGAGTTTAGCAATGGTGTGCGCCGTGTGTATGAGCGTATGCGTCCCTCAGAACGCGAAGCAGTGATGATTGTGCCTATTCTCGGCGACGATCTGCTGCTGATCCGCGAATATGCTGTCGGGATTGAGAGCTATGAGCTTGGTTTTCCTAAAGGACTGATTGATCCTGGAGAAGACATTTTTCAGGCGGCAAACCGAGAGTTAATGGAAGAGGCGGGTTTTGGTGCCGAGCAGTTTACTTTTTTGCATAAACTGACGATGGCGCCCTCCTATTTTTCCAGCCGGATGAATATTGTTTTAGCGGAAGACCTCTTCCCTGAGCGTTTGGAAGGGGATGAGCCCGAACAGATGCCGGTTGTACGCTGGCCGATAGCGCGCATGATGGAGCTGCTTGACGATCCTGATTTCCGCGAAGCTCGCAGCGTAAGTGCATTGTTCTTAGTGCGAGAGCTTTTGGCTGCACGAGCCGTTAACGTTAGCTGATTAATGCAAACGCTGAATATAAAAAAGGGGCCAATTGGCCCCTTTAACGTATCAGTGGTTCTGCACTAGAACAGTTCGTGGCTTTCGCCACCGCTGTCGGTCACCGTGGTACCCGCTTCATGTACCGAGTACTCCGTTGGCTGAGTGCCATCAATGAAGTATTCAGACTTGCTGCCAGCGCCTCCGCCTGAGAGTTTGCCGGTGTATTTGTCGATAGTTACGCTAACAATACCCGGTGGTGGTGCCATTTTCTGCTCAGGAACGCCTTCTAAGGCGGCTTTCATAAAGTCATCCCACGCTGGCTGAGCGCTTTTCGCACCGCCTTCGCCGCCGGAGATTTGATCTTTAATCGCGCCAGAAGCGGTGGTGCGGCCTAAATCGCGGCGATGATCGTCAAAACCAATCCAAACGCTGGTCACGATATCTGGACCATAGCCAGAGAACCATGCATCTTTTGAACTGTTGGTCGTGCCGGTTTTACCGCCGATATCATGACGTTTCAAATCACGCCCTGCACGCCAGCCGGTACCCATCCAGCCGCCACCGGGTTCACCCCAGATGTTACTGTTGAGCGCGTCATGCATCAGGAACGCCAGCGGCGTGTTGATCACATGCGGCGCATATTGTTGATCCGAATCCTGATTCATCTGAGCTGGTGTAACTTGCTCAAGCTGAGGCATCGGCACCGCTGCGTTAGCGTTGCTATCCTGAGATACGGCGACGTTTTCGACGCTATCATCGGTAAGCGCAACGGATTTTGGCGTTTGCCCATAGATCACTGGCAGATTACAGCTTTCGCAAACAACCTTCGGTTTAGCTTCGAAGACCACTTTATCTTCACCGTCGATAATTTTGGTGATGAAGTAAGGGTCAACTAAGTAACCGCCGTTAGCAAATACCGCATAGCCGCGAACCAACTGCATTGGAGTAAACGACGCAGAACCTAACGCTAAGGATTCGGTGTGCACGATATTTTGCGCAGGGAAGCCGAAGCGCTGCAGATATTCCGCTGCGTAATCAACTCCCATCGCACGCATCGCACGCACCATCACCACGTTCTTCGATTCACCTAAGCCCTGACGCAGGCGAATTGGGCCTGCATACGTTGGCGGCGAGTTCTTAGGACGCCAATCGGTGCCAGCTCCCGCATCCCAGCGAGAAATCGGCAAGTCGTTCAGAATCGATGCCAGCGTTAAGCCTTTGTCCATCGCCGCTGTATATAAGAACGGTTTGATGTTAGAGCCTGCTTGGCGCAGAGCCTGAGTAACGCGGTTAAATTTACTTTGGTTGAAGTCAAAACCACCCACCAGTGCTTTGACAGCACCGTCTTGCGGGTTAAGGGAAACCAGCGCCGAGTTCACATCTGGAACCTGAGCCAACCACCATTTCTGCTCTTCATCCTGACGAACCCAAATTTGCTGGCCCGGCTGAATAACATCGTTGACGCGACGCGGCGTAGGGCCTTGGACGCGATCGGTTTTGAACGGACGTGCCCAGCGAACTGTCGCCATTGGCAGCGTGACATTATCGCCGTTGGCTAGCATGACAGTGGCTTCATCTGCGCTGGATTCAGTGACAACCGCAGGCAGCAATGGCCCATAGGTTGGCAATGTTTTTAGCGAGTTCATGATTTGCTCACGCGACCATGTTGGCTGACCTACTTTCCACAGCACATTAGACGGCCCACGGTAGCCGTGGCGCATGTCATAGGCGATAACGTTGTTACGCAATGCGCTTTGAGCGGCTAACTGCAGGCGCTTGGTGACGGTGGTGTAAACCTTATAGCCATCGGTATAGGCATTTTCACCGTACTGTTTCAGCATCTCCTGACGCACCATTTCAGATAGGTAAGGTGCAGAGAAGTCGATTTCTGGCCCGTGGTAGCGCGCTTCTAACGGCTCGCTACGTGCTTGGTCATATTCAGCGCGGGTGATGTATTTCTCATCCAGCATACGGCTCAGCACCACGTTACGGCGGGCGAGAGCGCGATCGTGAGAATACAGCGGGTTAAACGTTGACGGTGCTTTTGGCAGACCGGCAATCATGGCAATTTCGCTCAGCGTCAACTGATCGACGGTTTTGCCAAAATAGACCTGTGCAGCGGCGCCAACGCCGTAGGCACGATAACCCAGATAAATTTTATTGAGATACAGGTCGAGAATTTCATCTTTAGTCAGCAGTTGCTCAATGCGGATCGCGAGGAAGGCCTCTTTGATCTTACGCATCAGCGTACGTTCTGGACTCAGGAAGAAGTTTCTCGCCAGCTGTTGGGTGATGGTACTCGCACCTTGCGAGGCATGACCGGTGAATAACGCCACGGAAGCGGCGCGGAAAATCCCCACCGGGTCAACACCATGATGTTCGAAGAAGCGACTGTCCTCAGTCGCGATAAAGGCATTTACCATCTGCGGCGGAACTTGTTTCAGCGGCAGAGGTACACGGCGTTTTTCACCGTATTGCGCGATGAGATACCCATCGGCGCTATAGACTTGCATCGGTGTTTGCAGACGGACGTCTTTAAGCGTCGCGACATCGGGCAGCTGTGGCTCAACGTATTTGTACAGACCAAATACTGCGGCCGCTCCCAGCAGAATGCAACAGACTGCAAGAATGATTAGATACTTTACGAACTTCACCTAGAATTTCCCATCACTTGTCAATTGGGCAGTTTATAAACAAACGCGCAGTAGTATAAAGGCAACCTAGCACGGAGGATACGTTCTTTTCTTTCATTGACGATACGGAGATCGCTGCATATGTTCGCACGGACTTGGCAGTTAGGGATAGATATTCAGCCTCGGACATTTTGTGCCGTGGCAGTCAGTTATCAGCGTAAAGGCTGGCAGCTCAGGCGTTGGTGGCAGTTTTCATCACACATAAATGTGGTCGAAAGTGGACGATTATGCCAATCGGAATGGCTGAATAATCGACTTTCTGACTTACGTCGCCAGCTTCCAGGCAAAACCTCGGTACGTATCGGCCTATCGCCGGAAATTATTATGCAGCAAAGCATTTCGACGCCAGAGATGAATTTGCCGGTTAATTTACAGCGCAACATTCTCGATTTAGCCGCAGAGCGCAGCCTTATGCTGCCTCGCTCGGAGTTTGTTTGTGACTACACTCGCTTGCCTTCTCAACCGAAAGCCTGGCTAATGACCGCTGTGCGCCAGCAAGATATGCGCGATTGGCAAACACCATTGATTGCTGCCGGTCTGACGCCGAGCGTTGCGGATATCACCCCTTGTGCATTACGGCGAGCGGCAGCCCTTAGCGGGCAGTCGCCAACCGCATTATTACTGCATGTTGGAGAGCATGTGCTGACGTGGGCAGCACCTTTCTCTCAGCCGCTGGCGTTTGGGTTTATCGCGCGTCAGAACCATGAATCGATGCCTGAACTCATCGAGCGAGCCGTTTCGAACGCCGCACTCCAAGGGATTGGCGGCACTGAGACACTAACCTGTGCCGCTGACAACGCCTCAGGCTGGTCGCCATTTCGTGCTCTGACCTATCTACAACCACCTTTACCTTCGCAGCCGGAGTTGTTTGCTTTGGCCGTCGGGCTGGCGCTGTGTGAGGAGAGAACCTCATGGAGCAGATAAACCTTTGTCCTTGGTTTTCGACTTTGCGTGCTCAGCGACTACGGCTTTGTATGCTGTGTTTGGTTGCCGTGGTGGTTCTACTGATATTGATAGCCAGTTATTCCGCTTATCAAGTGCATCGTCGAGTTCAATGCTGGGAGGCTGCAACCGCCGTGTCGCAACGCCAAAGCCAGCAACTAAAGCATCAACAGGGGCAACTCGCCGCGTGGACACTACAGGCTAAAAATCAGCTGCGCCAGAATCAACAATATGATCGCAACCGTAAAACCAATCTGCAGATCCTGACCTTTATTTTAGCGCTACAACGTCATATTCCTGCGCAGGTGTGGTTGACCCGTTTTTCATGGCGCTCACATCACTTAGAAGTTGAGGGGATGACATCAACGCCGGTCGTCATTTCTGCTTTCACACAACACCTCAATCAAAGCGCCGCTTTACCCGAGTTACAACTTATGAAAATGAGCGTGGCTGAATCAGGGCTGCAAAAATTTTTGCTTGAAGGTGGCCAGCATGAATAGCGTTGCCGATCGCATGATTGGCTGGTTATGCGAGTTAAGCCCACACCATTTTTATGCAGTTATCTGCGCCATCTTTCTATTTTGCGGCGCGTTAGGTGGACTTGGCGTGGCCGCATTGTCTCATCGGGCTGAATCACCTTCTTGGCAGCGTCAACAAGATGCACAAGCCGCGTGGGAGCGATTGAGTACTCATGTTTTAAACCAGCAGGCCTTGCTGTTGCAGCTTTCTATTAGCGCCATATCGATAAGACCGTTAGTGGCGCAGTGTGCTGATTTACCCGTTAGTGAACGTTTTGCTCAGCAGATGACTTGGCAGAAAGATCCGCGTGCTGGCGGTGAAAAAGGCACAGGTTGGGGCGTGAAAGGCTCGCTAAGTTTTCCTCAGCTTGTGCAATTACTGAATGAACTGGCTGGCTGTGCTCGGCTAATCACACAGCTAGAACTTGAGTCGGAATCGGAAACGATCTCAGGACAGCTAGCGCTCGCGGGGGATGGAATATGAAGGCAGCGCTCTTTTGTCATGGCTGGCAAGTTCCTGTGCTTGTATGCCTCGGTGTGATGTCGATCAGCACCTCTCAGGCGGATAGAGATCCTTTTCATCCTTTGATACCGCCATCAATATCCGTTGAGCCAGATACGGGGCAGGTTTTGGGCGTGATTGGTGATGGCCGTTGTTGGCGAGTGTGGGTGGCGTTAACGAACGGAGACGCAATGGTTGCTGTGCCGTTGTTCTCGCCGCGTAGTGATGCGGAAGATATATCAAAAAACAATGAATTTTCAGTGTTCGAAAAGCCTGCTGTTTATCCGTTTAGTTGTCCGAAGATAAGCGCTGAAAGGGAGTCCATGGAATGAAAAAGGTCAAAAAGGAATTTTGGTATGGTTGTTTGCTCTGGCTTAGCTCGTTTTCGGCACTCGCCGCGCTGTCGCGTGATAGTGCGCGGATAACCCTAGCCTTCTTTGACGCGCCTTTGGTTAATGTGCTGCAGGCGCTAGCGGATAATCGTCACCTTAATTTAATCGTGAGCGAAGAGGTTAAAGGGAATACCTCAGTGAAATTGGTTGATGTGCCTTGGCCGCGGGCATTACAAGCAATAGCACGTATGAATCAGTTATCAATTGAACAAACAGGCAATATTCTCTTTGTGCAGACAGCCGAGGCCGTCGATAGACAGCAAGAGTTGGCGCATAAAAAACAGCAGCAAGAGAAAGATCAGGAGAAAACGTCCGTCTCCATTGCATTGCAGCAGGCGGATGTGGACGCCGTGGTCAAAAGCCTGACGCAGCAAAAAAGTGGGTTGTTAAGCGCGCAAGGCAGTATTAGTGCCGACCCACGGACTAATACGATTTTGGTGCGGGATTTTCCTGAAAACACCCGAGCGGCTCAGGCTTGGATTGAGGAACTCGATCAACCCGTCTCACAGGTGCAGTTAACTGCCCATATTGTGACAATCAATCGTGAAAGCCTGAATGAGCTAGGGATACGTTGGGGGACCTCGGAGTCTGATGATGGCGCAGCGTCTGACTCAAGCGGCTTTCGGCTGAACCAATTCAACATGGGATTGCCGGTGGAAGGGCGTGCATTTAATGCAGGTTTTCAAGTTGCGCGTATCGGTGGTCGCTTATTAGAGCTGGAGCTTTCGGCTCTGGAACAAGAAGATAACGTGGAAATTATTGCCAGTCCTCATCTGATGGCGACCAATCTACAAACGGCAAGTATTAAGCAGGGAACTGAAATTCCTTATGAGGTTTCTAGCGGTGCCAGTGGATCGACCTCGATAGAGTTTAAAGAGGCGGTGCTGGGAATGGAGGTCACGCCTCGGGTGATGCGTAATGGCAAAATCACGCTGATGTTGCAGATTACGCAAAATATGCCAGGCAGGAGTATTAAGCAGGGTGACGGTGAGGCTTTGGCCATCGATAAGCAGGAGATCAAAACACAGGTCACCCTGAATGATGGTGAAACTGTTATCCTAGGCGGGATTTTTCAACGGCAAGCTGTGCATGGAAAAACACAGGTGCCGAAATTGGGCGATGTTCCCTTGCTTGGTGCACTGTTTCGCGACTCAACGGAAGAGGCAAAACGGCGCGAACTGGTGATTTTTATCACGCCAAGATTAGTAAAAACGGAAATGCCCACTGCATTACTCAGGAAATAAGCATTCAATACTTTTTTTGCTCAAAAGGTAAAAATTTTTATCACATGAATGGTTTCCGCGTTTGACGCTGCGCTTGATTTAGCTTACAAGGGTAGCGAATTAAGCACCGAGCTTTTCCGTACCCCGGCCAAAGCGTTATCGCCGTGAAGTAACCTTTGGCGTGCGCTGTGATTTATTCGGTTGCCAAACTACCTAGAGTGTTGAGATAATTTTTCGTCTGATCTCACACTATCGCTCATGAGGTTTCAGTTTAGGTCCCGTCGCTAATTTGATTGGCGGGGCGGGTTATCATTAACGAATTGTCTTAGTAGTACCGAAAAACATGGCAGAGAAACGCAATATCTTTCTGGTTGGGCCTATGGGTGCCGGCAAAAGTACTATTGGTCGTCAGTTAGCTCAGCAACTGAATATGGAGTTCTTCGATTCCGATCAAGAAATTGAGCGACGCACCGGCGCTGATGTTAGCTGGGTATTCGACGTGGAAGGTGAAGAAGGATTCCGCGATCGTGAAGAAAAAGTCATCAATGAACTGACTGAAAAACAAGGCATTGTTCTGGCAACTGGTGGTGGTTCCGTGAAATCTCGCGAGACCCGTAACCGCTTGTCAGCTCGCGGCGTGGTTGTTTATCTTGAAACCACTATCGAGAAGCAATTGGCTCGTACGCAGCGTGATAAAAAACGTCCGTTGTTGCAGGTAGATACACCGCGTGAAGTGCTGGAAGACTTGGCAAAAGAACGCAATCCGCTGTACGAAGAAATTGCTGATGTGACCATCCGTACGGATGATCAAAGTGCTAAAGTTGTTGCTAACCAGATTATTCATATGCTGGAAAGCAACTAATTATACCCTTGTTACTTGGGTTGCCGCGACGTTAGCTGTGTGCGTTCGCCGGAATAACTTACTGGTGTAGGTTGGTCGGGGTTCGTTCACTTGCTGGCTGTCAACTGCCCCAGCTAATTTGGCTATATACTGAATTCTTAATCTGAAAAAGGTTCTGAGCACACCATGGAAAGGATTACCGTCACTCTTGGGGAGCGTAGCTACCCGATAACGATAGCCTCTGGTTTGTTTGAGGAGCCTGCTTCATTTCTGCCTCTAAAGGCAGGCGATCAGGCTATGTTAGTGACCAACGAAACATTGGCGCCGATATATCTTGAACGTGTCAAACATGCGCTTGAGCAGACCGGTGTTCGGGTAGATCAGGTGATCTTGCCGGACGGCGAGCAATACAAAACGTTGTCTGTGATGGAGCAAGTATTTACTGCATTGCTGCAAAAGCCCCACGGGCGTGATACCACGCTTATCGCTTTGGGCGGCGGTGTTATTGGCGATCTAACCGGTTTTGCGGCTGCGTGCTATCAGCGCGGAGTGCGTTTTATTCAGGTGCCAACAACATTGTTGTCTCAGGTAGACTCTTCCGTTGGCGGAAAAACAGCCGTTAACCATCCACTGGGTAAGAACATGATCGGGGCCTTTTACCAGCCCGCGTCTGTCGTGGTGGATATCGACTGTTTGAAAACGCTGCCAGCGCGCGAACTTGCTTCAGGCTTAGCTGAGGTTATCAAGTACGGCATCATTCTTGATGGTGAATTCTTCGTATGGCTAGAAGAGCATCTGGATGAGCTGTTGGCACTTGATAATAAAGCAATGGCGTACTGCATTCGTCGCTGCTGTGAGCTAAAAGCCGAAGTTGTTGCTGCGGATGAGAAAGAGCAGGGTGTTCGTGCATTGCTGAATCTTGGCCATACATATGGTCATGCGATTGAAGCAGAAATGGGCTACGGTAATTGGTTACACGGTGAAGCTGTTGCGGCGGGTATGATGATGGCCGCTGAAACTGCGCGTCGTCTGGGCCAATTCAGTGAAGCGGATGTCGCTCGCGTAAGAACGCTAATAGCGCGTGCGGGGCTGCCGGTTACCGGGCCAAAAAGTATGACTCCAGAATCTTATTTACCACACATGATGCGTGATAAGAAGGTGCTGGCGGGTGAACTGCGTCTGGTGCTGCCAACAGCGATTGGTCAGTCAGAAGTACGTTCAGGCGTAGCCCATGAGATTGTCTTGGCTGCGATTGCGGATTGCCGCGGTTGATGATGTTGTTGAATCATTGAATATTGAATTGACCGGTGAGAATCAAAACGCCCCACCGGTTTTGCCTCTGACTGGAGGGTGGATATGGAAGAAGAAGAGTTCAAACCTGATGAAGATCTAAAGCCTGACGCAAGCGATCGTCGTCCGACTCGCACACGCAAGGCTCGTCCTTCAGCGCCAAAATTAGCGGTATCTCGTCAGCATATGATGATGGGGATCGGTATTTTAGTGCTGTTGGTGTTGATCATCGGCATTGGTTCAGCGTTGAAATCACCCTCGAAAGGTGATGCAGGTCAGCAGGCTAACAATGGCGCAACCAAAGATATCAGCCTGTCGGGATCTTCTACCTTATCCAATAATACTGCGAGTAATACCACTGATGCCCACGATGGTAGCGGTGTTAACAACTCAGGTATGATTGACCATTCCGCTGACGCTGGTAACGCGCCCGCTGCGCAGCCGCAAGATGTTTCAGTTCCGCCGATTTCCAATACGCCAACTCAGGCCGCACCTGTTCAAGGTGAGCAAGGGCAACAGCGTATCGATCTCGCGGGCAACAATATGTCGGATGCACTGACTCAACAGCAAGGTCAGGTTGACTCTGCGGTACAAGGTGTTGATGGTGGAGCTAATGCTTCAACATTGCCAACGGCTCCGGCTACGTTGGGCTCGGGTGCTGCTGTTTCTAAGCCTGTTACCAACGGCGGAACCGCGCAAAATATTCGCCCGATCCAGACCAAGCCAGCATCTACGGCGAACAGTAATGCAGCCAAGCCGCATTCTGGTAAAACAACGGTTAGCAAAACGCCTGCTCATACGGCAAACGTTGCGAAACCAACGAACACCAAGACGCCAGTGACGACGGCAACTAAACCGGCGACGCACGCGGTGAGTTCTGCTGTTAGCGGTGCGAATACGTCATTGAAAGGTGCGCCTTCTAATCACTATACGTTACAGCTGAGCAGCGCATCGCGTTCAGACTCTCTGAACGCCTATGCGAAAAAACAGAATTTGGCTCATTATTGGGTTTATGAAACCACCCGTAACGGCAAGCCTTGGTATGTACTGGTGAGCGGAAGTTACTCAAGTTCAGCTGAAGCAAAACGGGCGGTGTCTACGCTGCCTGCTGATGTTCAGGCGAAGAACCCTTGGGTACGTCCGATGAGTCAGGTACAAAAAGACGTTAAAAAATAAACAGTGGTATACCTCAGTTATTACAGCTGCGAGGCCATTTTGGCCATCGCAGCTGCGAATAAGAACGGTATAAATGCGCGCTGATGTGCTGTCTAGAACAGTGTTTGATCCGCCGATTTGAATTGTAAAAGTAGCTTACTGACGGCATGAAGAAAAACCGCGCTTTTTTAAAATGGGCTGGTGGAAAGTATCCACTGGTAGACGAAATTCGTCGATATTTGCCTGCCGGAAAGCGGTTGATCGAGCCCTTTGTTGGGGCCGGTTCCGTATTTTTGAATACGGATTATGAAGAATACCTGTTAGCGGATATTAACGCTGACCTGATCAGTCTGTACAACATCGTTAAAACTCAGCCTGATAACTTCGTACGTGACGCTAAGGTGATGTTTAGCGGAGAGTTTAATCAATCTGAGATGTTTTATGCCCTGCGGTCTGAGTTTAATCATAGCCAAGACCCATACCGTAGAGCGGTGTTGTTCCTGTACTTGAACCGTCATTGTTATAACGGATTATGCCGCTATAACTCTCGTGGTGAATTCAATGTACCGTTTGGTCGCTACAAGAAACCCTATTTCCCTGAAGCTGAATTGTATTGGTTTGCGCAGAAAGCGCAGAAAGCGACTTTTGTCTGCGAACACTACACGCAGTCGATGAGCCAAGCGGTGGATGGAACGGTGGTGTATTGCGATCCGCCTTATGCGCCACTGTCTGCAACCGCGAACTTTACGGCTTATCACACCAACAGTTTCAGCATGACAGATCAATTAAAGCTCGCTGAAGTGGCATCAAATTTATCGTTGCAGCATAAGATCCCGGTGCTGATCTCCAATCATGATACCGAGCTGACACGTCTCTGGTATGCACAGGCCGATCTGTTTGTTGTAAGCGCGCGTCGAACGATTAGCAGCAAAGTCGGTGGACGTAATAAAGTAGACGAATTGCTGGCGCTGTATTCCTGAAATTTGCACAGTGTCTGAACCGAGCACATGGAGAAACGGATGAAACAGTATTTAATTGCCCCGTCGATTTTGTCTGCAGACTTTGCCCGTTTAGGGGAAGATACTGCCAAAGTTTTGGCGTCAGGCGCTGACGTTGTTCATTTTGACGTAATGGATAATCATTATGTCCCGAATTTAACCATCGGCCCGATGGTGTGTAAGGCACTGCGTGACTACGGTATTACTGCGCCTATTGATGTGCACTTGATGGTGAAGCCCGTCGACCGCATCATTCCTGACTTTGCTGAGGCAGGCGCTAGCATTATCTCTTTCCATCCTGAAGCCTCTGAGCACGTTGATCGTTCATTACAGCTGATTAAATCCTTGGGCTGCAAAGCTGGTTTGGTATTTAACCCTGCGACATCGCTGAGCTATCTTGAATACGTAATGGATAAAGTGGATGTGATCCTGCTGATGTCGGTAAACCCCGGCTTCGGCGGTCAGTCGTTTATCCCTGCGACGTTGGATAAACTGCGTCAGGTACGTAAGCTTATCGATGCCAGCGGCCGCGATATTCGTTTAGAAGTCGATGGCGGCGTGAAGGTCGATAATATTGGTGCCATTGCTGCCGCTGGTGCAGATATGTTTGTTGCTGGCTCCGCGATCTTTGGCCATCCTGACTACGAACAGATTATCACTCAGATGCGTGGTGAAATCGCCAAGGCGTGTAATGAGTAGCTCCGGCTCTACCCAGTTCATAACCAAACGTTTTGAAGGCATTCAGGCGATTGCTTTCGATTTGGATGGCACGCTGGTGGATAGTGCTTCGGGCCTAGCGGCTGCGATGGACAAAGCCATGAAGGAATTAGGGCTGCCTATTCCAGGATTGGAGCGTGTAAAGAACTGGATCGGAAACGGCGCAGATATGCTGGTGAATCGCGCCTTAGTTTGGGCGGATCAAGAGCCGACCGATGCACTGTGTCAGCGAACCCGAGCTGCATTTGATTTTTATTATGTCAGCACGGTTGAAACCGGCAGTCAGCTTTACCATGAAGTGGCACAAACGCTCGCTTCGTTATCTCGTCATGGCTATTTACTCGCACTGATTACCAATAAGCCTACGCCGTTTGTTCGACCATTGCTGATCTCCCTCGGCATCGATGGTTATTTCACTCATATCGTGGGTGGTGATGACGTGGTGAAGAAAAAACCTCATCCCGCCCCGTTATATCTGGTACTGGCTAAAACTGGTGTACTGGCAAGTGAATTGCTGTTTGTCGGTGATTCTCGTAACGACATTCAGGCTGCGCATGCTGCTGGGTGTCCATCGGTAGGGATGACCTATGGCTATAACTACGGTGAGCCCATCGAACGAAGTGAGCCAAGCTGTGTGCTAAACCAATTTTCTGACTTGTTGCCCCTGATCGGGCTGCCCCCTTTAAGCTAAGACGTATAGGAACTGTGACATGAGTAAGCCCATCGTTTTCAGTGGCGCACAGCCATCTGGTGAACTGACCATTGGTAACTACATGGGTGCTCTGCGCCAGTGGGTGCAGATGCAGGATGAATACGACTGCATTTATTGCATCGTCGATCAGCACGCGATTACCGTGCGTCAAGATGCTCAGCAGCTGCGTAAAGCGACCTTGGATACGCTGGCATTGTATCTGGCCTGCGGTATCGATCCAGAGAAAAGCACCATCTTTGTTCAGTCTCATGTTCCTGAACATACTCAGCTCGGTTGGGTGCTTAACTGCTACACCTACTTTGGTGAACTGAGCCGCATGACCCAGTTCAAAGATAAATCGGCGCGCTATGCTGAAAATATCAATGCGGGATTGTTCGATTATCCTGTACTGATGGCGGCGGATATCTTGCTGTACCAAACGACTCAGGTACCGGTGGGTGAAGATCAGAAGCAGCATCTGGAACTGAGCCGTGATGTAGCAGCACGCTTCAACGCACTTTATGGTGATATCTTTAAAGTGCCAGAGCCGTTTATTCCTAAATCCGGTGCACGCGTGATGTCTCTGTTAGAACCGACCAAAAAGATGTCCAAATCGGATGATAACCGTAATAACGTCATCGGTTTACTGGAAGATCCTAAGTCTGTTATTAAGAAGATCAAACGTGCGGTAACCGATTCTGATGAGCCAGCAGTAGTGCGTTATGACGTCGTGAACAAAGCCGGTGTTTCTAACCTGCTTGATATCCTGTCTGGCGTCACGGGTAAAACTATCCCAGAATTGGAACAAGAGTTTGAAGGCAAGATGTACGGCCATTTAAAAGGTGCCGTTGCCGACGCAGTTTCTGGAATGCTGACAGAGCTACAGGAGCGTTATAACCGTTTCCGTAATGATGAGGCTTTCTTGCAGCAGGTCATGCGTGATGGAGCTCAGAAAGCACGCGCGCGTGCACAAGAAACGGTGAAAAAAGTCTACGATGCTATTGGTTTTGTCGCTCAGCCGTAAGGTGTGACAGCTAAGCTATAATACATAAACCCGCTTATCGATAGCGGGTTTTTTATTTCCAATAATCCCATGAGTTCTCTATTTATTGAAATGTGAATTTATAATATTAAGAAAGTTATTCTTGTTTGTTCGGACTAAATAAGAAAGGAAATAAACTATAACGATAGGCGGCGTAGCTTAATATTATTTATGCTCATCAGTAATAAACTGGCAAGCATAAATAGGTTAATTTCTGATTTGTTCATTCAACCGAATAATTCTATGGTTGTTTTTCCACTGGGCCACAGCCGCCGATCATTTTAGAAATAGAAAGGGCAGGGGTGAACCAATAGTCATAGCTACAGTTTTTTGCTTTGTTATCAATGTGTCCGCTGCATGCGGTCAGTGTTGAAAGAACTGCGGCGACAATGGCAATTTTAATCAGTTTGTTCATTAGATATTCCTTATCTTAAATGCGTATTGATAGCTTTTAAATATATTCCATTTGGATGAAAATAATAAATATAAACTAGGTTGTAAAATAGAACGGCTGCACTATAAATTATAAAAAATATACTGACAAGTTAATTGGCTATTTAATTACCCTATAAGTAATGAAAGCTTATTTAAGAAAAATTAAACTGTTATTAAAATGGTGATTATTATCCGTATAAATATAATACGACATACAAAAATAATACATCTACAACTATTTATGATCATCGTTAAGAGAGATTGTTACCGCAGAGTAATTAATACGGCTTTGTAGTGTATTGGTCTAAAGTATCAAGAAAGGCCTTGAAATGAGTCATCTCAAGGCCTTTCTTGTGTTTGGTTTTTGCTGGTGCTCTAGACGCTAATCTTTACGCCTTTATTGTTTAGCTATCCCACTGAACCAATTCAGTTTGTCGCGCAGGGAAACGACGGCGCCAACGATAATCAAGCTCGGGCTTTCGACCTGTTGTGCCAGTTCGCCTAAGGCAGCAAGTTCTCCGGTGACTACTTTTTGCTGCACCGACGTACCGTTTTCCACCAAGGCGATAGGCATGGACTCACTCATTCCGTGCTTGATTAACTGTGTCTGGATTTCAGCGGCTTGGTTCAACCCCATATAAAACACTAAGGTTTGTTTTTCAGCCGCTAAATTTGCCCAATCGAGCGAGGTATCTTTTTTGGCATGACCCGTGACCAAGCGTACGCTTTGAGCGTAATCGCGGTGGGTGAGTGGAATGCCGCTGTAGGCTGAGCAGCCGGACGCCGCCGTAATCCCAGGGACAACGGAGAAGGCAATGCTGTCATCTGCTAGCACTTCCAGCTCTTCGCCTCCGCGCCCAAAAATAAAGGGATCGCCGCCTTTTAATCGCACCACGCGTTTGCCATTGCGGGCGTTGCGCAGCAGGATTTGGTTGATTTCATCCTGAGGTACACAGTGGAAGCCTGCGCGTTTGCCCACGAAAATACGTTCAGCGTCACGGCGGACTAAATTCATGATGTCGTCAGAGACCAGACGGTCATAAACCACCACGTCAGCCTGTTGGATCTGCTGCAAGCCTTTCAGCGTCAGTAGTCCTGCATCTCCTGGCCCCGCGCCAACCAGAACCACTTCGCCACGCTGCTCCAATGGCTGTTCAAATAGATCGGTGAGATGCTTATCCACCATCTCTGCGTCTTGGTTTGCTAAAGACTGAGCGAGACGATCGTGGGCGAACAGGCGTTCCCAAAAACGCCTACGTAGCGTAATCGTTGAGAATTTATCTTTCACCTGCTGGCGTAGGTCACCGGCAAGGCGTGCCAACTGACCCAAGTGCTGAGGCAAAATAGCTTCAAGCTTTTCACGTAGCAATCGAGCAAGCACCGGCGATTTACCGCCGGAAGAAACCGCGACCATCAGCGGGGAGCGGTCGATAATAGAGGGCATGATAAAACTGGCGCGTTTAGGCGCATCAACCACGTTGCAGAAGATCTGACGTTCGCTGGCTTGCTGGTAGACGAGATCGTTAACACTCTCATCATCGGTTGCAGCAATGACCAGCCAAACGCCTTCGAGCAAAGCGGGAGAAAATTCGCCATGTGCCTGTTTTAGCTTGCCATCTTGTGCCCATAGGTCAAATTGTGGGGTGAACTCTTTGGCGTTAACCGTGATATCTGCCCCTGCATCCATCAGCAGTCGTGCCTTGCGTTCAGCGACTTCGCCACCGCCGACCAGCAGGCAGGCTTTTTGCTGCAGTTGACAAAAAATCGGTAAATAGTCCATCCAACAATCCTCACTACGGAAATTTGCTTCGGCAAAAAATAGCGCACCGCCTGAGCGATGCGCCATAAAATCATTAAGCAGTCTGATTTTTTTGTGCAGTGGCTTCCGTTACCGGACGCTGTGCGCGCGGCGTTGCATACCAGTAGCCAAGGCCCATAAAGACCGCACCGGATAAGGTATTACCCAGAGTTACCCACAGCAGATTATGACCGATACCGCTCAGGGTAAAGGATTCGCTGTGGTTGCCGAGCCAAGATAGGGCAAAAAGGGTCATGTTGGCAACCGAGTGCTCGTAACCGGAGGCAATAAATGCGAGCAAGCACCACCAAATGGCCAAGAATTTGCCTGCACCTTCAGTGCGCAGCGCCATCCAAATCGCTAAACAGACCAGCCAGTTACACAGCGCGCCTTTGAAAAACAGCACGGCAGCAGGCGCCGTGGTTTTCGCCAGTGCGGCGGTGTGCACTAAGCTGCTATCCACTGGCAGTAAATTTCCGCCACCGTAATAATATAAAACGGCGACGAAGATTGAACCGATCAGATTGCCCAACCACGTTTGCGGCAGAATGGCTAACCACTGACCTCCGCTAATGGTGCCTGCTTTAACACCCAGCGTGAGGAACATGGTGTGACCGGTAAACAGCTCAGAACCGGCAATGATCACCAGCGTTAAGGCGATACCAAACGTTGCGCCCATAAGCAAAGGACGCAGTGCGGGTTCAACCATATTGCCGAGCGTGAAGATCAGGATGATGCCGAGGCCAACATAAGCCCCCGCCATCGCAGAGCTAATCCAAAATCCAAACGGGTTATCTTTGTTCAGGCGAACAATGCGTGCCGCATTGGCTGCGCATTTATTGATGGTGTCGGTAAACATACTGGCTTCCATGATTTAAGGTTAAAAAACGAATTCTTGAATGTCCCCCTCATTGTTCCCCTTGCAGAGGAAAGCGTTGCGCACCGTTTACCTGTCCTCATCTGTGTAAGAGAGGATAACTATTTATGTTTCGGTATGGCACCGTCTGTCCCTCCCCCTGAGAAGGGGGAGGTTAGGAGGGGGATTTTGCGATGATTAATCCGCCGAACGTACCTGCACAAACCCATCTACCAAACGGGTTGCAAAATGCGGCACGGAATGGGCTTCATCTTCGAGACAAAGCCCATCGACCAAGCGGAAGTGCTGTTTTTTCAGCGGGCTAGCAACCCACAGTTCGCCCTGATGTTCAGCAATCAGGCCACGAGATAGCACGCTTGAACCGGCAAAAGGATCGATATTGGAGATGGCAAAAACCTGCTCATCTTGGTAAGGACGGAACACCGCCACCTGATGAGTGCCCACCAAGGCGCACACGCCGGTGCCGGGCAGAATATCGTTTAACGGGCAAACATTAATCCACTGGCTCATGCGTTAGCCTCCTCGGTTGCGATCAGGGTGACAGGAATACGCTCATCTGGGCGTGCAGGACGATGCTGAGCACGTTCAGACACGATCTGAACGTTAGGGTCACGTTGATCGCTGTTGATGAAGTGAGCGAAGCGTACCTGCGCCTCAGGGGTGTTTACGGTTTCAGTCCACTCGCAGATCACTTTTTCGCGCAGGCGGGCAATTTCTTGCTCTAGCAACGCATTCATCCCGAGTTTATCGTTGATGATGACGGAACGCAGGTAGTCGATACCGCCTTCCAAGCTTTCTAACCAAACAGACGTACGCTGTAATTTATCGCCGGTACGGATGTAGAACATCATGAAGCGATCGAGGTATTTGATCAGCGTTTCGCGATCGAGATCGGCAGCTAACAAATCACCATGGCGCGGTTTCATCCCGCCGTTACCACATACGTAGAGGTTCCAGCCATTTTCGGTGGCGATAATACCCACGTCTTTGCCCTGTGCTTCTGAACATTCACGAGTACAGCCGGAGACACCGAATTTCATTTTGTGTGGTGTACGAATACCTTTATAGCGGTTTTCCAATTCCACGCCGAAGCCAACGCTGTCGCCTACGCCGTAACGACACCAGGTGCTGCCGACGCAGGTTTTTGCCATGCGCAGTGCTTTGGCATAGGCGTGACCGGTTTCAAAGCCAGCTTCAATCAGTTTGCTCCAGATAGCGGGCAAATCGTCTTTTTGTGCGCCAAACATACCGATACGCTGTGAACCGGTGATTTTGGTATACAGATTGTATTCGCGTGCGATCTGGCCGATGGCCAGCAGGCCTTCTGGGGTAATTTCACCGCCAGCAGAACGAGGGATCACCGAGTAGGTGCCGTCTTTCTGAATGTTGGCAAGGAAGTTGTCATTGGTGTCCTGCAGCGGAGTGAGTTCCGGTTGCAGAATGTAGTCGTTCCAGCATGAAGCCAGCAGAGAACCGACCGTTGGTTTACACACTTCGCAGCCGTAGCCTTTGCCGTATTTTTCCAGCAGTTCGTTGAAGGATTTAATCTCTTCTACGCGGATGAGGTGATACAGCTCTTGGCGCGAATAGGCAAAGTGTTCGCATAGGTGGTTATTAACTTCAATACCTTGCTTCGCTAATTCGGCGTTGAGCACCTGAGTCACGAGTGGAATACAGCCGCCGCAGCCGGTACCGGCTTTCGTGGCTGATTTAATCGCTGCAACGGTATGACAGCCCGCGTTTACCGCTTTGATAATGTCGCCTTTGCTGACGTCAAAGCAGGAGCAGATCTGCGCCGTTTCCGGCAATGATTCCACGCCGATAGCCGGTTTACCTTTGCCCGCGTGCGCAGGCAGAATCAGGCTATCTGGGTGTTCTGGCAGTTCAATATCGTTGAGCGTGAGCTGGAGCAGATTGCCATAATCGCTGGTATCGCCTACCAACACCGCGCCGAGCAGACGTTTGTTGTCAGCGCTGACGATAATGCGTTTGTAGATTTCTTGGCTTTCATCGAGATAAACGTAGCTGCGAGCGCCTTCGGTGCGGCCGTGTGCATCACCGATACCGCCGACGTCTACGCCCAGCAGTTTCAACTTGGCGCTCATATCTGCGCCGTGGAAGCCGTTTTCGTTGCCAAGTAGGTGGTCAACGGTGACCTGAGCCATCTTGTAACCAGGAGCAACCAAGCCGAAAGTACGGTCGTTCCATGATGCGCATTCGCCGATAGCGTAGACGTCAGGATCGGAGGTTTGGCACTGATCGTTAATCACGATCCCGCCGCGACGAGCGGTGGCTAATCCACATTGGTGCGCCAGCTTATCTTGCGGGCGGATACCGGTTGAGAAAACGATGAAGTCGATTTCAAGCTCGGTGCCGTCGGCAAAGCGCATGGTTTTACGCGCTTCGCTACCGGAGTGGATAATTTCTTGGGTATTTTTGCTGGTATGAACGCGCACGCCCATACGCTCAATTTTTTCACGCAGTTGCTGGCCGCCCATCGGGTCGAGCTGCTCAGCCATTAATACAGGCGCAAATTCGATAACGTGAGTTTCAACGCCTAGGTTTTTCAGCGCACCAGCGGCTTCTAAGCCGAGAAGGCCGCCGCCTACCACGGCACCACGTTTGCTACGACGTGCACAGGCTTCAATGGCGTTAAGATCTTCGATAGTACGATAAACAAAGCAATCCTGGCCTTCGCTGCCTTTAATTGGCGGGATCCACGGGTATGATCCGGTTGCCATAATCAGCTTGTCGTACTGGATAGTACGGCCAGAGTTAGAATAGATAATTTTCTCGCTGCGATTGATCGTAATCGCACGTTCACCGACTAGCACGGTGACGTTGTGCTTTTGGTAGAAGCCTTCGCGAACGAGCGACAGTTCTTCAGCGGTGTGATGTGAGAAGTAGGAAGAGAGATGAACTCGGTCGTAGGCGACACGAGGCTCTTCACAGAAAACGGTAATCTCAAATTGATTCGGTTCAGCCTTTTCTAATAGTTCTTCGATGAAGCGATGGCCGACCATCCCGTTACCGATAATGGCGAGTCTAATTTTGCTCATTTTTGCCTCAAAATTTGCTGCATATGAAAAGAATCCTACGCCTACCATAATCCTCCGAAGTTTGTACTTATTGATGTAAATCAATTTGACCCCTATATACCTCTAAGGTGGTAGTTGTCTGATTTCATTGATATTTTGTTAAGTTGTGGATTTTTCGCAACTTTAGCTGAAACGTGTCAGTTTGATAATGGATGAGCTATAAAAAGTGAAATGCTATTTTGTTTTATTTTTAAGCAATCTTGAAAGCGGAGCGGCTCAATCATGAGAAATATATAAAATTCTTATTACCCATACGAAAACGATTGCTTTTTGTCGGCAGAGGAATAGAATGCGGCGGATTTTTTGGCCTGAAAACAGCGAAAGGAGGAATGTCGTGTCGCAAGATAACAACTATAGTCAGGGGCCTGTACCGCAATCGGCGCGGAAAGGGGTATTAGCATTGACGTTCGTCATGCTGGGATTAACCTTCTTTTCCGCCAGTATGTGGACCGGAGGCGCTCTCGGAACCGGTCTTAGTTATCATGATTTCTTCCTCGCAGTACTCCTCGGTAATCTTCTCCTCGGTATTTACACTTCTATTCTCGGTTACATCGGCGCTAAAACGGGCCTCACCACACATCTTCTTGCGCGATTCTCTTTTGGTGTTAAAGGCTCTTGGCTGCCATCACTGCTGCTGGGCGGAACGCAGGTAGGGTGGTTTGGCGTCGGCGTGGCGATGTTTGCCATTCCGGTAGGAAAAGCCACCGGGCTGGATATCAATTGGCTGATCGCGATCTCTGGCTTGCTGATGACGGTGACGGTGTTCTTTGGTATTTCAGCGTTAACGGTGCTTTCGGTGATTGCGGTTCCTGCTATTGCTTGCTTAGGGGGCTACTCAGTCTGGCTCGCGGTGCATGGCATGGGCGGATTAGACGCGCTGAGATCTGTGGTTCCGGCTGAGCCGTTAGATTTTAACGTGGCTTTGGCGCTGGTGGTGGGCTCTTTTGTCAGCGCAGGAACGCTCACCGCCGACTTTGTACGCTTCGGGCGCAATGCCAAAATGGCGGTGCTGGTTTCAATGGTGGCGTTTTTCCTCGGCAACTCTTTGATGTTTATTTTCGGCGCGGCCGGTGCGGCGGCATTGGGCATGGCGGATATCTCTGATGTCATGATTGCTCAAGGTCTGTTGCTACCTGCCATTGTAGTGCTGGGGCTGAATATCTGGACCACCAACGACAATGCGCTCTATGCCTCGGGATTGGGTTTTGCCAACATTACCGGTATGTCGAGTAAAACGCTGTCGATCATTAACGGCATCATCGGCACTATTTGCGCGCTGTGGCTGTATAACAATTTTGTTGGCTGGCTGACGTTCTTGTCTGCGGCTATCCCTCCGGTGGGCGGCGTTATCATCGCTGACTACCTGATGAACCGTCGCCGCTATGAGCACTTTGCTACCGCGCGTATGATGAACGTAAACTGGGTGGCTATTCTGGCCGTCGCGCTGGGGATTGCCGCCGGTCATTGGCTGCCGGGCGTGGTGCCCGTGAATGCGGTGCTGGGCGGGGCGCTGAGCTATCTGGTGCTTAATCCAATTCTAAATCGTAAAACTGCAATGACGGCAGTATCAACAATAACAAATGCGGAGGCTAACGGTGCCGAATAACACATTACAGGCGGTGATTAACGCTCGCTTGGCGGGGAAAGAAGGGCTGTGGCAGATCGGTCTTCAAGACGGAAAAATAACCTCAATTGAAGCGCAATCTGGCGTGATGCCTGCTTCAACTAAATGTTTGGATGCTGAGCAGGGCTTAGTGTTACCGCCTTTTGTAGAGCCACATATCCATCTGGATACCACCCAAACGGCGGGGCAGCCAAGCTGGAACCAGTCTGGAACCCTGTTTGAAGGTATTGAGCGCTGGGCCGAGCGCAAAGCGTTATTGACCCATGAAGATGTGAAACAGCGCGCATGGCAAACCCTAAAATGGCAAATTGCCAACGGTATTCAGCATGTGCGTACTCACGTGGATGTTTCTGACGCCACGCTAACGGCGCTGAAAGCGATGTTAGAAGTGAAGCAGGAAGTGGCTCCGTGGGTTGATCTGCAAATCGTTGCTTTCCCACAAGAAGGGATTATGTCGTATCCCAACGGTGAAGCGTTGTTGGAAGAGGCGATGCGTCTGGGCGCTGATGTGGTTGGTGCTATCCCACACTTTGAATTCACTCGCGAATACGGCGTGGAGTCTCTGCATAAGACGTTTGCGTTGGCGCAAAAATATGACCGTCTGATCGACGTTCACTGCGATGAGATTGATGACGAACAATCGCGCTTTGTTGAAACGGTTGCCGCGCTGGCACACCGAGAAGGCATGGGCGCACGTGTAACCGCGAGTCATACAACGGCGATGCACTCCTATAACGGCGCCTACACTTCGCGTTTATTCCGCTTGCTGAAGATGTCTGGGATTAACTTTGTGGCGAACCCACTGGTGAATATCCATCTGCAAGGGCGCTTCGATACCTATCCAAAGCGCCGTGGTATTACCCGCGTGAAAGAGATGCTGGAATCTGGCATTAACGTCTGCTTCGGCCATGATGACGTGTTTGATCCATGGTATCCGCTGGGTACGGCAAATATGCTGCAGGTGCTGCATATGGGGCTACATGTCTGTCAGCTGATGGGCTATGGTCAAATTGACGATGGGGTGAACTTGATTACTCACCACAGTGCGAAAACGTTGAATCTAACGGATTATGGTATTGCGGCGGGGAACAGTGCGAATCTGATTGTATTACCGGCAGACAGTGGTTTTGATGCCGTGCGTCGTCAGGTTCCTGTGCGCTATTCCGTTCGTCGCGGCGCAGTGATTGCCTGCACCCAGCCAGCGAAAACCACGCTGCATCTAGGGGCGTCTGAAACCGTCGACTTTAAACGTTAATCGCGTTATTGCGACAATAAAAAACCGGCCCTGTTATAGGCCGGTTTTTTTATCAGGAAGAACCCGATTTATTTAGTGCTGTGGCCGTGCAGGCGGTGACGCGTCACGAAGCCCAACAGTAAACACATCACGAAGACCACAAGGTACAAGCCATTGGCGGTTGCCAGCGCTGCGTGAGCACCGCTTTTCGCCACGATTGGGCCAGTCACAATGAAGGTCAACATCGTACCGATGGTGCCGCAGGTCAGAATGAAGTTCACCAGTTTTGGTGAAGACACTTTGGTTTGCAGCGAGCCCAGCGTGATCAGCGTGGTGTAAATTGCGCTGCTAACAAAGCCCAGACCCAGAATGTACAGGCTCAGCATGCCAACCTGCTCGGTGGTGACGAACAGGTACATCATCACGGTAGAGAGCGCGGCCAGAACGGTCACGATGCGTTGCAGATCGAAGAAACGCAGAATGAAGCTGAAGATCCACATCCCAACCATATAAGCCGTCCAGAAGTTACTGACTAATGCGCCAGCTTCTTCGATGCTCATGTTGAAATGTTTGCTGGCGTATTCTGGTACCCACTGGATGAAGCCTAACTGGCCGAGGATGTAGCACAGTGCGGCAATCGACAGGAAGAGAACGCCGATACCCCATTTCTCTTTTACCACTGGCTCGCTCTGATCGTCTTTTTTCTGACCCAAAATAGGGAAGTCAGACATCAGCGTCAGGACGAAAATGGCCAGATACAGCACGCCGATGCAGGCGTAAACCCAGTACCACGTCACGTGATTCGCCAGCAGCGTAGCGGCAACGATGGGGAATACCATCCCCGCCATACTGAAGAAGGAGTCGGTGAACAGCAGGCGTGAGCCACGCTGGCGACCTTCATAGATATGGGTAATGAGGAAGGTACCGATAGACATAGTAATCCCGCTCACCACGCCCAGTACAAACATGCACAGAGAGAACATCACCAAGCTGTGGCCGACCATCAGGCCCGCAACGGCTAAGATCATCAGCACGAAGCCGAAAATCAACTGGCGTTTAAGAGGGATAATTTCCATTAACCATGCGTTAAGGAAAATAGAGACCAAAATACCGGCATTAAGAAACGTAAAGGTGTTACTCATGCTGGAAATCGGCAGATTAAAGTATTCTGCGATATTGCCCATCACCATCCCGGTGACGATCACCAATGCACCGGTAAGTGCATAGGAGAAGAAACTGATCCATGTTAGGCGAATGCGGTTGCTGTTGGTCATAGCAAGGCCCGTGTCAGTAGTATTGAGAAATAGGAAAGTATTTACGAAGGATCAAACTAAGAATAATCGATCCCACAAGGCGGCGAATCCTAGCATAGTTGTAGGCGATTTTTGTGATATATGTCGATTTTTTGCTGTAACGATATGAATGAGTTTCTTACAAAAGCGATCTGAGTAGAAATTATTGCTCTCAGATCGTCACAGATTACCTTTTTGCGGAAATGACCGAACCACGATCGATGAGGATAGGCAGAAAAACTTCCGGTATGCATTCGGGATCGATAAGACGCTCGGTGGCATGGCGAGCCATATCGGTGATGGGGAAATGAATACTGGTTAATGCCGGACGCACAAAAGCCGCCCGTTCTCCGCTGTCATAGCAAATCAGTGAGATATCATTTGGGATCGTTAAGCGATGCTCGGTGATCGCCAGCAGTGCGCCAATCGCCATCTCTTCATTACAGCAGTAGATCGCGGTAGGTCGTCGGCTTTGCAAAAGTTTGTCCGCCATCTGATAACCGCTTTGCATATCATAATCGCCTTCTAAACAGGCTACGGGCAGCAGTCCGGCGGCGTCCATCGTATCGAGAAAACCTTGGCGGCGTAGCTGGCTGGAATGACGAGAGGAAGGGCCGCTGATACAGGCTATTTTTGTATGGCCTAAATCAATCAGCCGTTTTGTGGCCATTTGGCTGGCGCGGTGATGATCGAAGGCGACGCAGCGATCTTCAAGGCCCGGCACCAAACGATCCAAAATCATAAAGGCTTTGCCTTCTTGCGCCAGCTTGCAGAGTTGCTCATCGCTCAGCGCTCTCACGTGCAGGATAAGCCCATCACAGCGTAGGTTGTATAAACGCTGAATGGCCTGCCATTCATTGTCAGCGCTATTTTTTCCCTGAGTCACTAGAAGCTGTTTACGGCGGCTTTCGGCTTCGCTTTGCACGTTATCCATCAGTGCGCCAAAAAAACCACCGCGGTAAGTGGTTGTGACTAAACCGATCGTTTGGCTTTGGTTAGACGCCAGCGCCCGGGCGGCCGGGTGTGGGCTATAGCCTAACTCGGTGATAGCGGCTTCCACCATGAGACGCGTTTTTTCTTTGACGTTGCTATCGCCATTCACCACGCGTGAAACGGTGGCGCGAGAAACACCGGCAAATGCAGCAACGTCTTCAAGCGTCGTCATGGTCAAATTCCTTATGATGATGGGATCCAAATCCCTCCTTGCGGCAAAGCAACGAGGGGATTGCGGTTAATTAAATTGTGGCAGATACGCTTTGTTTACGGCTAGGACTTCATCCAATAAAGGTGAAGCCAGTCCGGCATCGCCAATTAATGGGTTGGTGACCAGCGCTAGCAGCGCGGATTTTCTATCACCGTGTACGGCGGCTTCGATCGTCAGACGTTCGAACGATTTCACCTGTTGCGTGAGACCGACCATGGACACGGGGAGCGAACCGAATGCGAGAGGATGCGCGCCTTGGGCATCCACGATACAGTCAGTTTCAATCACGGCATCAGCAGGCAGATCGTGAATGGCGCCGCGGTTTGGCGTGTTGACCACTAAACGGGTACCGAGATTGTTGTGAATCGCACACATCAGTTCCAGCGCAACCTCTGAATAAAATGAGCCGCCACGGAAGCTTAACTGCTCTGGTTTGTGGTCTAAATTCGGGTCGGCATACAGCGCAAAGAGCGCTTTCTCAACGTCCATCACCTGTTCCGCGCGGGTGCCTTCGGTGCTAGCCTCAGTGATTTCATCTTTCAGCATCGTGCGGGTTCGATAGAAATAGCGATGATAGGGGCAAGGGATGGCACCAAGCGCGCGCAGAAACTCCGGCGGCCACGGCTCTTCTTTGATGTTATTCATGGTGAGCGCCGCGCCATCGCAGAGCATGTCGATCACCCGTTGCGTCTGGTCTTGCCCATCAGCGGTGACCTGATGCACCCAAACCATATGGTTTAGACCGGCGAAGCGTAGCTGGACGTCTCGATAGGGCCGTTGCAGCATTTTGGCAATCATATGGTGCATGGTGACGGGAACATTGCACAGACCAATGATTTTGGCCTTGGTATAGCGAGAAACCGCTTCGGTAACGATACCTGCTGGATTGGTGAAGTTAATGATCCAGGCATCGGGAGCCAGCTGTTCAACTTTACGGGCGATGTTTAGCATCACGGGGATCGTGCGGAGCGCTTTAGCAAAACCGCCGACGCCGGTGGTTTCTTGCCCAATTAATCCAAACTTTAAGCCGAGACGTTCGTCGGCAGCACGTGCCGGTAACTGGCCTACGCGCAGCTGAGTTAATACAAAGCTGGCTCCACGAATAGCATCGTCGGGGGTGAAATGGATGCTGACCTTGACCTGCTCAAAGCCATTGCGTGCCAGTATTCGGCGTGTGAGGTCGGCAATGATCTCAACCTTGTGACGACCTGCTTCAACGTCAACCAATGCCAGCTCAGACAGCGGAATTTGCTTAGCCCGCTGGATAATGCCTTCAACCAACTCCGGTGTATAACTACTGCCTCCGCCGATGATGGCAACTTTTATCGGGATCATGCGAGTATCTCCGTTTTATCTGGCAATGAGGATTTCGATGATCATCAGGACAACACGAGGAGCAGCGAGATAAATAGCGTGGGTTTATCACCCGCCTCATAAACCTGATAAATCAGATAGCGTATTTTGCGTTGATCATAAAATGAGAGCGCTCTCATTTAAGTTTAAGACTAGCAACTTCCATCAATCGGTTTGCGAGTCAGTTCGCAAAAATTCATTTTTGAATAATTAGGTAGGGGATGAAGTGTGATCTTGATTGCAAAACTAGGTGTTTTTCGTCGCTAAGAGGCGGCATTTTTTCAGACTTATCCCATCGTTAAGTAAATGTGAGTAAATGGGTAGCTAATAGGCTAGCGCCTAATTAGAATCGATAAGTTAATTTGTTGTTCACCTGCTTTGAAAAAGCCCGCAGAGAAAGGATGTGTCATGTTCAAGAGAGTATTCGTCACCCTAACCGCGCTATTTTCGCTGACGGTATTGGCTCCGGCCGCATTGGCTGCCAACAGCCATGTTTTACTGTCGACGACCGCTGGTAATATTGAAATTGAGTTGGATAGTCAAAAAGCGCCGGTGTCGGTGAAGAACTTCCTCGACTACGTGAACAGCGGGTATTACAACAACACGATTTTTCATCGTGTGATCCCTGGTTTTATGGTGCAGGGCGGTGGGTTTACTGCGGATATGCAGCAGAAAACCACGAATGCACCAATCAAAAACGAAGCGGATAACGGTTTGCGTAACCTGCGCGGCACCATCGCTATGGCGCGTACTGCTGAAAAAGACAGCGCAACCAGCCAGTTCTTCATTAACGTTGCCGACAATGCTTTCTTAGATCACGGCCAGCGTGATTTTGGCTATGCGGTATTTGGTAAAGTGACGAAGGGGATGGACATTGTCGACAAAATTGCTCAGGTGCGTACTGAGAACGTCGGCCCATACCAGAATGTCCCTTCTAAGCCGATCGTGATTACATCGGCAAAAGTACTGCCATAATCTCTGATATTCGGTTTGATGTTATGAGCTGAGATTCCCGCCGCTGTTGGCGGGAGTTTTGTTTCTAGCGCTGCAAAAAATTCTTCAATAGCTGGTGGCCTTGTTCGCTTAAAATGCTTTCAGGGTGAAACTGCACGCCTTCAACGTCTAAGGTGCGATGGCGTACGCCCATAATCTCGTCGGGTTCGCCGTTGCGTTCACTCCACGCGGTAATTTCCAAGCAGTCGGGCAGCGTCTCTTTTTCCAGAATCAGTGAATGGTAGCGCGTTACCGTTAGCGGATTGTTTAAGCCATGGAATACGCCGCCGTTGGTATGGCGAATTGCGCTGGTTTTGCCATGCATGACCTGACGGGCGCGAACCACGTTGGCACCGAAAACCTGCCCCAGTGCCTGATGACCTAAGCACACGCCTAACAACGGTATTTTCCCCGCAAAGTGTTCGATGGCTGCTAAAGAAATCCCAGCATCGTTTGGTGTGCAAGGTCCAGGTGATATCACCAGATGTGAAGGCGCCAGCGCTTCGATTTGCTCAAGCGTGAGATCGTCGTTGCGGCGGACGATAACGTCGGCGTCGAGTTCGCAAAAGTATTGGTAGAGGTTGTAGGTAAAGGAGTCGTAATTATCGATCAGCAACAGCATCAGAGGTTCGCTTTGTACGGAAATGACATCAGATGCCCCGATGATAAATCATGCAGGGCATAAGTAAGAGCATAAGAAAGCAGGGAGTTATTTACGTCCGCCCATAATCGAGCCTAAAACGCCGCGCAAAATTTGGCGGCCGAGCGAACTTCCTACCTGACGCGCCATGCTTTTTGCGGCGGTTTGTACCACGCCATCTTTCTTACCACCGCGAGGGCCGGTGGTGCCGAACAGAATTTCATTCAAGCTGCCCATCAATCCGCCGCCTTCTTGCGCGTTGGCCTCTGGTTTTTTCACGTCGTCAGCGCTGGCTTTTTCATCCCCGCTTTCAACCGTGCTGAAGCCCTGCTGGGTGATTTTTTCATAGGCAGATTCACGATCGACGGCTTCGTCATAGCGACCATATAACGGTGAATGATTTAGGGCGTGATTCAATTCATCGGCGGTTAACGGCCCCATACGGGATTTGGGCGCGATAACCATTGCGCGCTCAACGATGGTTGGGCGACCGCTTTCATCAAGGAATGAAACCAATGCTTCGCCTACGCCCAGCTCGGTAATGGCCTGCTCGGTGCTGAATTCGGGATTTGCGCGCAGGGTTTGTGCTGCGGCTTTCACGGCTTTTTGATCGCGTGGGGTAAACGCACGTAGCGCATGTTGAACGCGATTGCCCAGTTGTCCGAGAACGTTGTCAGGGATATCCAGTGGGTTCTGGGTAACGAAATAGATCCCTACGCCTTTAGAACGGATTAAGCGCACGACCTGTTCTATTTTATCCAGTAGGGCGCTAGGCGCGTCGTTAAACAGCAGATGAGCCTCATCGAAGAAGAACACCAGCTTTGGTTGCTCAACGTCACCGACCTCAGGCAGCTGTTCAAATAACTCCGCCAGTAGCCACAGAAGGAATACCGAGTAGAGCTTCGGCTGATTGATCAGTTTGTCGGCGGCCAGTAGATTAATAATGCCTTGCCCATTGGCGTCGCAGCGCATCAGATCTTTAATATCCAACATCGGCTCGCCAAAGAAATGATCGCCGCCTTGCTGATCCAGCGTCAGTAATCCGCGCTGAATCGCGCCAATAGACGCGGTAGAAATATTGCCATACTGGGTGGTGAACTGTTTGGCATTGTCCCCCACAAACTGCACCACGGCGCGGAGATCTTTCATATCGAGCAGCAGCAGGTTGCTGTCATCGGCAATCTTAAACACCAGCTGTAACACGCCGGATTGCACGTCGTTTAAATCCAGCAGGCGAGACAGCAACAGCGGGCCTAAATCTGACACCGTGGCACGAATAGGGTGACCTTTTTCGGCAAAAATATCCCACGGAATGATCGGACACGCCTGCGGCGACCAGTCGGTCACCTGCAAAGCATCTAATCTTTTCTGTAATTTATCGGAAGGCGTGCCGGCAGCGGCAATACCGGACAAGTCGCCTTTTACGTCGGCCAAAAATACGGGAACACCAATACGAGAGAACTGCTCTGCCATTTTTTGTAGGGTCACGGTTTTCCCCGTACCCGTTGCGCCGGTAATCAGTCCGTGGCGGTTGGCCAGCGCCGGAAGTAGTTGCAGCGTGACTTTTTGATTCTTAGCAATGGTAAGCGGAGCGCTCATGGTCAGTCCTTAAGTGAAGAGGCGGAACGTAACTTCCAAGTTCAAAGTATAAGCACGCTGAATCTTAGTCTCAACTTTAACCGCTGTTATTGAACGGGGAGGTTTTGGCAAAACAAACGCAAATTACGGTTGCCATAAAATGATTTATTATGCATATTTTATGATTATATTTTCATTTAATAGCTGGCAAATCGTTGTTGGCGATGTGAATAAGGTGGAAAAGTGATGGCGAAGCAGCAGTCAGTTGCAAGAGACACATTTGAAAAGGTGATGTTGCCTATCTATGCACCGGCAGATTTCGTTCCCGTGCGCGGTAAAGGAAGCCGAGTGTGGGATCAGCAAGGGCGAGAGTATGTGGATTTTGCGGGGGGGATTGCCGTGACGGCCTTAGGGCATTGCCATCCTGCGCTGGTTGCTGCACTGCATGAGCAAGGCGAAAAGCTGTGGCATGTAAGTAATGTTTTCACCAATGAGCCTGCGCTACGTCTGGCACAAAAGCTGATTGATGCCACCTTTGCCGAGCGTGTCTTCTTTGCAAACTCCGGCGCGGAGGCAAACGAAGCGGCGTTTAAACTGGCTCGTTACTATGCCTCCAGCAAAATTAGCCCTTTCAAATCCAAGATTATTGCCTTCCACCATGCCTTTCATGGCCGTACCTTATTTACGGTTTCCGTGGGGGGGCAGCCAAAATATTCAGACGGCTTTGGCCCGAAGCCTGCCGACATCGTGCATGTGCCATTTAATGATTTAGACGCCGTTCGTGCAGTTATCGACGATCATACCTGTGCAGTGGTGCTTGAGCCCGTTCAAGGCGAAGGCGGCGTGATGCCTGCGACGCAAAGCTTCTTGCAAGGCGTACGTGAACTTTGCGATCGGCATCAGGCGCTGTTGGTTTTCGATGAAGTACAAAGCGGTATGGGCCGAACCGGTAAACTCTTTACCTACATGCACTACGGTGTGACGCCGGATATTCTCACCACTGCCAAAGCGCTGGGGGGCGGTTTTCCGATTAGCGCCATGTTAACAACCCACGAAATTGCCAGCGCCATGCAGGTGGGTACCCACGGTACCACCTATGGCGGTAATCCACTGGCCTGTGCGGTTGCAGAGGCGGCTCTGGACGTGATCTATACACCTGAGGTGATGGCGGGAATTGAAGAGCGCCACGGCCTGTTTGTGGAGGCCCTAGAGAAGATCAATACCCAGTACAATATCTTCACTCAGGTGCGTGGAATGGGGCTGTTGCTGGGCGCTGAACTGAGCCCTGCCTATCACGGTAAGGCGCGAGATATCTTGCATGCCGCCGCGAGTGAAGGACTTATGCTGCTGAACGCGGGACCGGATATTTTGCGCTTTGCGCCCTCGTTGGTTATCGAGTTTGCCGATATCCATGAGGGCATGGCACGGCTGGAAAAAGCGATTGCCAAAGTCGTGGGTGGCAATTAATCCCTGAGTTTACGGCTCATCCAAATCCCGTGATGTGGCCGTTGCCGCCATGCTATCGACGAAATGGTATGCATGGCGCGTAAGTGCGCAATGATGCGTCGAAGATGCACTTCAATTTGCGTAACGGGCATACCGTTAGTTTCTTGATCGTCAGACTGAAATACGGCGGCGTTGTCATTGAGCGTTGGACCATCATGTTCCAAACGTTGCTGACAAAGCTGCAACGCAATTTCGCAACGCTGTAAATAATCCTGTGCTAGATTCTCGGTGAGCATGTAGTGGTCGCGTGCGAGGATCGTCATGGCATTGAGATGCTCAACGATAAACTGACTGTGGGTGATCCACAGGCGCATATCCGTTAAGTAACGTGAGTCAAATCCCGGTTCCTGCATCGCCTGATTTAGCGAAGTAAAGACGGCATTGTGTGCCTGATTCACTTTCATACGCGCATAGGCCAGCGCGGACGTTTTTGGCTCAGGCGACAGTAAAAGGCGCAGTTCGTCTTGGTAGGCCTCCAATGCCTGATGCGCATTTTTGCGCAGCAAGCCGCTTTGCCACTGTGGCCACAGCCAGATGGTGCTGGCAAAGGCAAGAATACAACCGAGAACCGTATCGATGAGGCGCGGAACCAAGAAATGTAATCCGTTAAGCTGTAACAGCTGAAGCGTGTACACCGCCGTGATGGTGAAACCGATCACGGCCAGACCGTAGTTTTTCCTGAGCACCAAATAAGCCGCGATGGTAATTACCAGCATGCAGCTAAGCGTGACGTTCAACGGTAGGTTGAGCTGCAGTAGTCCTGCGGCAACAATTAATCCAACAAAGGTGCCTAGCGCACGGTGCTGGATCCTAACGCGCGTCGCGTTATAGCCATTCTGAATCACCAACATGATGGTCAGCAAAACCCAATAGGGCTTTGGCAGATGGAATAACATGCCGAGGCTACTGCCCGCAGCCAGCGTAATACCTAATCGTGCGGCGTTGCGCAGTGCTACCGACTTCAGCGAAAGATAGGCGCGCAGCGCAGGCCAGAAGGGAAGCCGCTGCTGAGTGGACATCAGATTGCGTTGATATAGTGGGCGTTGGCGCTCTAGCAGGCGAGCCACACGGCTAAAATGATAATAACAGAATTTGCCAACGGGGTTATCTGGGTGCTGATTAGACAGTTTTTCTAGCGCCGATAGCTCATTATCCATCGAGAAATGTTGGGGATAACGGTGATACAAAATATCGTCGGCAACCGTTTTAAGTCGCTCGGTAATGACCTGAGCATTGCGGCGTAATATCGCCTCGGCCTGACTTTTTTCGACCAGCTTCTGCACTTCATCGGGCTGAGACAGGCTAACGGTGATGTGTTCTTGCAAGTCTAATGCGACCTGAAAATAACGCAGCAGGCGTTTGTATTCAGGGTTATGCACCAATGAAAGCATGTGCATTTGTTGGTATATCTGAGCAATGAGATCCATCACTTTTTGCTGGCGTTGTAGCAACGGAGGCAGCGCGGTTTCAGGATCGATATGCTGAGTTAGCAGGCTGTATTTGGCTTCCATGTAGTCGCCAAGCTGAACGTAGAGCTGGCTGAGGTTTTCGCGGATCGGTTGCCCCTTCCACAGCAGGAACCAAAACCAGGTGAAAGCGCCATACCAAATAGTGCCGACAATATACAGCAGTGGCCCATGCCAGATCGGCACGCTTCCCGCCATGCTCAGGGTAAAAATAGAGGCAACCAGCGCGGCAGGCATAAGCCGTGCGTGTAGCGGGCTAATTTCACCGTTAACGCCAAGCAACAAGGCTAAACCGAGCATGATCAGCGGTAGGGGAATTTGCCAGAGTAAGCATTGCTGTAGCAGAAAACTGCTGAAGGCAAATAAGCTGCCGCCAACGACTAATCGTTTAATAAAGCGTTTATGCGGAGTATCGAGCCCGGCGATATTGCAGCAGGCGGGAACTAAAGAGAACATCAGCCCAAGTTGTAGATTACCTATCAACAGGCCGAATAGCACAGGAAGACACAGCACCAGCGTTTGACGCAGTGCGTAGTTGACTTCCGGGTGGTAGATGAACCGCCGCCACATAGCTAAAGAAACCCGTGCAGCAAGGCTACACGGGCGTCATCTATCAGCGAGTGCCGTAAACGACGATGGTTTTTCCGTGTGCGGAGATCAGATTTTGATCTTCCAGCATCTTCAGAATACGACCAACGGTTTCACGGGAGCAGCCAACGATCTGGCCAATTTCCTGACGAGTGATCTTGATCTGCATACCATCTGGATGAGTCATGGCATCTGGCTGTTTGGCCAGATTCAGCAGGGTCTGAGCGATACGACCGGTTACGTCCAAGAATGCAAGGTTGCCGACTTTTTCAGAGGTAACCTGTAAACGGCTAGCCATCTGAGCAGACAGGCGCATCAGAATATCTGGATTGACCTGAATGAGCTGGCGGAACTTCTTGTAAGAAATTTCAGCCACTTCACAGGCGGTTTTTGCACGAACCCAGGCGCTACGTTCTTGCCCTTCCTCAAATAAGCCTAGTTCACCAATGAAATCGCCCTGATTGAGATAAGAAAGGATCATTTCTTTGCCTTCTTCATCTTTAATCAATACAGCAACGGAGCCCTTAACGATGTAGTACAGGGTTTCAGCCTTTTCACCTTGGTGGATCAGGGTACTTTTGGACGGATACTTGTGGATATGGCAATGAGACAAGAACCATTCAAGAGTCGGGTCTGTTTGCGGTTTGCCGAGAACCATTCGCTATTATCCTCTGTTGTTATCGCTGCCCTAATATCGGGATACTGATCCTGACAGTGTGCTTATCGTGGCACGGGGCTTTGCTTATTAACTTGTATAGCACTTCATAATCGAGATATAGAGTAATAGGCTAAGGTAATTATTTCCTAGAGTTATTGATCTATACCCGTTTCAATCCATAAAGATCCATTTCGGCATAGTTTGTAGCACAGCTTTGTGCAGGTGTCTTGTGTTGTCTCGCTTCAGCATCAAGAAGTGAGGCCTCGGATTGCCTGTTTTTTATAGAAAGCGTAGTCTGATGCCAAAATTTAACCAAAGGGGTGATAAACATGCAGGCACGAGTGAAATGGGTTGAAGGGATGACTTTTCTGGGTGAATCCGCTTCAGGGCATCAAATTCTTATGGATGGAAACGCTGGCGATAAAGCACCAAGCCCAATGGAAATGGTGCTGATGTCTGCGGGTGGATGCAGCGCGATTGACGTGGTTTCTATTTTACAGAAAGGGCGACTGGACGTGCGCGACTGTGAAGTAAAATTAACCTCTGAGCGCCGCGAAGAAGCCCCTCGTTTGTTTACTCACATCAATCTGCATTTCGTGGTTACCGGCAAAGGACTGACTGATAAAGCCGTTGAACGCGCAGTCGCCTTATCGGCCGAGAAGTATTGCTCGGTAGCGCTGATGTTGGGTCAAGCGGTGAATATTACCCACAGCTTTGAAACTATCGTGGTTGAGTAACGTTTTTACTCCCAAGCATAGTTTTGGCATTCCCAACGTAATAAATCCAAGAATCGCCGCGCCGTTAAGGTCAGCGGCGATTTTTGTGAATAGAACACGCAATACTGGGCGGTGGGTAAATCGTCGATAGGCAATGCACAGAGCGTATTGTCTAATCCCAGCGGTTCCCGCATCGCCCGGGCCACGATGGTGAGGTATTGTGCCTGTTGCACCATGCTTAATCCGCACACCACGGAGTCCGTTCGGATCGGTGATTGGCTAAGCTGGTGGTAAAAATTCCCCATGGCTGATTCTAGCTGCTGGTAGTAGCCCATATCGGTTTCAGGTATCAGCCATTTTGCGTGCTTCAGCTCTTCTAACGACTTAGCCTGAGAAAATGGGTTATCGCGGTGAGCGATAATGCAAAAGGGCGATTCAAATAGCGGCTCACGGACCAGATCTATTGGCGTAGTTTCGACTGTTAGCGTGCCGATGGCAAAATCGAGTCGCCCTTCACGCAAGGCCGGTAGAAGCGTCGAGAGCTGCGCTTCTTTGGCGTGTATATTGGCCTGTGGAAACTGAGACTTAAAGGTATCAGCGGCCTGAGGAAACACGGTTAGCGCAATCAGCGATGAAAAGCCTACAGACACCGACCCTTGAGAATATTGGCTTATTTGCTCAATTTCATCTGCCGCGCGCTGGAGTTCTTCCAAAATAAGCTGCGAGCGTGCCGCAAACGCGCTTCCTGTTTCAGTCAGCATCATTCCTTTGGCTCCGCGCACGATAAGCTGCGTATTCAGCGTATGTTCCAATTCTTTGATCGCTCTGCTTATTGCAGGCTGTGACTGGTTTAACGCGCGCGCGGCGGCGCGAATACTTCCTCGACGAATCACTTCCTGAAACGTTTTTAGCTGCTGAATTTTTGGCAGATATTTCACCGCGCTTCCCCTATCAATAAAAAGCATCACCCCAAAAAAAATGACATCTTACACGGTGTGGGTAAAGACGATATTTTCATCAATGCCATCTGGCGCGCAGTTAATAAAAAGAAAGCGATGCACATCACATAAGCACCCCTATGCGTTTGAGCCTCTGTCAGGGTTGACGCCGTTCAGCGAGGAGTTTGGCTATGCAATTTCAGCGCCGTTCATTGATGATTTTTTTACTGTTTATCGGTTACGCCATTGTTTATATCGACAAAACCGTGGTGGGGTTTGCTCTGTTGCCTATCGAGCGGGAGTTTTCTCTCCAGCCTGAGCAATTAGGCTATATCACCGGCGTTTTTTTTCTCGCCTATTCCATTTTTCAGATCCCCGCCGGTTGGCTGAACGATCGCTTTGGATTCAAAAAAGTCTTGTGTAGCTCACTCTTTCTGCTGGGTGGGTTTGCTATGTGCTTCGGCTGGGTGGGGCTCACTTTTGGTTTATTGCTGACGTTTCGTTTTCTGGCGGGTATGGGACATGCGGGCTATCCGACCTCCTGTGCGAAAGCGGTGACGGCAAATTTCACCGTTGAGCAGCGCACTTTTGCGCAGTCTATTCTGCTGTCCTCGGCGGGGCTGGCGATGACGTTAGGCCCGTTGGTGGCGGTATATTGTCTTGAGCATATTGGCTGGCGCGGGTCTTTTGCTTCGTTGGGTATTTTGGCCTTTATCATCTCGGGCTGCATTTTGTGGCTGGTGCCAAATCCACAGAAGGCATGGCCAACATCTTCTACCCAGCAGAAAAGCGGGCCTTATCGCCAGCTGTTGAAAAGCCCTATCGTTATTTTGCTGTTTATCGCCATTTTTTGTTTGAACATTCCGTCCTACGGCCTGATGGCATGGCTGCCTAAATTCTTGGTGCAAAACCGTGGGCTGCCGTTGGGCGTATCCAGCTTAGTGGCCGCGGCGGGCGGTCTGGGGATGTGGATTTCGTCTTTGTGCACCGGCTATTTCGTTGGCAAATACATGCAGGGTAAAGAGCACAAAGTGGTTTGTTCGTGTTCGTTGCTGAGCGCGGTCTGTATTGGGTTGGTTTACGCCACATCTTCGGCTATTTCGGCCAGCCTGTTTTTATTCTTCGGCTATGTGTTCCTCATGGCGTCGTTTGTCACCGTCTTCACTTTACCAATGAAACGTTTGCCGACTGACGTAATGGGCGCCGCGATGGGGATTATTAACACCGGTGGCACCTTGGGCGGTTTTGTTGCGCCGATTGCCATGGGGTATCTGGTGAAGATGAGCCAAGGTTATTTTTCAACTTTTGTTTTTCTGGTTGTGGTCATGATTGTCTCTGGGCTGGTGATCCTGCCGCTGGCAGGAAAAACCTATAGCCCAGTTCGTGAAACTGCGTAACAGGGGAGATGTACGATGAAACGTGAACTTGATGCTATGTTGTTATCTGTTATGCCGGATGTTATTCGTTGGCGTCGGCACATTCATGCAAACCCTGAACTCTCCTTCCAAGAGCAGAAAACAGCCGACTATATTGCCGAAGAACTGTCTCATGTAGAGAACATTTCGATATCGCGCCCGACGAATAACAGCGTGGTGGTTGATTTAGTCGGGGCATTGAGTGGCCCTCGCTATGCGCTACGTGCTGATATTGATGCATTGCCGATTCAGGAAGAGAGCGAAGAGCCTTTTGCCTCAACGCACTCTGGTGTGATGCACGCATGCGGACATGATTCACATGCGGCCATGTTGATGGGGGCGGTCAGTGTTTTAGCTCAATGTCACCGCCAATTACGTGGGCAGGTGCGCTTTATATTTCAGCACGCCGAGGAAGTTCCGCCCGGTGGCGCACAAGAGCTGATTAAACTCGGTGTTTTAGACGGCGTGGACATGATTTTTGGTTTGCACGTCATGCCGAACTTCCCAACGGGCGTCGTGGGCTGGAAATCGGGGGTGTTTTGCGCATCCAGCGACAACTTTGATATCACCATCAAAGGAAAAGGCGGCCATGGCTCTATGCCGCAGCTGTGTATCGATCCGGTGGTCATTGGCGCTGAGGTGGTGACTGCGCTGCAAAATATTGTCGCGCGTAAAATCGATCCTTTGCAGACACCGGTATTAACCGTGGCGACGTTTAAATCAGAGGGCGGCTACAACGTGATCCCGCAAACGGCTGCTTTGGCAGGCACTTTACGCACCCATGTGGCGAGCGTGCGCGAGAAAGTACCACAGCTGGTTGAGCAAACCGTTGCCGGAATTACGCAGGCGCACGGCGCGGATTATGATATTCGCTGGACGCGAGGCTATACCATCGGCAATAACGACGTTGAGGCGAGCCGGATTGCGCGCGAAGTTATTGAACAGCAACTCGGAAAAGAAAGCGTGCTTGAAATGCCTGCGCCGATGTTTGGCGGCGAGGACTTCTCTTTTTATCTGGAAAAAGTACCGGGCTGTTTTCTGTTTATCGGCAGCGGGAATGAAGATTTGGGTGCGGTTTATGGCGTCCACAATCCAAAATTTAAATTGGATGAGGACGCTATGCGTATCGGCCTGAAGCTACATTTGGGCTTTATTCAGTATCTATTAATGGCTGAATAACCCGCGCGGTTATTCGATTTTTTTCCCTTCGATCAGACGCTGCACCAGCGGCGTCATGATCAACTCCATCGCCAGCCCCATTTTTCCACCGGGAACCACTAACGTGTTGATGTGTGAAATAAACGACCCTTGCAGCATCGCTAATAGATAAGGGAAATCAATGTTGTCTAAGCCCTGAAAATGGATCACGACGAAACTTTCATCGGAGGAAGGGATCGCTTTGGCGGCAAAAGGATTAGAAGTATCAACCGTCGGCACGCGCTGGAAGTTAATGTGGGTGCGAGAGAACTGCGGCGTAATGTAGGTGATGTAATCTTCCATTGAACGCACCACCGAATCCATCACGGCTTCACGTGAATGGCCGCGCTCGCCGGTGTCTCGTACTAATTTTTGGATCCACTCCAGATTGACGATCGGCACCACGCCCACTAGTAAATCGACATGCTGCGCCACGTTATGCTGCTGGGTGACGACGCCGCCGTGTAGCCCTTCGTAAAAGAGCACGTCGGTAGGTTCTGGCAGTGCTTCCCACGGGGTAAACGTACCCGGAACCTGATTGTAGGGAACGGCTTCATCGTAGGTATGCAGATATTTACGGGAACGCCCGCGACCGTGCTGGCCGTATTCAAGAAAGCTTTGTTCTAGAAAAGAAAAATCATTGGCCTCTGGGCCAAAATAGCTGATATGTCGGCCTTGTTCGCGAGCTTTGCGAATAGCCGCGTCCATTTCTGGCCGCGTGTAACGGTGAAAACTGTCGCCTTCCAGTTCAGCCGCCTTAAGATGGAATTGCTGAAAGATTTTGCGGAAGGCGACGCTGGTGGTGGTGGTACCGGCACCACTGGAGCCGGTTACTGCAATAATTGGGTGTTTGGCTGACATAGGTAACACGGCTCCAATAATTAGGGATTAACGGTTTATCTTAAACCGTAATAGTTCATCTCTATGGTTTTATCCTGAATCTGGATATCGCTCCACTCTTTTGGCTTTGTTTTTAATTGGCCATTCAAGATGAGGCTTTTGAGCTTAGCGCTATCAGACTTGTTTTGAGCTAAATACTCGTCAAAATCCATTCTGCTAATTACGACCCATTTCCCCTCACTTAGGGCATAAACTTGGCAGAATGGCGCTTGAGGAGCGCTGAAACTGCACAGGATAGGTTCTGGCTTTCCATCGGCATTGAGATCCAACGTTGTTAAAACGCAGCTATTGGCTAGCAGATAGCAATCACTCATGCGCTCTGCCTGATAGTTATTTTCTGATAGCGATGCCCACCAACTGGAATCTGGCGGCGTTACGCCTGTTGCTAGCAGTATGTTTTTACGCGCGCGCTCCACCGTAAATATCGCGGGTTTTTGTTTATTGTCATCATCGTCATAACTCCCCCAGCGATTGGTTTGTATCAGTATTTTTTCCAGACTTAATTTCCGGGCGGGATCGCTGATAAATTTGGCATCATGGCGTAGTGCTTGAAGTGCATCGTTGCCTCGGCGGCCTGCGTCAAACCGCAGCATGATGAGATCCAGATTATCCGGTGATATTTTGCCAGTGGCATAACGCTGCATTTGATCGTTCACGCTAATGCGATACGGATCGATGATGGGCGAATTGCACAGAATGAGAATAGCCGCGATCAGGCACATCATCTTTTTGTTGATATTGCCCAGCGAGTGAAGCCAGATCGTGTTTTTGCGTACTACGGCAGTTGCATAGGCAAGGCTCAGACAAAGCGACAAACCAACGACGACAGCAGCCCATAGCCGCTCGGGTGTCCAGCCGTATTGCACGATCCGTAGACCTAAATAATACGTGGACAATATCGCGTAGATGGGCAAAGCAAGCAGGGAGCCGTTGATGATATAGCGAATGATTTTGGGATAGGTTTTTTGCTCAGCATTATCAGCGCTAAGGTGTACCGCATTGACCAACAGAGCCAATAGCAGAGACATAGTGGTCAGCAGCGTAGTGGCTGACGACCACTGCTTGGCTAAGGTGTTTATTCCTGTAAACGGCAGACTGAAGATAAAAATCAGCGCGAAAAACGACAGTAGAGGAAGCAAGCCTTTCACCACCAGAGAGAGTAGCTTGCGTACCGTGATGATTAACTTTGAGTTGGTTCGACAGATTAGAACGCCGATGGCGAGAACTAAGCTATTGGCAAGGTAGGTGAATATTTGGTGCTCAAAGAAAAGATTGTAAAAGAAATCAATACCAATCAATTTGAAGAGACCTGCGCCCAGCGACAAAATCCCCCACATCAAACCCGCAATAAGCAGGGTTAATACTACGGTGATGGTATTTTGCCAAATAGCGTCGTGCAAATCAGGATAGTTGACTGGCGAGTTTGGGTTTTCTATTCGCACCTGCAGCCATGGCAGTGTAACAAAGATAATCGCGGCAAGAGAAAAATAAAATGTCGCTAAAATGCCGGTTCCATAATCTCTTAGACCAACATCGTTCCAATTTACCCACGTTGTCATGGCGATAAAAATCACGGCGTAGGCAAGCAGTACTTTCCAGAGCGTTTTGTTGCGTAATGTATTCACCGACAAGACGAACACTAAAGGTAGAGATAGTGATAATACCAGCACATACAGCAGTGTGGTTTTATGGTCTAGCCTCCACTCTTGAGTGCTAAAGTCGTTGCTTAGGTAGAGTAATGCACCCTGTATGAGGCAGGTGATAATAATCAATATGCGAGTGTTGAATGGTAACTCAGAGGGCGATATTTTAGATTCTGAACTACGTTGGGTGACGTGTTGTGAAAGTAGAGACATCCATGCTTCTCCTGATTGTTTAAGCGCCGTTTTTGACATCAAACCAGCCAAAATATTTGGATGCCTTTACTTAATATTGGTTTTATTAAACGGATGTTTAAAGGTTACTCATACTCTTCCGGTGTATCTCGGAACTGCCCTTTGGGCATGATATTCACCGTTTCATGTAGCTCTGACCACACCAAAACGGCCTCACCATTTTTTAGCTGTCGACGTACGTCCTCAACCTTTTGCGTCAATGACTTTTCATGCACGCCATAGTCGGTGCCTTCGCGCAGAACGAAGGATTCGATCAAACTATCCAGCGTATCTGCGGCTAAATTCTCCCAAGGGATAATCACTGCGTGTTCTCCAAAAATGGGGTTAACCAAGAGGGGATGCGTTGTTCTAACCACATCTGAGGTTTGTTAAAACTGCCACCGATGAAGCCAACGTGTCCACCAAATTCGGTGAGTTGATATTCAATATTAGGCGGTAAATCTTCCGGCCGTGGGATCACTTCCGGTGTCATAAACGGATCGTCTTTAGAATGGATGATGAGCAGCGGCACGGTGATTTTTGGCAGCAGCGGTAGGGCGCTACAGCGACGGTAGTAGTCTGTGGCGTTATCAAATCCGTGGATACGTGAGGTAATTACATCATCGAAATCGCGAATGCGTTTTAAGCCTTTCAGCGTTTTTAAGTTCAACGGTAAGGTGTTTGGGTAGCGTTCGAGCTTACGCTGGGCGTTCTGCTTTAGCTGGCCTAAGAGATAACTTTGATAAACGCGCGAAAAGCCTTGTTCTAGCCGATATGAGCAAGGCTCTAACATCAGCGGGGCGGATACAATGACGGCAGCATTGAGCGTGGCATTGGCGCCTTCTTGGCCTAAATAGTAAGCCAGCATATTGCCGCCGAGTGAAATACCCACCGCGGCAGTGGGCGCCTCACCGTAAGTTTCCCGTAGCCAGTTGAGGAAGAAGCGAGCATCTTCGGTTTCGCCTGAATGGTAGATGCGGTTCATTTTATTTGGCTCGCCGCTACAGCCGCGAAAATGCATCACTACGCCCAGCCATCCGGCTTCTTTCCATGCGTGCAGCAAACCATGTGCATAGGGGCTGTAGAAACTCCCTTCTAAACCATGGAACAGCACCACTCGCGGCTTATGCTGCGCCTGCTCTGGTGGCTCACTCCACGCTAAGTCAATAAAGTCGCCGTCGGGTAAGGCTAAGCGCTGCCAATGTGGCTGTAGCAACGGCTTGCGGCGGAATAGCCTTGGCAAAATGGTTTGCAGGTGCGGATTACTTATTCCGCGCATAGGAGAGAATTGATTATTCATAAGGTGATTAATTTTCATGTCATCGTTCTTGTGCGATCAATATCACACTGATAGCTTCAAGGTCACGACAAACATAAAGGGGTGGGAGTGCCCAACAAATGGAACTTGGTCTATTTCTTTCAATGCTAGGGTTTTTGTGGGTAGCGGCGATCACGCCTGGGCCAAATAATATGCTGCTGACCTCGTCGGGGGCGAACTTTGGCTTTATGCGTTCGGTGCCGTTGATGTTGGGTATTATGCTTGGAATGCAGTCGCTGCTGCTTTTAGTGGCGTTTGGTGTTGGTAGCCTGCTGCTGGTTTACCCTACGTTGCATACCACCCTAAAAATATTGGGTAGCTTATATCTGCTGTACATCGCTTGGAAAATAGCGACCTCCAGCTATGAAAAGCTTGACCCTACCGCGGTAAAAGTCAAAAAGCCGGTTAACTGGTACCAAGGCTGGTTGCTTCAATTTTTAAATCCCAAAGCATGGCTGATGGGATTAGGCGCCGTCGCCAGTTTCAGCCTGTCGGGCTCTGAATATAACCATTCTATTATTGCGATCAGCATCGCAATGTTCTTAGTCAATTTAGTCTCCGGCATTATTTGGCTAGGTTTTGGCACTGTGATTGGCCGCTTGCTGAACAGCCGTCGCGCCTGGTTTACGTTCAATATCTCCATGGGACTGCTAACAGCAGCCTGCGTCTTGCTTATTTGGCACTGATTTTGACGTCTCCAGTTCGCTGGAGACGCGCTTATTTCTTCGTTGTATACCGTCGATAGCATTGACACTAGTCGCTCAGACATCAAACTTCAATTATCTCTATTTGGAATAAAGAATACTTTTTTATTCCTTCTTAACTAAATCTTGCTCAGCTAAAACTGTGTTCAACGCGGGGCATTGTGCTCCTGACACCGAAAAATAAGCGGAGCAGATGATGGCGAACAAACCCTTTTCTTTACGTAGCGTGGCTGCGTTTCTCACCCTCTCGTTAGCCGCCACGAGTGCCTATGCACTTGATGTGACCGTGGCGTATCAAACTTCTGCGGAACCGGCCAAAGTGGCACAGGCGGATAACGCCTTTGCCAAAGCCTCAGGCGCGAAGGTGGATTGGCGCAAGTTTGATAGCGGTTCAAGCGTAGTGAAAGCCTTAGCTTCCGGCGACGTGCAGATTGGCAATATCGGATCTAGCCCGTTGGCCGCTGCGGTGAGCCAAGGACTACCAATTGAAGTTTTCCTGTTGGCCTCGCAGTTGGGGAACTCAGAAGCGCTAGTGGTGAAAAAAGAGATTAAATCCCCGCAGGATCTTATCGGGAAGCGTATTGCCGTTCCTTTCGTTTCAACCACGCACTACAGCCTGCTTGCAGCGCTTAAGCATTGGGGGATCAAACCCGATCAGCTCACCATTTTAAACCTTCAGCCACCGGCGATTGCGGCGGCATGGCAGCGCGGTGATATTGATGGCGCTTATGTTTGGGCACCTGCCGTTAACGAATTGGCGAAAACCGGTAGCGTGTTAACCGACTCAGAACAGGTCGGCAAATGGGGTGCACCGACGCTGGACGTATGGGTAGTACGCAAAGATTTCGCGCAACAGCATCCCGATGTAGTAACGGCTTTTGCGCGCACGACGTTAGCGGCACAGAAGGCCTATTTGGCAGCGCCTGAACAGTGGCTGCAAGACGGACAGAACGTCGACAAGCTCTCCAAGCTGAGCGGCGTACCGCAAGATCAGGTTCCGGGGTTAGTGAAGGGAAACCGCTATCTGCCCGTTGCCGAGCAGGTTAATGAACTGGGCCAGCCGGTTGATAAAGCCATTCATGATACCGCCGTGTTTTTACAGCAGCAGGGCAAAATTCCTCAGGTGGCAGCAGATTATCGTAGCTTCGTGAATAACCAGTTTGTGAAGCAAGTGCAGGCTGAGCCTCAGTCATAAGGAGTTACCCATGCTGTCAGTGAATCATCTCAGTGCTTCCTATGATGGAAAACCTGTTCTGGAAGACGTCTCATTACAAATCGCGAGTGGACAACTGGTGGTGGTGCTCGGGCCGTCTGGGTGTGGAAAAACCACGTTGTTGAATCTGGTGGCGGGATTTAGCCAGCCAGATTCGGGTTCGATAACGCTGTCTGGTCGCGAAGTTACAGGGCCAAGCGCTGAGCGTGGCGTGGTATTTCAAAATGAAGGCCTACTGCCGTGGCGAAATGTTTTAGCTAACGTGGTATTTGGTTTGCAGCTACAAGGTGTGGCACGCGATGAGCGAAACGCTATTGCGCTACGGATGCTGCGCTTGGTTGGGCTGGAAGGTTATGAACGGCACTTTATCTGGCAGCTATCGGGCGGAATGCGCCAGCGAGTAGGTATCGCCCGTGCGCTGGCGGCAAATCCTCAACTGCTGTTATTGGATGAACCTTTCGGTGCACTGATGCGTTCACGCGTGAGCAAATGCAAGAATTGCTGCTGGGCGTGTGGCGTAAAACGGGTAAACAGATCTTACTGATTACCCATGACATTGAAGAGGCGGTATTTTTGGCCTCTGAACTGATCCTGTTGTCGCCGGGGCCGGGACGCATTGTTGAACGTTTGGCGCTGAATTTTGGCCAGCGCTATGCCGATGGTGAGCCGTGCCGAGCGATTAAATCCGATCCCGCGTTTATTGCGCGCCGGGAATATGTGCTTAGCCGCGTCTTCGAGCAGCGAACACCGCATGCGCAAGGAGTTTGGTCATGAGTCTTCATTCCACGCTGAAGGGTAATACCGCTGATAACGCGCATAAGCTGACCGTATACCAGAAGAAAAGAACTATCCCATCAAACGTGGTCATCAGCGCACTCACGTTGCTGGCCATCTTAGTGGTGTGGTGGGGCGTAACCGCGATGCAGCTTATCAGCCCGCTGTTTCTGCCTGCACCCCAGCAGGTGCTGAAGCAACTGGTAAGCATCAGCACGCAGGGCTTTATGGATGCCACGCTGGGGCAGCATTTAGCCGCTAGCCTGGGACGCATCCTGGTCGCGCTGCTTGCCGCCGTGGTTATTGGCGTTCCGGTGGGAATTGCGATGGGGCTCAACCCCACCGTGCGCGGTATTTTGGACCCCATTATTGAAATCTATCGTCCGGTGCCGCCGTTAGCCTATCTTCCGTTGATGGTTATCTGGTTTGGCATTGGTGAAACATCCAAGATATTGCTGATTTATCTCGCGATTTTTGCGCCGGTCACGCTGGCTGCTGCCGCAGGTGTGCGGAGCGTCGAACAGGTTCGCGTGCGAGCGGCTCAAGCTTTAGGGGCAAACCGCTGGCAGGTGTTGTGGTATGTAGTGCTTCCCAATGCGCTACCTGAGATTTTAACCGGCTTGCGTATCGGGCTCGGCGTGGGTTGGTCTACGCTGGTGGCCGCAGAGCTGATTGCCGCGACGCGCGGTTTAGGATTTATGATTCAGTCCGCCGGTGAATTTTTAGCCACGGATGTCGTTATCGCTGGCATTAGCGTTATTGCGTTGATTGCTTTTGCATTGGAATTGGGCCTGAGAGCCTTGCAGCGCCGCTTAACCCCGTGGCATGGAGTGAAAAAATGAATGAACGTATCGCTATTCAGCCTTTAAGCCCTGCCATTGGTGCAGTCGTTAGCAATATAGACCTCACCCGCCCGCTGAGTGATTCGCAGTTTGAACAGCTCTATCATGCGCTGCTAAAACATCAGGTGTTGTTTGCGCGTGGGCAGGCTATTACGCCGTTACAGCAGCGCGAGCTAGCATCGCGGTTTGGCGATCTGCATATACATCCTGTCTATCCGCATGCGGCGGGCGTGGAGGAGATCATTGAGCTCGACACGCATAACGATAATCCTCCGGACAACGATAACTGGCACACCGACGTGACCTTTATCGAGAATCCTCCGCTGGGCGCGATTTTGGCCGCCAAACGTCTGCCAGAGGTGGGCGGTGATACGCTGTGGTCGAGCGGCATTGCCGCCTTCGAGGCGCTTTCACCTCAGCTCAAGATATTATTGAGTGGCCTGCAAGCCGAGCATGATTTTGAAAAGTCGTTCCCTGAATATAAGCATCTTCGCTCGGAAGAGGAGCACCAGCGCTGGCTGCAGGCAAAACGTCAGCATCCACCGCTGTTGCATCCGGTGGTGCGAACGCATCCGGTGAGCGGGCGTCAGGCGCTATTTGTGAACGAAGGATTTACCACGCGTCTGGTGGGTATCCCTCAGCAGGAAGGCGATGCGCTGTTACAGTTCCTTTTCCAGCATACGACGAAGCCTGAATTCCAAGTTCGCTGGCGTTGGCAGCAAGACGATATCGCGATTTGGGATAACCGCGTGACGCAGCATTATGCCAATGCAGACTATTTGCCTCAGCGGCGAATTATGCATCGAGCGACTATTCTGGGGGATAAGCCGTTTTATCGCAGCGAAACGAAGGGTGCTTAGAGACTGATACACAACAGATTCCAGCCAACGAACGAGGTATTCCTAGTGGAATACCTCGACGTAAGGCCACTTACCGTTTAGATGCGTAGGCTAAAACGGCGGCAACCTCTTTGTTACCGTTTTTGATGTGTATTTCACACAGGTATCCATGTGTGATTCTAATGAACGTCAGAAGTGTTATACAGACGATCAATAGACACCAAATAACAGTTTTTTGTGGCATTTTTGGTTTTCCTTTTCCTTGTTTTGCAACGGGGAAGAGGCTAACCTCACACTGCTGCGTATGAGGGTTGGCCTCACCTTGATTTAATATCAGGTGGGGCTTTTTCCTATCTGCCATACCACTCTATGCTTAAGACAGACAGTCCTAAGCACCCAAGCGCAGAGTAAATGCGCTTTCGGGGGCTTAACAGTGGGTCTATGAGATTATGCGAAGTGGATTCCAGCGAATATTTCATCGCTGGCAATCGATTACAGCCTCTTTGCGAGGCCTATTCGCTTTCAGCCTCAAAGGCTCGGGTCATGACTTCCAGCTTTTCCTGCCCATCTAACCATTCCATTTCAGCTTCTTCGAGCGCGGCCTTGGTTTGATTCTGTTGCTGTAGGCATTCGGTCAGCTCCGCTTTGCGGCTGATATCATACAGTTCGCTATCGGCTAATTTTTCTTCGAGTACGGCTAGCTGAGCGCTCAGTTTTTCCATTTGCTGTTCCATCTTCATGATGTGCTTGCGGATCGGCTGAGTCTGGGTGCGGAATTCGGCTGCACGGCGCTTTTGATCTTTGCGCGCCTGAGCGCTGTTCCCGCTAGTTTCGCTTTCGCTTTTATTGGAGTCTTGCTGTGCCTGTTGACGTTGCAGGTCAATCATCCACTGTTGATAATCTTCCAAATCGCCAGCAAACGGCTCAACTTGACCATCGTGTACCAAGTACAGATCGTCGGTCGTTGAACGTAGTAAGTGACGGTCATGGGAAACCACCACCAATGCACCTTCGAAGTCGATGAGGGCTTCGGTCAGCGCTTGGCGCATGTCTAAATCGAGGTGGTTAGTGGGTTCATCGAGCAGCAACAAATTAGGGCGCTGCCAAACAACCAGTGCTAATACCAGACGTGCTTTTTCTCCACCGGAGAAACGCGCGGTGTGCTCGGTGACTTTATCGCCGCGGAAACCAAAACCGCCTAGATAGTCACGCAGTTGCTGTTCCGTTTCGCGTGGGGCGATGCGGGTAAGATGCTGCAACGGTGATTCATCTGCGCGTAAATATTCCAACTGATGCTGAGCGAAGTAGCCCAGCTTCACGCCTTTGGCTAAACCGATTTCGCCTTTTTGCGGTGCTAGTTCACCCGCCAACAGCTTGATTAGCGTGGATTTACCTGCGCCGTTGCGGCCTAGCAGACCAATGCGAGAACCGGGAACGAGATTCAGCTTGATGGAATCCAGAATGGTTTTGTCACCGTAGCCAGCGCTCACTTTTTCCATCCGCAGCAATGGGTTTGGCAGGCTTTCTGGCTCGCGGAAGCTGAAGTGGAATGGATTGTCGACGTGAGCTGGCGCAATGAGCTCCATTCGCTCTAGCATCTTCACGCGGCTTTGCGCCTGTTTAGCTTTTGATGCCTTGGCTTTGAAGCGATCGATGTAGCTTTGCAGATGCGCGACGCGCTGCTGCTGGCTTTCATACATCGATTGTTGCTGTGAAAGCTTAGTGGCGCGTTGTAGCTCAAACGATGAATAGTTGCCGGTGTACTCGAACATCTGTTCTTGCTCGATATGCAAGATTTTGTCGACGATCGGATCGAGGAAATCACGGTCATGGGAGATAAGAATCAGTGTGCCGGTGTAGCTTTTTAGCCAGCGTTCTAGCCAAATCACCGCATCTAAGTCGAGGTGGTTAGTGGGCTCATCGAGCAGCAGTAAATCGGAGCGGCAAATTAGCGCTTGTGCAAGGTTAAGGCGCATACGCCAGCCGCCGGAGAAGGATTTTACCGGCTCTTCGAGCTGGCTTTGGCTAAAGCCTAAACCGTGTAGCAGGCTGGAAGCGCGAGAGCGGATGGTCCACGCTTGAATGGCGTCTAGCTTGCCATGCACTAATGCGATGGCGTTGCCGTCGTTGCCTTCGTTTGCATCGTTGAGCTCAGACTCTAGCTGGCGGAATTCACGGTCGCCGTCGAGTACATACTCTAAAGCGGGCACGTCGAGTGCAGGGGTTTCTTGATTGACCCACGCCAGCGCCCAGTTACCAGGAAAGTTGAAACTGCCAGCATCGGCACTCATTTCACCTTTTAACAGCGACAGCAGCGTTGATTTCCCACAGCCATTTTTACCCACCAGACCCACTTTCTGGCCGGGGTTAACCGTTGCACTGGCATTGTCTAGCAGAACGCGGGTACCGCGTCGAATTTGTAGCGATGAGAAAACAATCATAAAGCGCCGTCTATTAGAAATGTGTTAAATTACGGTTGTTTTTGCGTGAACAATAATAAGTTTTCAGAACACGCACACTATTAATTTTAATCTTAGCGCTGCATGGTAGCTGAAATGCTCACCGATGACGACGCTTTGGGGAGGGGAATAGATGTCGCAGCCACCGAAAGTATTGCTGCTGTATGCCCATCCGGAATCACAGGACTCGGTTGCAAACCGAGTTTTACTGCAGCCGGCACAGCAGCTAGAACATGTCACCGTGCACGATCTCTACGCGCACTATCCTGATTTTTTTATTGATATTCACCATGAGCAGAAACTGCTGCGTGAGCATCAAGTTATTGTTTTTCAACATCCTCTTTATACCTATAGCTGTCCTGCCTTATTGAAAGAGTGGCTGGATCGCGTGCTGTCGCGCGGTTTTGCCAGCGGCGTTGGCGGAAATGCTCTGCGCGGAAAATATTGGCGTAGCGTCGTTACAACCGGTGAGCCTGAGGGGGCTTATCAAATGGGTGGCTATAACCGTTACACCATGGATGAAGTTTTGCGTCCATTTGAGTTAACGGCAGGCATGTGCCATATGCATTGGATGACGCCGATGGTGGTTTATTGGGCTCGCCGGCTTAAGCCCGACGTTTTGCAAACGCATGCCAAAGCCTACGGGCAATGGTTGGAATCACCTTTGGCGGGAGGCGGTAGTTTATGACCGAAGAGGGCTCACTCTTACCAGCGATACTGCTGTTCCTATTTGCAGCCGTCGTGGCAGTGCCGATTGCTCGGCGGATTGGTATTGGTACCGTGCTGGGTTTTTTGATTGCGGGTATTGCGATTGGTCCGTGGGGGTTAGGGTTTATCCGTGACGTGGATGAGATCCTGCATTTTTCGGAACTGGGTGTTGTATTCCTGCTTTTCATCATTGGCTTAGAGCTTAATCCTAGCAAGCTGTGGTCGCTTCGACGCTCGATTTTTGGCGTGGGGGCTGGGCAGGTTTTACTTACCGCAGTCATTCTGGGCGGTTTATTGCTGTTAACGGATTTTTCATGGCAGGCTGCGGTTATTGGTGGAATTGGGTTGGCGATGTCTTCCACCGCGATGGCTTTGCAGATGATGCGCGAGAAGGGGATGAACCGCAACGAAGGCGGTCAGCTCGGATTCTCGGTATTACTGTTTCAAGATATGGCCGTGATCCCTGCGCTGGCGCTAATTCCTGTTTTAGTCGGTTCCAGCAATAAAGATACGGATTGGACGTTTATTGCCATCAAAGTGGGTGCTTTGCTGGGCATGTTGATTGGTGGCCGTTACTTACTGCGACCGATTTTTCGCTATATTGCCGCGACCGGCGTGCGTGAGATTTTCACCGCCGCCGCACTTTTAGTAGTGCTTGGCTCCGCCATGTTCATGGACGCGTTAGGCGTGTCGATGGCGATGGGGACGTTTATCGCGGGTGTGCTGTTGGCGGAGAGCGAGTTCCAACATGAATTAGAAATTGCGATTGAACCGTTTAAGGGCCTATTGCTGGGGCTATTTTTCATCTCAGTCGGTATGGCGCTGAATTTGGGGGTTCTCTACACCCATTTACCTGAGGTATTGGCTGGTGTCGCCATTTTGGTGGCGGTAAAAGGCGGCGTGTTATATCTGCTTGCTCGCATAGCCGGCATCCGCCGCTCGGTGCGAATGCAGTTTGCGGCGGTGTTGAGCCAAGGGGGAGAGTTTGCCTTCGTTCTGTTCTCAGCGGCTAGCACGCAAAAATTATTGCAGGGCGATCAGATGGCGCTGCTGCTGGTGATTGTAACGCTTTCAATGGTGACTACGCCGCTGTTAATGCAGTTGGTCGACCGTATTTTAGAGAAACGCTACAACCCGCAGGAAGAGGACGAAGAGGCGCCGTTTGTGGAGGATGATGATCCCCAGGTGATTATCGTCGGCTTTGGGCGTTTTGGTCAGGTGATTGGTCGCCTACTGATGGCGAATAAAATGCGGATCACGGTTTTAGAACGTGATGTGAGCGCTGTCAGTATGATGCGTCGCTATGGGTATAAAGTTTATTACGGTGATGCCACTGAGCTTGAGCTGCTGCGCGCAGCTGGGGCAGAGAAAGCGGAGGCGATTGTTGTGACCTGTAATGAGCCAGAAGACACCCTCGCCGTGGTGCATTTGTGCCAGCAGCATTTCCCACACTTGAAAATTCTGGCGCGTGCGCGTGGCCGCGTTGAGGCGCATGAATTGTTGATGGCTGGTGTGAATCAATTTAGCCGTGAAACGTTTTCTAGCGCGCTAGAACTGGGGCGTAAGGCGCTGATGGAACTGGGTATGCATCCTCATCAGGCGCATCGGGCACAGCAGCATTTTCGCCGTTTAGATATGCGCATGCTGCGTGAGTTGATGCCGCATCATCAGGGAGATGTGACGCAAATTTCGCGTGTTAAAGAGGCCAGACGCGAACTGGAAGATATTTTTCAGCGCGAGATGCAGCATGAGCGGCGGCAGATGAATGACTGGGACGAAGAAGACCTGTGAAAAGGCCTACGAATAGGGTAACAAAATGAAAAAGAGATTTATTGCAGGAGCAACCTGTCCCAGCTGTAAGGCACAGGATACGTTGGTGGTATGGCGAGAGAATAATATTGAGCATGCTGAGTGTGTTAAGTGCGGGCATCAGCTAAGTCAGCCAGAAGCGAATGTCAGTGACCATGTTCAGCATAACAACCAAATGATCGGTATTTTTAAGCCAGAATAAGTGGCAAGGGTGGCGTTTCTGCGAGGGATTTTTTATCCTTGTGGGTACAGTGGCGCAAAATTCCGCTACAATCTGCGCCAATTTAGTTTCCAACGCTAGGAGATATCATGAAAGTAGCAAAAGACCTGGTGGTCAGCTTGGCCTATCAGGTACGTACAGAAGACGGTGTTTTAGTTGATGAATCTCCGGTGAGTGCACCGTTGGATTATCTGCACGGACATGGCTCCCTGATTTCTGGGCTGGAAGCAGCTCTGGAAGGTCACGCTGAAGGCGATAGCTTTGACGTTCACGTTGGCGCCAATGACGCTTACGGTAACTACGATGAAAATCTGGTTCAGCGCGTTCCTAAAGACGTTTTCATGGGCGTTGACGAACTGCAGGTTGGCATGCGTTTCTTGGCTGAAACCGATCAGGGTCCAGTTCCAGTAGAAATTACCGAAGTTGACGACGACCACGTTGTTGTTGATGGTAACCACATGCTGGCTGGCCAGAACCTGAACTTCCACGTTGAAGTGATCGCCATCCGTGAAGCAACTGCTGAAGAGCTGGAGCATGGTCACGTACACGGCGAGCACGATCATCACCACGAACACGGCGAAGGCTGCTGTGGTGGTCATGGCCACGAACACGGTCACGACCATGGTGAAGAAGGTGGTTGCTGTGGTGGTAATGGCAAAGGCAACGGTGGTTGCGGCTGTCATTAATTCTGTGATTGATAAGCAGAATGAAAAAAGCGGCCTTGGCCGCTTTTTTGTTGTTAAATCATCGCTCAATAGTGGGGCGGCGGTGTTTCTTCTGATGGGTGAGCCATCATCGACGGCTGAGCTGCTTTAAGCTTATCCACCAGTAAATGCATTTGCTCGCGGTATTTATTCATCTCTAGCTGAAGAGCAATAACCGTTTGGTTGAGCTCCTCAATCGTTATTTCCTGAAAAGCCAGTCGGCTTTCGAGCATTTCAAATCGGGATTCAAGCTCTTCGCGATCCCAAGCCGATGGTTGCATAATCTTTCCTCTGAAAACGGTGTAGTTTCTGTTCACAATTTCATAGGTGAAATTTCACCTCATAATCGTTATTTTACCCGTAAAGCAGGCGAATTGCGCGTTACGCTTGTTGATTGGCTAAGCGAGTGAAACTTTTTGGGCATGTTGTAGTCTGAATTTATCAGACTGGCACGCTTAGTGATTGTTTTATGCGTCAACAGACCGCTATAGTAGCCAACTACATTTAGCTCATCGTTATTTAAGGTAATTTGCCTTAAAGTTTGGAGAAATGGATGAAATCTTTTTTTAAAGTTACTGTGCTGGCAACCACAATGGCTCTGGCTCTGAATGCATCAGCGTTCGCCGCTGACGCAGCTAAAGCTGCAGATGCTGCGCCGACAGCAACTAACAGCAAATTCAAGAATGACGATCAGCAGGCAGCATACGCATTAGGTGCTTCTCTGGGACGTTATATGGAAAACTCCCTGAAAGAGCAGGAAAAACTGGGCATCAAGTTGGATAAAGACCAGTTGATCTCCGGTGTCCAAGATGCTTTCGCAGGTAAAAGCAAGCTGACCGACCAAGAAATCGAAGGCACTCTGCAGGGCTTTGAAGCACGCGTAAAAGCATCTGCACAGGCTAAGATGGAACAGGATGCTAAAGCTAACGCAGACGCGGGTAAAAAATTCCGTGATGCGTTCGCTAAAGAGAAAAACGTTAAAACCACCAAAACTGGCCTGATGTATCAAGTTGATAAAGAAGGCACCGGTGCTGAGCCAAAAGACAGCGATACCGTAGTGGTTAACTACAAAGGTACTCTGACCGATGGTACTGAGTTTGATAACTCATACAGCCGCGGTGAGCCACTGTCTTTCCGTCTTGATGGCGTTATCCCAGGCTGGACTGAAGGCCTGAAACACATCAAAAAAGGCGGCAAAATCAAGCTGGTCATCCCACCAGAATTGGCATATGGCAAAACTGGCGTCCCAGGCATCCCTGCAAACTCTACGCTGGTATTTGATGTAGAACTGCTGGATGTTAAAGCTGCACCAAAAGCTGACGCGAAAGCAGAAGCTCCAGCAAAAGCTGACGCAGCGAAAGCAGGCAAGTAATTAACTTGAATGTTTAAAAAAAGCCGTGGAATATTCCACGGCTTTTTTGTTTTTTATCGTTGGAAGGTAAAAAAAACTTTTACCCCGCTGGCCTCAAGGATTTTAATAGGGCAGCTTTGCTAAACTTTATTTGCTAACTAGCACGTTTTCTTGAATCTGCATCCATCGATGGATGCGTAGCTAAATCCTCCGTGGGGGTTGTCTTCAATGTCCAATACGCTTATGCCTGGTGACACCAGTGAGCTCGATTTACTGGATGAGCGTCCGTTCAGCCAGACCGATCATGAAATTCTGAAATCATACGAAGCCGTTGTTGATGGTCTTGCTATGCTCATTGGCTCTCATTGCGAAATCGTTTTGCATTCGCTTGAGGACTTGAAATGTTCAGCGGTACGTATTGCAAACGGTGAACATACGGGGCGCAAAATCGGCTCGCCGATTACCGATTTAGCCCTGCGCATGCTGCACGATATGGCCGGTGAAGATAGCAGCGTGTCAAAAGCGTACTTCACGCGCGCAAAAAGCGGCGTGTTGATGAAGTCGGTTACGATTGCCATTCGTAACAAAGAGCAGCGCGTTATTGGTCTGCTATGTATCAACATGAATCTGGATGTGCCTTTCTCACAGATCATGGAAACCTTTATTCCTAAGGCTTCACAAGACGTTGCTTCTTCAGTGAATTTTGCCTCTTCCGTGGATGACTTAGTGGCGCAGACGTTAGAGTTCACCATCGAAGAAGTGAATGCTGACCGTTCTGTATCAAACAATGCGAAGAATCGCCAAATTGTGCTGAACCTACATGAAAAAGGCATCTTTGATATCAAAGACGCCATTAATCAGGTTGCCGACCGTCTGAATATCTCTAAGCACACGGTGTATCTGTATATTCGTCAGTTCAAAAGCGGCGACCTACAGGGCAGCGATCGCTAATGCTTAGCTACTCCTTGTTTGTGACAGGCCCTGCTTATGGCACGCAGGCGGCGAGTAGCGCCTACCAGTTTGCTCAGGCACTGGTGGCCAGCGAGCACCAATTGGTCAGCGTGTTCTTCTACCGAGAGGGCGTGAGTAACGCTAATCAGCTGACATCTCCGGCGAGTGATGAATTCGATCTCGTTCGTGCGTGGCATAAATTAGCGCAGGAACATAACGTGGTGCTGAATGTGTGCGTCGCGGCAGCGCTGCGTCGCGGTGTGGTTTCGAAAGATGAGGCTGCACAATTGGGCTTACCTGCCGCCAATTTGCAGGATGGCTTTGTCTTGAGTGGGTTAGGTTCACTGGCTGAAGCCGCATTGACCTGCGATCGCATCATGCAATTCTGAGGGGATGGGATGAAACGTTTAGCTTTTATTTTTACTCAGCCTCCGCATACATCAAGCGCAGGACGTGAAGGATTGGATGCCTTATTGGCTGCTTCTGCCTTTAGCGAGGATATTCAGGTGTTTTTTGTTGGGGATGGTGTTTTCCAACTTTTGCCCAATCAAAAACCGGCTGAAATTCTTTGTCGAGACTATGTTTCAACCTTTGGCGTGATGCCGCTTTACGATATTGAAGACGTTTATATCTGTTCCGAGTCACTGCGTGAAAGAGGTTTACATGACAATGAGCAGTGGATTATCGACGTTCAACTGCGAACTGCGGCACAGATTCGACAAAATCTTGAACAACGCGATGTTGTGCTAACCTTTTAGCCTTTGGTGATATTTTACATGTTACATACGCTGGCAAAGTCTCCAACCTCAGCAGATCTGACAACTCTTTGCGCTATTGTGGGCAATAATGACGCTATCGTGCTTCTTCAGGATGGTGTTCTGTGCGGGCTAGCAAATACCCATGCCCTTGAAAAGCTCATTTCTGCCTCCACATCCCTATATGCGCTGAATGTCGATGTTATTGCTCGAGGTTTGAGTGCTCGAATTTCATCCAATATCGTGTTGTTAGACTATAATCAGTTCGTTGAACTGAGTGCCAAACACCTTCAGCAAGTATCTTGGTGAGAATGCGATCTTGTATATTTCTTGACACCTATACTGGGCAGCCATAAAATTCTGCGTCCTCATATTTTGCCCATGGCTTTATGGGGAGATTTATCACACTTGTTTACGAAGCAAAAAACGAAGCAAATACCAGGAGCTATTAATGGCAACAATTAATCAGCTGGTACGCAAACCACGCTCCATGAAGGTTGCTAAAAGCAACGTTCCTGCGCTGGAAGCTTGCCCGCAGAAACGTGGCGTATGTACTCGCGTATATACCACCACTCCTAAAAAACCAAACTCCGCACTGCGTAAAGTTTGCCGTGTGCGTTTGACTAACGGTTTTGAAGTTACCTCCTACATCGGCGGTGAAGGTCATAACCTGCAGGAACACAGCGTGATCCTGATCCGTGGCGGTCGTGTAAAAGACTTGCCAGGTGTTCGTTACCACACCGTTCGTGGTGCGCTTGACTGCTCCGGCGTTAAAGACCGTAAGCAATCACGTTCCAAATACGGCGTGAAGAAGCCAAAGGCTTAATGGTTCTCCGTTAAGTAAGGCCAAACGTTTTAACTTTAATGTCAAACTCGAACTATAGAGTTTTGGACAACCCTGAATTAACAACGGAGTATTTCCATGCCACGTCGTCGCGTCATTGGTCAGCGTAAAATTCTGCCGGATCCTAAGTTCGGATCAGAACTGCTGGCTAAATTTGTAAACATCCTGATGGTAGATGGTAAAAAATCTACCGCAGAAGCAATCGTATATACCGCGCTGGAGACCCTGGCTCAGCGTTCTGGTAAAAACGAACTGGAAGCTTTTGAAGTAGCCCTGGACAACGTCCGCCCAACCGTCGAAGTTAAATCCCGTCGCGTTGGTGGTTCTACTTATCAGGTACCAGTAGAAGTCCGTCCGGTTCGTCGTAATGCTCTGGCAATGCGTTGGATCGTTGAAGCTGCTCGTAAACGCGGTGATAAATCCATGGCTCTGCGCCTGGCGAACGAACTTTCTGATGCTGCAGAAAACAAAGGTACTGCAGTTAAGAAACGTGAAGACGTTCACCGTATGGCCGAAGCCAACAAGGCGTTCGCTCACTATCGTTGGTAATCCCTTCATAGTGTTAGTCACCAAGCGGGCGCTTCAAGCAAGCCGCCCGCTGTGGGTAACTTAACTTGAACGTCCTAGGAATAGAGGAATCAAATGGCTCGTACAACACCCATTGCCCGCTACCGTAATATCGGTATCAGCGCACACATCGACGCCGGTAAGACTACTACTACCGAACGTATCCTTTTCTACACCGGTGTAAACCATAAAATCGGTGAAGTTCATGACGGCGCTGCCACCATGGACTGGATGGAACAGGAACAAGAACGTGGTATCACCATCACTTCCGCTGCAACTACTGCGTTCTGGTCAGGTATGGCTAAGCAGTATGAACCGCATCGCGTAAACATCATTGACACCCCAGGGCACGTTGACTTCACCATCGAAGTTGAACGTTCCATGCGTGTTCTTGACGGTGCGGTAATGGTTTACTGCGCGGTTGGTGGTGTTCAGCCACAGTCTGAAACCGTATGGCGTCAGGCTAATAAATACAAAGTTCCACGCATTGCGTTCGTTAACAAAATGGACCGCATGGGTGCTAACTTCCTGAAAGTTGTAGGCCAGATCAAATCCCGTTTGGGCGCGAACGCTGTTCCGCTTCAATTGGCAATTGGCGCTGAAGAAGGTTTCACCGGTGTTGTTGACCTGGTGAAAATGAAAGCGATCAACTGGAACGATGCCGATCAGGGCGTGACCTTCGAATACGAAGAGATCCCAGCTGATATGGCTGAGCTGGCTGCTGAATGGCACCAGAATTTGGTTGAGTCTGCAGCAGAAGCTTCTGAAGAGCTGATGGATAAATACTTGGGCGGCGAAGAGCTGACCGAGGAAGAAATCAAAACTGCCCTGCGTTCACGCGTACTGCGTAACGAGATTATTCTTGTTACTTGTGGTTCTGCATTTAAGAACAAAGGTGTTCAGGCGATGCTGGATGCGGTAATTGATTACCTGCCATCACCGACTGACGTACCTGCAATCAACGGTATGCTGGACGACGGTAAAGATACTCCGGCTGAGCGTCATGCGAGCGATGAAGAGCCATTTGCTGCTCTGGCGTTCAAAATTGCTACCGACCCGTTTGTTGGTAACCTGACATTCTTCCGCGTGTACTCTGGTGTTGTTAACTCCGGTGATACCGTATTTAACCCGGTAAAATCGGCGCGTGAGCGTTTTGGTCGTATCGTTCAGATGCACGCTAACAAGCGTGAAGAGATCAAAGAAGTTCGCGCAGGCGACATTGCTGCGGCAATCGGCCTGAAAGACGTGACTACTGGTGACACCATTTGTGATCCGGATAACGTGATCATTCTGGAGCGTATGGAATTCCCTGAACCGGTAATTTCCATCGCAGTAGAACCGAAAACCAAAGCTGACCAAGAAAAAATGGGTCTGGCTCTGGGCCGTCTGGCTAAAGAAGACCCATCATTCCGCGTATGGACTGATGAAGAATCTAACCAGACCATCATCGCAGGTATGGGTGAGCTGCACCTCGACATCATCGTTGACCGTATGAAGCGTGAATTCAACGTTGAAGCGAACGTCGGTAAACCTCAGGTTGCTTATCGTGAAGCTATTCGCACGAAAGTTACTGATATCGAAGGTAAACACGCCAAGCAGTCTGGTGGTCGTGGTCAGTATGGTCATGTTGTTATCGACATGTACCCACTGGAGCCGGGCTCAAATCCGAAAGGTTACGAGTTCATCAACGACATCAAAGGTGGTGTAATTCCTGGCGAATACATCCCTGCCGTTGATAAAGGTATCCAGGAGCAGCTGAAATCTGGTCCACTGGCGGGTTATCCGGTTGTTGACCTCGGCGTGCGTCTGCACTTCGGTTCTTACCATGACGTTGACTCCTCTGAGCTGGCGTTTAAACTGGCCGCTTCTCTTGCCTTCAAAGATGGCTTTAAGAAAGCGAAACCAGTTCTGCTTGAGCCTATCATGAAGGTTGAAGTTGAAACTCCAGAAGAGAACACTGGTGACGTTATCGGTGACCTTAGCCGTCGTCGTGGCCAGCTGAAAGGTCAGGAATCTAACGCTACTGGCGTTCAGATTCACGCTGAAGTGCCGTTGTCTGAAATGTTCGGATACGCAACTCAGCTGCGTTCTCTGACCAAAGGTCGTGCATCTTACTCCATGGAATTCCTGAAGTATGATGATGCGCCGAACAACGTTGCTCAGGCCGTTATTGAAGCTCGTGGCAAATAAGCTACTAGTTTAAAACATTGATCCCGTGCTCTCTCTATGAAGGGAGAGCACAAGAGTAAGGAATAAAGCCGTGTCTAAAGAAAAATTTGAACGTACAAAACCGCACGTTAACGTTGGTACAATCGGCCACGTTGACCACGGTAAAACTACCCTGACTGCTGCAATCACTACCGTTCTGGCTAAAACCTACGGTGGTTCTGCACGTGCATTCGACCAGATCGATAACGCGCCAGAAGAAAAAGCACGTGGTATCACCATCAACACTTCTCACGTTGAATATGACACCCCGTCACGCCACTACGCGCACGTTGACTGCCCAGGGCATGCTGACTACGTTAAAAACATGATCACCGGTGCTGCACAGATGGACGGCGCTATCCTGGTTGTTGCTGCGACTGACGGCCCTATGCCTCAGACTCGTGAGCACATCCTGCTGGGTCGTCAGGTTGGCGTTCCTTTCATCATCGTATTCCTGAACAAATGCGACATGGTTGATGATGAAGAGCTGCTGGAACTGGTAGAAATGGAAGTTCGTGAACTTCTGTCTCAGTACGACTTCCCAGGTGATGATACTCCAATCATCCGTGGTTCTGCTCTGAAAGCGCTGGAAGGCGAAGCTGAGTGGGAAGCTAAGATCGTAGAACTGGCTGAAACTCTGGATTCTTACATCCCAGAACCAGAACGTGCTATCGACAAGCCATTCCTGCTGCCAATCGAAGACGTATTCTCTATCTCTGGCCGTGGTACTGTTGTTACCGGTCGTGTAGAGCGCGGTATCGTTAAAGTTGGTGAAGAAGTTGAGATCGTTGGTATCAAAGATACCGTTAAATCAACTTGTACCGGCGTTGAAATGTTCCGTAAACTGCTGGACGAAGGTCGTGCAGGCGAGAACGTTGGTGTTCTGCTGCGTGGTATCAAGCGTGAAGACATCGAACGTGGTCAGGTTCTGGCTAAACCAGGTTCTATCAAGCCACACACCAAGTTCGAATCAGAAGTTTATATTCTGAGCAAAGATGAAGGCGGCCGTCATACTCCGTTCTTCAAAGGCTACCGTCCACAGTTCTACTTCCGTACAACTGACGTGACCGGTACCATCGAATTGCCAGAAGGCGTGGAAATGGTAATGCCAGGCGATAACATCAAAATGATCGTTACCCTGATCCACCCAATCGCAATGGACGATGGTCTGCGTTTCGCAATCCGCGAAGGCGGCCGTACCGTTGGTGCTGGTGTTGTTGCTAAGGTAATGAGCTAATATTTAGCTTTTGAACCAAATGCAGTAAAAGGGCGCTTAGGCGCCCTTTTTTATTACAAGAAAAACATGAACTGATTCAGGTCAGTACGATTTATAAGCAGTAAAATGAGATGCTTTTATTGAAATGATAACGTTTATTATTTAGACTCTTATTATCAAATCAGTAAAGAGTAAAATATGTACGTTTGCTTATGTAATGGGATTTCGGACAAAACAATACGTCATGCAATCCGTAAATATCAGCCGAGCTCTCTCCATCATTTGCGTAAAATAGTTCCATTAGGATCTGAATGCGGCAAATGTATCCGTCAGGCTCGAGAGATTTTCGATGAGGAAACCACGGTACTTCAAAGTAGCTTCATAAACGTGGCATAAAAGTATGGTTATTTTTTGACTCTTCAGACTCTGGTTCTACACTAAAAGAACTGGAAGCGGAGGGTTTTGTTTATGAAAGGCGATAAAAAAGTTATTGGCCACCTCAATAAGCTACTTGGAAATGAACTCGTAGCCATCAATCAGTATTTCCTTCATGCCCGTATGTTTAAGAATTGGGGGCTCACACGACTCAATGACATTGAGTACCACGAGTCGATCGATGAGATGAAACATGCTGACCGTTACATCGAAAGAATTCTTTTTTTAGAAGGACTGCCAAATCTTCAAGATTTAGGGAAACTTAATATCGGAGAAGACGTGGAAGAAATGTTGAGATCCGATCTTAAATTAGAACTCGATGGTGCAAAAAACTTACGTGAAGGTATCGCTTATGCAGATTCAGTCCATGACTATGTCAGCCGTGATCTTATGATTGAAGTCCTGTCTGATGAAGAAAAACATATCGACTGGCTGGAAACTGAGTTAGATCTTATCCAACGTCTGGGAATCCAAAATTACCTATTAGCTCAGGTTAAAGAAGAAGCTTAATTTCCATGATTGCAATATATCGAAAATAACCACCCAGCCGGCGATGGCCAAGCAAGGACCAAAAGGCAGAGGGTGGTTCTTTTTCAGTGAACAAAACTTCCGGACTCCCCACCAAACAATTCCACCAAAGGACGCACTGGCAGATATCAATGCCAAGTTTTCATACCCTGCCCATGCACCGAGTGCGGCCAACAGTTTAGCGTCACCTAATCCGATACCCATTTTTCCTGCTAAATGCTTAGTTATCCAGCCTAGAAACCAAATAAAGATATAACCCGCGACTGCGCCAGCAACGGCGTGTTCTATTGGAGTCGCGTTAGTGTATGCATTAAAACAAAGGCCGAGCCAGAGTAGGGGGAGTGTCAATACATCCGGTAATAGGTAATGCTGAAAATCCAAAAGAGACAAGGTGATGAGAAACCAGCTGATTAGCCAAACAATGGGCACGATTGATAGACTAATATGAGGCCAGAAGGATATAGCCAGAAAAAACAGTCCATAGCCGATTTGCGCCTTTAAGCTGCCTCTGTAGATTGAAGAAAACGACGGCGTGCCCAAAGTGAGAAGAGCAGTTGGAGCTGGAGAAAGAATTTGCCTAGGTATCGCTTGTCTTGCAATGTAAGCGGCGCAACCACTGCAAACAGCAAATACGATACATAGCGCTACACGTTTTCCGCTATCAGAAATGACGCAAGAATAGATATCCGTGAGCAATTCCATCTGTATTTCCTCCATTCAATATGCACACCATCATATCTGAGCATATTGAGCTATAGAGGACATTTTATTGGAATCATTGTCACAGGGCTGTATGAATTTTATGCAATTCAAGGCTCGGACGGGTATTTTATACGTGCGTATTTGAAGGATATCAGATCGTGCAGGCAGGATAGAGTAAGAGCCTTTCCACTATTTTTGCGCATTTAGGTTGCTTCCTGAGCTGGTTTACGTATAATGCGCGGGCTTACCTAATCTTGGTAAGTCTGATTCTGAATCAGAGATAGTCCTAGACTATCGAACAATACTCCCGATATGGGGGTTATATGTTGAACGATTACACTCCCCCATCAATCGAAATGGGTGTGAGGAGTAATTTTTTACGTTTATAAAATAATTGGAGCTCTGGTCTCATGCAGAACCAAAGAATCCGTATCCGCCTGAAAGCGTTTGATCATCGTCTGATCGATCAATCAACTGCGGAAATCGTCGAGACTGCTAAGCGCACTGGTGCGCAAGTCCGTGGTCCGATCCCGCTGCCGACCCGCAAAGAGCGCTTTACCGTTCTGATTTCTCCGCACGTCAACAAAGACGCGCGCGATCAGTACGAGATTCGCACTCATAAGCGCCTGGTTGACATCGTTGAGCCAACCGAGAAAACCGTTGATGCTCTGATGCGTCTGGATCTGGCTGCTGGTGTAGACGTGCAGATCAGCCTGGGTTAATCAGGTCATTGAACGATTGAGAGGTTGAAACAATGATTGGTTTAGTCGGTAAAAAAGTGGGTATGACCCGCATCTTCACTGAAGATGGCGTATCTATCCCAGTAACCGTTATCGAAATCGAAGCAAACCGTGTTACTCAGGTGAAAAGCCTGGATAACGACGGCTACTGCGCTGTACAGGTAACTACGGGTGCTAAAAAAGCAAACCGTGTATCTAAGCCAGAAGCTGGTCACTTCGCTAAAGCTGGCGTAGAAGCTGGCCGCACCCTGCGCGAATTCCGTCTGAATGAAGGCGAAGAGTTCACCGTAGGTCAGAGCATTAGCGTTGAAATTTTTGCTGACGTTAAAAAAGTTGACGTTACCGGTACTTCTAAAGGTAAAGGTTTTGCTGGCACAGTTAAGCGCTGGAACTTCCGTACCCAAGATGCTACCCATGGTAACTCCTTGTCTCACCGCGTTCCGGGTTCTATCGGTCAGAACCAGACTCCGGGCAAAGTGTTCAAAGGCAAGAAAATGGCAGGCCAACTGGGTAACGAACGCGTAACCGTTCAGAGCCTGGATGTAGTACGTGTTGACGCTGAGCGCAACCTGCTGCTGGTTAAGGGTGCTGTTCCGGGTGCAACCGGTGGCGACCTGATCGTTAAACCAGCTGTAAAGGCGTGAGGAGATAGGAATGGAATTAGTATTGAAAGACGCGCAAAGCGCGCTGACTGTTTCCGAAACTACCTTCGGTCGTGATTTCAACGAAGCGCTGGTACACCAGGTTGTAGTTGCTTATGCAGCTGGTGCCCGTCAAGGTACTCGTGCTCAGAAGACCCGTGCTGAAGTAACTGGTTCAGGCAAAAAACCGTGGCGTCAGAAAGGTACTGGTCGCGCTCGTTCTGGTTCTGTTAAGAGCCCGATCTGGCGTTCCGGTGGCGTTTCATTCGCTGCGAAGCCTCAGGATCACAGTCAAAAAGTTAACAAAAAGATGTACCGCGGCGCGCTGAAAAGCATTCTGTCCGAACTGGTACGTCAAGATCGTCTGATCGTCGTCGAGAAGTTCTCTGTAGAAGCGCCTAAAACTAAGCTGCTGGCACAGAAACTGAAAGACATGGCGCTGGAAGACGTGCTGATTGTAACCGGCGAAGTCGACGAAAATCTGTTCCTGGCCGCTCGCAACCTGTACAAGGTTGATGTGCGTGACGTTACAGGTATCGACCCAGTTAGCTTGATCGCCTTCGACAAAGTGGTTATGACTGCTGACGCTGTGAAGCAAGTTGAGGAGATGCTGGCATGATCCGTGAAGAACGTCTGCTGAAAGTACTGCGCGCGCCGCACGTTTCTGAAAAAGCGTCTATGGTGATGGAAAAAACCAACACCATCGTTCTCAAAGTTGCTAAAGACGCAACTAAAGCAGAAATCAAAGCCGCAGTTAAGAAACTGTTCGAAGTTGAAGTTGATGCAGTTCACACCCTGGTAGTTAAAGGTAAAGTGAAGCGTCACGGTCAGCGTGTTGGTCGTCGTAGCGACTGGAAAAAAGCTTACGTCACCCTGAAAGAAGGCCAGAATCTGGACTTCATCGGCGGCGCAGAGTAAGTCGGAGGAGTAGCGAACAATGGCAATTGTTAAATGTAAACCGACATCTCCGGGTCGTCGCCACGTTGTTAAAGTGGTTAACCCTGAGCTGCACAAGGGCAAACCGTATGCCCCGTTGCTTGAAAAACTGAGCAAATCCGGTGGCCGTAACAACAATGGCCGCATCACCACTCGTCACATCGGTGGTGGTCACAAACAGCATTATCGTCTGGTTGACTTCAAACGCAACAAAGATGGTATCCCTGCTGTTGTTGAGCGTCTGGAATATGATCCGAACCGTTCTGCGAATATCGCACTGGTTCTGTACAAAGACGGCGAACGCCGTTATATCCTGGCGCCTAAAGGCCTGAAAGCGGGTGACCAGATTCAGTCTGGTGTTGATGCTGCTATCAAACCTGGCAACACCTTGCCGATGCGTAACATCCCGGTTGGTTCTACCGTTCATAACGTAGAAATGAAACCAGGCAAAGGTGGTCAGCTAGCTCGTTCTGCTGGCGCATACGTTCAGATCGTTGCTCGCGATGGTGCATATGTCACCCTGCGTCTGCGTTCTGGTGAAATGCGTAAAATCCCATCCGACTGCCGTGCTACCTTAGGCGAAGTTGGTAACGCTGAGCATATGCTGCGCGTTCTGGGTAAAGCAGGTGCAAGCCGCTGGCGTGGTGTTCGTCCTACCGTTCGCGGTACTGCGATGAACCCAGTCGACCATCCACACGGTGGTGGTGAAGGTCGTAACTTTGGTAAGCACCCTGTTTCCCCATGGGGCCTGCAGACCAAAGGTAAGAAGACCCGCAGCAACAAGCGTACTGATAAATTCATCGTACGTCGCCGTAGTAAAAAATAATTAGAGGATAAGCCATGCCACGTTCTCTCAAGAAAGGTCCTTTCATTGACCTGCACTTGCTGAAGAAGGTAGAGAAAGCGGTGGAAAGCGGAGACAAAAAGCCTATTAAGACTTGGTCCCGTCGTTCAACGGTCTTTCCAAACATGATCGGTTTGACCATCGCTGTCCATAATGGTCGTCAGCACGTTCCAGTATTTGTAGCCGATGAAATGGTCGGTCACAAGTTAGGTGAATTCGCGCCGACTCGTACTTATCGCGGCCATGCGGCTGATAAAAAAGCTAAAAAGCGCTAAGGTAGGAGGAAGAGATGGAAACTATCGCTAAACATCGCCACGCTCGTTCTTCTGCTCAGAAGGTTCGCCTCGTTGCTGACCTGATCCGCGGTAAGAAAGTGTCGCAAGCTCTGGAAACTTTAGCCTACACCAACAAGAAAGCTGCTGGTCTGGTTAAGAAAGTACTTGAGTCTGCTATTGCTAACGCAGAACACAACGATGGCGCTGACATCGATGATCTGAAAGTGACGAAAATCTTCGTCGACGAAGGCCCAAGCATGAAGCGCATTATGCCGCGTGCTAAAGGTCGTGCAGATCGTATCCTGAAGCGCACCAGCCACATTACAGTGGTTGTGTCCGATCGCTGAGACTCTGGAGACTAGCAATGGGTCAGAAAGTACATCCTAATGGTATTCGCCTGGGTATTGTCAAACCTTGGAACTCTACTTGGTTCGCGAATACCAAAGAGTTCGCTGACAACCTGGACAGCGACTTTAAAGTTCGTCAATTCCTGACTAAGGAACTGGCGAAGGCTTCCGTTTCTCGCATCGTTATCGAGCGTCCTGCGAAGAGCATCCGTGTGACTATTCACACTGCTCGTCCAGGCATCGTTATCGGCAAGAAAGGTGAAGATGTCGAAAAACTGCGTAAGGTCGTAGCGGATATCGCTGGCGTTCCTGCGCAAATCAATATCGCCGAAGTTCGTAAACCAGAACTGGACGCAAAATTGGTTGCTGATAGCATCACTTCACAGCTGGAACGTCGTGTTATGTTCCGTCGTGCTATGAAGCGTGCTGTACAGAACGCAATGCGTCTGGGCGCTAAAGGTATTAAAGTTGAAGTAAGCGGCCGCCTCGGCGGTGCTGAAATCGCGCGTACCGAATGGTACCGTGAAGGTCGTGTTCCGTTGCATACTCTGCGTGCGGATATCGATTACAACACCTCTGAAGCGCACACCACTTATGGTGTAATCGGCGTTAAGGTATGGATCTTCAAAGGTGAGATCCTGGGTGGTATGGCTGCAGTTGAACAACCGGAAAAACCGGCTGCTCAACCTAAAAAGCAGCAGCGTAAAGGCCGCAAGTAAGGAGAGTCGCTGAATGTTACAACCAAAGCGTACAAAATTCCGTAAGGTGCACAAAGGCCGCAACCGTGGTCTGGCGCAAGGTACGGATGTTAGCTTCGGCACTTTCGGTCTGAAAGCTGTTGGCCGTGGCCGTCTGACTGCTCGTCAAATCGAAGCAGCTCGTCGTGCGATGACTCGTGCAGTTAAGCGTCAGGGTAAAATCTGGATCCGTGTGTTCCCAGACAAGCCGATCACTGAAAAGCCGCTTGAAGTTCGTATGGGTAAAGGTAAAGGTAACGTAGAGTATTGGGTTGCCTTGATCCAGCCGGGTAAAGTCCTGTACGAAATGGACGGCGTGCCTGAAGAGCTGGCCCGTGAGGCCTTCAAGCTGGCAGCAGCGAAACTGCCTATCAAAACCACCTTTGTAACTAAGACGGTGATGTAATGAAAGCACAAGAGCTGCGTGAGAAAAGTGTTGAAGAGCTGAACACTGAACTGCTGAGCCTGCTGCGTGAGCAATTTAACCTGCGCATGCAAGCGGCAAGCGGTCAGCTGCAACAATCTCACCTGTTGAAGCAAGTGCGTCGTGATGTCGCACGCGTTAAGACTTTACTGACTGAGAAGGCGGGTGCGTAATGACTGATCAAATCCGTACTCTGCAAGGTCGAGTAGTTAGTGACAAAATGGAGAAATCCGTTGTTGTTACGATCGAGCGTATGGTGAAGCACCCAATGTATGGTAAATTCATCAAACGTACGACCAAGCTGCACGTACACGACGAGAACAATGAATGTGGTATCGGTGACGTGGTAGAAATCCGCGAATGCCGTCCACTGTCAAAGACTAAGTCTTGGACACTTGTTCGCGTTGTAGAGAAAGCCGTTCTGTAATACAGTACGCATCTCGAGTACTATAAACGGCTCAAAAACTGAGCCGTTTATTTTTTCTACCCATATTCTGGAAGCGGTGTTATAATGCTGCGCCCTCAATTGTGGGGATTTCAAACGACCCATTCTGGGTCCAAAGTTGTAGTTGACATTAGCGGAGCACTAACATGATCCAAGAACAGACTATGCTGAACGTGGCCGACAACTCCGGTGCACGTCGCGTAATGTGTATCAAGGTTCTAGGTGGCTCGCACCGTCGCTACGCAGGCGTCGGCGACATCATCAAGATCACCATCAAGGAAGCAATTCCTCGTGGCAAGGTCAAGAAAGGCGATGTGCTGAAGGCGGTAGTGGTGCGCACCAAGAAGGGTGTTCGTCGCCCGGACGGTTCTGTCATTCGCTTCGATGGCAATGCTTGTGTTATTTTAAACAATAACTCTGAGCAGCCTATCGGTACGCGTATTTTTGGGCCGGTAACTCGTGAACTGCGTAATGAAAAGTTCATGAAAATTATCTCTCTGGCACCAGAAGTACTCTAAGGAGCGAACCATGGCAGCGAAAATCCGTCGTGATGACGAAGTTATCGTGCTAACCGGTAAAGATAAAGGTAAGCGCGGTAAAGTAAAAAATGTCCTGTCTTCTGGCAAGGTCATCGTTGAAGGTATTAACCTGGTTAAGAAACATCAGAAGCCGGTTCCGGCCCTGAACCAACCAGGTGGCATTGTTGAAAAAGAAGCTGCTATTCAGGTTTCTAACATTGCTCTCTTCAATGCGGCAACCGGTAAGGCTGACCGTGTAGGCTTTAGATTCGAAGACGGCAAAAAAGTCCGTTTCTTCAAATCTAACAGCGAAACTATCAAGTAATTTGGAGTAGTACGATGGCGAAACTGCATGATTACTACAAAGACGAAGTAGTCAAGCAACTCATGTCTGAGTTCGGCTACAATTCTGTCATGCAAGTCCCACGGGTCGAGAAGATTACCCTGAATATGGGTGTTGGTGAAGCGATCGCTGATAAGAAACTGCTGGATAATGCAGCAGCTGACTTAGCAGCAATCTCCGGTCAAAAGCCGTTGATCACTAAAGCACGCAAATCAGTTGCAGGCTTCAAAATCCGCCAGGGCTATCCGATCGGCTGTAAAGTAACTCTGCGTGGCGAACGCATGTGGGAGTTCTTTGAGCGTCTGATTTCCATTGCTGTACCTCGTATCCGTGACTTCCGTGGCTTGTCTGCTAAGTCATTCGATGGTCGTGGTAACTACAGCATGGGCGTGCGTGAACAGATCATCTTCCCGGAAATCGATTATGATAAAGTCGATCGCGTTCGTGGTTTGGATATTACCATTACCACTACTGCGAAATCCGATGATGAAGGCCGTGCGCTGCTGACTGCTTTCAACTTCCCGTTCCGCAAGTAAGGTAGGGTTACTAATGGCTAAGCAATCCATGAAAGCACGCGAAGTCAAGCGCGTGAAATTAGCTGATAAGTTCTTTGCCAAACGCGTTGAACTGAAAGCGATCATCTCTAACGTGAACGCTTCTGACGAAGATCGTTGGGATGCTGTTCTTAAGCTGCAGACTCTGCCGCGTGATTCCAGCCCGTCCCGTCAGCGTAACCGCTGCCGTCAAACTGGCCGTCCGCACGCTTTCCTGCGTAAGTTCGGGTTGAGCCGTATTAAGGTCCGTGAAGCCGCTATGCGCGGTGAAATCCCGGGTCTGAAAAAGGCTAGCTGGTAATTGTCACCAATTGAATCACGGGAGTAAAGACAGATGAGCATGCAAGATCCGATCGCGGATATGCTGACCCGTATCCGTAACGGTCAAGCCGCGAACAAAGTTGCGGTCACCATGCCTTCCTCCAAGCTGAAAGTGGCAATTGCCAACGTGCTGAAGGAAGAAGGTTTTATTGAAGATTTCAAAATCGAAGGCGACACCAAGCCTGTACTGGAATTAGTACTGAAGTACTTCCAGGGCAAGGCAGTGGTAGAAAGCATTCAACGTATCAGCCGTCCAGGTCTGCGCATCTATAAGAAAAAAGATGAGCTGCCAAAAGTTATGGCCGGTTTGGGTATCGCTGTTATTTCTACCTCTAAAGGTGTTATGACTGATCGTGCAGCTCGCCAGGCTGGTCTTGGTGGCGAGATTCTCTGCTACGTAGCTTAATCGGGAGGAAAGAATGTCTCGTGTTGCAAAAGCACCCGTCGTCATTCCTGCCGGCGTAGAGGTCAAACTCAACGGTCAGGTAATTTCGATTAAGGGTAAAAACGGCGAGCTGACTCGTACAGTCCACGACGCCGTTGAAGTTAAGCATGCTGATAACGCACTGACTTTCGCTCCACGCGAAGGTTTTGCAAATGCGTGGGCCCAAGCGGGTACCACTCGTGCGCTGCTTAACGCAATGGTTGTTGGTGTTACCGATGGCTTCACTAAGAAGCTTCAGTTGGTAGGTGTCGGTTACCGTGCAGCAGTTAAGGGCAACTCTGTGAATTTAGCTTTAGGCTTCTCTCACCCAGTTGAACATGCTCTGCCAGCAGGTATTACTGCTGAATGCCCGTCCCAGACTGAAATCGTGCTGAAAGGCGCTGATAAGCAGTTGATCGGACAAGTGGCAGCAGATCTGCGCGCTTACCGTCGTCCTGAGCCTTATAAAGGCAAGGGTGTCCGTTACGCCGACGAAGTCGTGCGTACCAAAGAGGCTAAGAAGAAGTAAGGTAACACTATGGATAAGAAATCTGCTCGTATCCGTCGTGCGACCCGCGCACGCCGCAAGCTCAAAGAGCTGGGTGCAACTCGCCTGGTGGTACATCGTACCCCGCGTCATATTTACGCACAGGTAATTGCTCCGAATGGTTCTGAAGTTCTGGTCGCTGCTTCTACTGTAGAAAAAGCAATCAGTGAACAACTGAAATATACTGGGAACAAAGATGCTGCAATCGCTGTAGGTAAAACTATTGCTGAGCGCGCGTTGGAGAAGGGCATCAAAGGCGTATCTTTTGACCGCTCTGGTTTCCAATATCATGGTCGTGTCCAGGCACTGGCAGATGCTGCCCGTGAAGCTGGCCTTCAGTTCTAAGGTAGAGGTGTAAGATGGCTCACATCGAAAAACAAGCTGGCGAACTGCAGGAAAAGCTGATCGCGGTAAATCGCGTATCTAAAACTGTAAAAGGTGGCCGTATTTTTAGCTTCACCGCACTAACTGTAGTGGGTGATGGCAATGGTCGCGTAGGTTTTGGTTACGGTAAAGCGCGTGAAGTTCCAGCAGCGATCCAGAAAGCGATGGAAAAAGCCCGTCGCAACATGATGAATGTCGCGCTGAACAGCGGCACCCTGCAGCATCCTGTTAAAGGTGCTCATACGGGTTCTCGTGTGTTCATGCAGCCGGCTTCCGAAGGTACCGGTATTATTGCCGGTGGTGCAATGCGCGCCGTTCTGGAAGTCGCTGGGGTGCACAACGTTCTAGCTAAGGCCTATGGTTCCACCAACCCAATTAATGTGGTTCGTGCAACTATCGATGGTCTGGCTAGCATGAAGTCCCCAGAAATGGTCGCTGCCAAGCGTGGTAAATCCGTTGAAGAAATTCTGGGGTAATTGACCATGGCAAAGACTATTAAAATAACTCAAACCCGCAGTGCAATCGGTCGTTTGCCGAAACACAAGGCAACGCTGCTTGGCCTGGGTCTGCGTCGTATTGGCCACACCGTAGAGCGCGAGGATACTCCTGCTGTACGTGGTATGGTCAACGCGGTTTCCTACATGGTTAAAGTTGAGGAGTAAGAGATGCGTTTAAATACTCTGTCTCCGGCCGAAGGGTCCAAGCACGCTTCCAAGCGTCTGGGTCGTGGTATCGGTTCTGGCCTGGGTAAAACCGGCGGTCGTGGTCACAAAGGTCAGAACTCACGTTCTGGCGGTGGCGTACGTCGTGGTTTCGAAGGTGGTCAGATGCCTCTGTACCGTCGTCTGCCGAAATTCGGCTTTACTTCTCGTAAAGCAATGATCACTGCAGAAGTTCGTCTGTCAGAGATCGCTTTAGTTGAAGGCGATGTTATCGACCTGAACACTCTGAAAGCCGCTAACGTAGTTGGCCCACAGATTGAATTCGCGAAAGTTATGCTTTCTGGTGAAATCAATCGTGCTGTGACTTTGCGTGGCCTTCGTGTCACCAAAGGCGCTCGTGCTGCTATCGAAGCTGCTGGCGGTAAAATTGAGGAATAAGTAGCAGATGGCTAAGCAACCAGGATTAGATTTTCAAAGTGCCAAGGGTGGACTTGGCGAACTCAAGCGCAGACTATTGTTTGTAATTGGGGCGCTCATAGTTTTCCGTATTGGCTCTTTCATTCCGATCCCTGGTATTGATGCCGCTGTACTTGCCAAACTGCTCGAACAGCAGAGAGGCACCATCATTGAAATGTTTAACATGTTCTCTGGTGGTGCTCTCAGCCGTGCTTCTATCTTTGCTCTGGGTATTATGCCGTATATTTCTGCGTCAATTATTATCCAGTTGCTGACGGTGGTTCATCCAGCGTTAGCGGAAATTAAGAAAGAAGGGGAGGCTGGCCGTCGTAAGATTAGTCAGTACACCCGTTACGGTACGCTGGTTTTAGCCATATTCCAGTCGATCGGTATTGCTACCGGTCTTCCGAATATGCCAGGAATGCAAGGTCTGGTTATAAACCCTGGCTTTGCGTTCTACTTCACTGCAGTCGTGAGCTTGGTTACAGGGACGATGTTCCTAATGTGGCTAGGTGAGCAGATAACTGAGCGTGGTATCGGTAACGGTATTTCAATCATTATCTTTGCGGGGATTGTAGCGGGCTTACCGCCGGCAATTGGCCATACTATCGAGCAAGCGCGGCAGGGCGACCTGCACTTCCTCCTGTTGCTGTTGGTTGCAGTGTTAGTATTTGCAGTAACCTTCTTCGTTGTTTTCGTAGAACGTGGTCAACGTCGTATTGTCGTTAACTATGCGAAGCGTCAGCAAGGTCGTCGTGTTTATGCAGCACAGAGCACACATTTACCGTTGAAAGTGAATATGGCCGGTGTAATCCCTGCTATCTTCGCTTCCAGCATTATTCTGTTCCCAGCCACGATTGCATCTTGGTTCGGGGGCGGCACCGGTTGGAACTGGCTGACTACAATTTCGCTGTATTTGCAGCCTGGGCAACCGCTTTATGTGTTACTCTATGCGTCTGCAATCATCTTCTTCTGTTTCTTCTATACGGCGTTGGTTTTCAACCCAAGAGAAACAGCTGATAACCTGAAGAAGTCCGGTGCATTCGTACCAGGAATTCGTCCGGGAGAGCAAACGGCGAAGTATATCGATAAAGTAATGACTCGTTTAACCTTAATTGGTGCGTTGTATATTACCTTTATCTGCCTGATCCCGGAGTTCATGCGTGATGCAATGAAAGTACCATTCTACTTTGGTGGTACATCACTACTCATCGTAGTTGTGGTCATCATGGACTTTATGGCTCAAGTGCAAACTCTAATGATGTCAAGTCAGTACGAGTCTGCATTGAAGAAAGCGAACCTGAAAGGCTATAACCGCTAATCTTGGTGAGTTTGAGAAGTTACGGAGAGTAAAATGAAAGTTCGTGCTTCCGTCAAGAAATTATGTCGTAACTGTAAAATTGTTAAGCGCAACGGTGTTGTGCGTGTGATTTGCAGCGTAGAACCGAAGCATAAACAGCGTCAAGGCTGATTATCTCGCATATTTTTCTTGCAAAGTTGGGTTGAGCTGGCTAGATTAGCCAGCCAATCTTTTGTATGTTGCTACAGTATCATTTGAGTATCCTGAAAACGGGCTTTTCAGAGTGGTGCTGTTGTATAAAAATTTAGGAGTGCATAGTGGCCCGTATAGCAGGCATTAACATTCCTGATCAGAAACATACTGTAATCGCATTAACTGCGATCTTCGGTATCGGCAAGACCCGTTCACAGGCTATCTGTGAAGCAACGGGCATTGCTGAAAATGTTAAGATCAGTGAGCTGTCTGAAGAGCAAATCGATAAGCTGCGTGACGAAGTTGCCAAGTACACTGTAGAAGGTGACCTGCGTCGTGAAGTAACCCTGAGCATCAAGCGTCTGATGGATCTTGGTACCTATCGTGGTTTGCGTCATCGTCGTGGTCTACCGGTTCGCGGTCAGCGTACTAAGACCAACGCACGTACCCGTAAGGGTCCGCGTAAACCGATCAAGAAATAATCGGGGTGATTGAATAATGGCAAAGGCACCTATTCGTGCACGTAAGCGTGTAAGAAAGCAAGTCTCTGACGGTGTGGCTCACGTCCATGCTTCTTTCAACAACACCATTGTTACCATTACTGATCGTCAGGGTAACGCACTGGGTTGGGCAACAGCCGGTGGTTCCGGTTTCCGTGGTTCTCGTAAATCCACTCCGTTTGCCGCACAGGTAGCAGCAGAACGTTGCGCCGAAGCAGTAAAAGAGTACGGAATTAAGAATCTGGAAGTTATGGTTAAAGGACCTGGTCCTGGCCGTGAGTCTACTATCCGCGCGTTGAACGCGGCTGGTTTCCGCATCACTAATATTACTGATGTGACTCCGATCCCTCATAACGGTTGTCGTCCGCCGAAGAAACGTCGCGTATAACGTCGTTCCTCGGATTGTTGGAGAAAGAAAATGGCAAGATATTTGGGTCCTAAGCTCAAGCTGAGCCGTCGTGAGGGCACAGACTTATTCCTTAAGTCTGGCGTTCGTGCGATCGATACCAAGTGTAAAATTGAGCAGGCACCAGGCCAGCACGGTGCGCGTAAACCGCGTCTGTCTGACTATGGTGTTCAGTTACGTGAGAAGCAAAAAGTTCGTCGTATCTACGGCGTTCTGGAGCGTCAGTTCCGTAACTATTATAAAGAAGCAGCCCGCCTTAAAGGCAACACTGGTGCAAACCTGTTGCAACTGCTGGAAGGTCGTCTGGACAACGTCGTTTACCGTATGGGCTTCGGCGCCACTCGTGCAGAAGCACGTCAGTTGGTTAGCCATAAAGCAGTCGTAGTAAATGGTCGCGTTGTTAACATCGCTTCTTATCAGGTATCTCCTAATGACGTAGTCAGCGTACGTGAGAAAGCTAAAAAGCAATCTCGTGTGAAGGCCGCTCTGGAGCTGGCTGAGCAGCGTGAAAAGCCGACTTGGCTGGAAGTTGATGCTGCTAAGATGGAAGGTGTGTTCAAACGTAATCCTGAACGTTCCGACCTGTCTGCGGACATTAACGAACACCTGATCGTCGAGCTTTACTCTAAGTAAAGCTTAGTACCAAAGAGAGGACACAATGCAGGGTTCTGTGACAGAGTTTCTAAAACCGCGCCTGGTAGATATCGAGCAACTGAGTTCGACGCACGCCAAGGTGACCCTTGAGCCGTTAGAGCGTGGCTTTGGCCATACTCTTGGTAACGCACTGCGCCGTATTCTGCTTTCATCTATGCCGGGTTGCGCGGTGACCGAGGTTGAGATTGATGGTGTACTACATGAGTACAGCACCAAAGAAGGTGTACAGGAAGATATCCTGGAAATCCTGCTCAACCTGAAAGGGCTGGCGGTGAAAGTTCAAGGCAAAGATGAAGTTATTCTTACCCTGAATAAGTCTGGCATTGGCCCTGTGACTGCAGCCGATATCACCCATGATGGTGATGTCGAAATCGTCAAGCCGCAGCATGTGATCTGCCATCTGACTGATGAAAATGCATCAATTAGTATGCGTATCAAAATTCAGCGTGGTCGTGGTTATGTGCCGGCTTCTGCCCGAATTCATTCGGAAGAAGATGAGCGCCCGATCGGCCGTCTGTTAGTCGATGCTTGCTACAGCCCTGTGGAGCGTATTGCTTACAATGTTGAAGCGGCTCGTGTTGAACAGCGTACCGACCTGGACAAGCTGGTTATCGAGATGGAAACCAATGGTACGATTGATCCGGAAGAATCAATCCGCCGTGCGGCAACTATCTTGGCTGAACAACTTGAAGCTTTCGTTGACCTACGTGATGTGCGTCAGCCGGAAGTTAAAGAAGAGAAGCCGGAGTTCGATCCGATCCTGCTGCGCCCTGTTGACGATCTGGAATTGACTGTCCGCTCTGCTAACTGCCTCAAGGCAGAAGCTATCCACTACATCGGTGATCTAGTACAGCGTACCGAAGTTGAGTTGCTGAAAACGCCGAACTTGGGTAAAAAATCTCTTACTGAGATTAAAGACGTGCTGGCTTCACGTGGTCTGTCTCTGGGCATGCGCCTCGAAAACTGGCCGCCAGCTAGCATTGCTGACGAGTAACTAGGTCACAGGTTAAGGTTTTACTGAGAAGGATAAGGTCATGCGCCATCGTAAGAGTGGTCGTCAACTGAACCGTAACAGCAGCCATCGCCAAGCTATGTTCCGCAATATGGCCGGCTCTTTGGTTCGTCATGAAATCATCAAGACGACCCTGCCGAAAGCGAAAGAGCTGCGTCGCGTGGTTGAGCCGCTGATTACTCTTGCCAAGACCGACAGCGTTGCTAATCGTCGTCTGGCATTCGCCCGTACTCGTGATAACGAGATCGTGGCAAAACTGTTTAACGAGCTAGGCCCGCGTTTCGCGAGCCGCGCCGGTGGTTACACTCGAATTCTGAAGTGTGGCTTCCGTGCAGGCGACAACGCGCCGATGGCTTACATCGAACTCGTTGATCGTTCTGTATCTGATGCAGAAGCAACTGCAGAGTAATCTGTAGAAGCAATGAAAATGCCGGGCTTAGGCCCGGCTTTTTTATATCTAAAACTTATCGCCTTTACTTAATCCTCCACGTACTCCTTCATTTTTACTGCCATCCTGCTATAAGCTATAGATAGATTTATTTGGGTTGAGTGCGATGTTTTTAATCGATGAATGGGCCGAGCGCCATATTAGTTCAGCATTGAAACGCGGTGAGCTTGAGAATCTATCTGGTGAGGGCAAACCTCTGCAGCTGGATGATGACTCTCATGTTCCGGCAGACTTGCGTGCTGGTTACCGTCTTTTAAAAAATGCTGGGTGTTTACCTCCTGAGATCGAGCAAAGAAAGGAAGCCGCAACGCTAGCATCACTAATTCGTGGCCTTTCTCGTGAGCATCCTGATTTTATAGAGCTTAATAAAAGATTGGCTGTATTAGAATTTCGTTTGCGGCAATCAGGCATGAGCACTGACTTTTTGCATACTGAGTATGCGGATAAATTTAAACAGCATTTTGATCCTGAGTAGAGATAAATTATGTATCGTATCGGGCAATTAGCGAAGCTTGCTGGCGTAACGCCAGACACCGTTCGTTATTACGAAAAGCAAAAGATGATGGATCATGAAGTGCGGACCGAAGGTGGATATCGGCTCTACACCGATCATGATCTTCAACGATTACGCTTTATCCGTTATGCTAAGCAACTGGGTTTTACGTTAGAGTCGATCCGCGAGTTACTTTCGATCCGAGTCGATCCTATGCATCATACTTGTCAAGAATCGAAATCGATCGTTGACGCCAGATTGGTTGAGGTGGAAAGTAAGATTAGTGAGCTGGAGCTTATGCGTAGTTCTTTAAAACGTTTAAGTGATGCCTGTTGTGGAAAAGCGCATACGAGCACTTACTGTTCTATTCTTGAAGCCTTGGAACAGGGGGCTGCCGAGCGATTGACGAGTATAGATTTACGCGGGGTTTATCCCAAACCATCATATTGTTAGTGAGGAAGTTATGACGACTAGATATCAACACACCAAAGGCGTAATTACTGATAATGCTATTCAGGCTCTTTTGCATGATCCATTGTTTAAACAGCGCGTAGAGAAAAATAGCAAAGGTAAAGGCAGCTATAGCCGTAAAGCTAAACATGGCAAAAAAGGCAGCTGGGAGGCTGTAGGCAAACTGCATTAATGATGATGTATTTTACCTACAGCCTTCTGTTTTCTATCAGAAACAAAAAAGCCGCTTTATTAAGCGGCTTTTTTATTAACACCAACAAATTATTTTTGCTGCTGTTTCAGCAAATCGCGAATTTCAGTTAATAGTTTTTCTTCTGTGGTTGGGGCAGGCGGTGCTGCTGGGACATCGGCTTCTTGGCGGCGCATTTTGTTCATCAGCTTAATAGCTAAGAAAATAGCGAAAGCAACGATAACAAAATCAAAGATATTCTGGATAAATTGGCCATAGTTCATGATGACCGCCGGTGTTGCTCCTTCGGCGGCACGCATGACCCAATGGAATTGTTTGAAATCAACACCGCCAATGAGCAGGCCTAATGGAGGCATGATAATATCGGCAACCAAAGATGAGACAATTTTGCCGAAAGCCGCACCGATAATAACACCGACCGCTAAATCAACCACGTTGCCACGCATGGCAAACTCACGAAACTCTTTTAATAAACTCATAGACCACCCCTTATAAAATCAATAACACAAGCTTAACAAACATAGCATTAATTGACAAAATTCAGATGCAAAATTAACAGTCCCTAAAGCGTCCAGACATGAATACAACGCTATTACTCATTTGTATTGCTATAAGAAGAATGGGCTTGGTTGGAACAAGCGCTCGACGTCGGTAATAAACTTTTTGTCTGTTAAGAACATAATGACATGGTCACCTTGCTCAATTTTAGACTCACTATTGGCGATGATAACGTCGTCACCACGAACGATAGCGCCGATAGTTGTGCCCGGTGGCAGCTTGATTTCTTCGACTCTACGTCCGACGACTTTCGATGTGCTTTCATCGCCGTGCGCGATGGCTTCGATGGCTTCAGCAACGCCACGGCGTAAAGAAGAAACGCTGACGATGTCTGCTTTTCGAACGTGCCCGAGCAGGGCAGAAATAGTGGCTTGCTGTGGCGAGATTGCGATGTCGATAACACTGCCCTGAACCAAATCGACATATGCGCTTCTTTGAATCAGTACCATGACTTTTTTGGCACCTAAGCGCTTAGCTAGCATCGCTGACATGATATTAGCTTCATCATCGTTAGTCAGGGCAATAAATACATCAACCTGATCGATGTGCTCTTCCATCAGCAATTCTTGGTCAGAGGCATCGCCGTAGAATACGATGGTGTCATGCAAAATTTCAGCTAATTCAGCAGCGCGTTGTTGATTACGCTCGATCAGCTTCACGCTGTAGTCTTTTTCTAAGCGATGCGCTAGACCTGCGCCGACGTTCCCGCCGCCAACAATCATGATACGCTTATAAGGTTTCTCTAAGCGCTGAAGCTCGCTCATTACGGCGCGGATATGCTGTGATGCGGCAACAAAAAAGACTTCATCACCGGCTTCAATGATCGTAGAACCTTGAGGCCTGATCGGGCGATCTTGGCGGAAAATAGCAGCAACGCGCGTATCAATATGCGGCATATGTTCTTTTAGGGAAGCCAATGCGTTACCCACCAGTGGGCCACCATAATAGGCTTTTACCACCGCAAGACTGACTTTTCCTTCAGCAAAGTTCACAACCTGCAATGCACCAGGATATTCGATTAAGCGATAGACATAATCAGTCACCAGCTGCTCAGGTGATATGAGATGGTCTATAGGGACTGCTTCAGCATTAAACAAACGCTCATTTTCGCGTATATATTCTGTCGAACGAATACGGGCGATACGGTTAGGTGTATTAAATAGCGAGTAGGCAACCTGACAGGCAACCATGTTGGTTTCATCAGAACTTGTCACTGCCACGAGCATGTCTGCATCATCTGCGCCCGCTTCTCGTAATACGCGCGGGTGAGAACCGTGGCCTTGAACGACTCTGAGATCGAACTTATCCTGCAATTGGCGAAGACGATCGCTATTGGTATCGACAATGGTTATGTCGTTGTTTTCACCCACTAGGTTTTCAGCCAGTGTGCCGCCCACTTGTCCGGCGCCAAGAATAATTATCTTCATTGTGCTCTCTGCTTTGCGCTATCTATAAGCCTGTGTCGTCCGCAGGCAGACACATTCATGCTTTAATCAGCTTAGCGTAAAAGAACCCATCACCATCCTGTGCATGGGGAAGATGTTGCTGCCCTGGATTTTCTTTATCTCCGGTGGCCACAAGCTTTGCTTCAGGATGGCGGGCAAGAAACTCGCGCATCTGTTGAGCATTTTCTTCAGGTAAAACGGAGCAGGTTGCATACACCATCACACCGCCTGATTTTAAGCGTGGCCAAATAGCTTCGATGATCTCTTTCTGCAACGCAGCGAGTTCTGCAATATCGCGATCGCGGCGTAACCACTTGATATCAGGATGACGACGGATTACGCCGGTCGCGGAGCACGGGGCATCAAGCAAGATGCGATCAAATTGTTTGTCGCCACACCAGTTTTCAGGATAGCGTCCATCGCCGCATTTCACTTCGGCCTGCTGTTGCAAACGTTGCAGGTTTTCTTTTACGCGCTTCAGGCGATTTTCATCAACATCAACGGCAAGCACATGTGCTTTTGGTGCTGCTTCCAGAATATGGGTCGTTTTTCCCCCTGGTGCACAGCAGAGGTCGAGGATCTGTTCGCCGTTTTGTGGATCAAGAAGATCGACGCAGTGCTGGGCGCTGGCATCTTGTACTGTGACCCACCCTTGTTCAAATCCTGGCAGGCGTCCGACAGGGGAGGCTTCTTCAAGGCAAATTGCATCAGGAAACTGTGGATGGGCAAAAGCGTTGATTTCAGCGTTTGTCAGCAATGTCAGATATTCATCGCGCGTGTGATGAAGACGATTAACGCGTAGCCACATCGGCGGGCGCTGATTATTGGCATCAACGATAGATTCCCACTGCTCTGGATAAGCCTGCTGCAAGCGTTTAAGTAACCAAGAAGGGTGGAGGAAACGGCATTCGTTATTTTGCGACCGCTCTTTTAACTGATCTTCTTGGCGTTGGAACTGACGCAGTACGCCGTTGATCAATCCTTTCAACTGCGGACGCTTTAACGCTACCGCACCATTGACCGTTTCTGCCAAAGCGGCGTGAGGCGGAATTCGGGTATAAACCAGCTGGTAAATGCCCACCATGATGAGGTAATGCAGTGAGCGCTGCTTGCCGGTAAGAACCTTGGCCATCAATTGCTGAATATACCATTCAAGCTGAGGTAGCACGCGTAGCACCCCGAAGCAAAGTTCTTGCAGCAGTGCGCGATCTTTTTCACTGACTTCTTTGCTCAGTGCAGGAAGAGCCGTGCTGAGGGATTGCCCTTGATCGAGCACCGAACTGAGAGCTTTAGCAGCAATAGCACGCAAATTATAAGGAGTGTTTTTCATAGCGTAAGGCTGACCATTGCAGCATAAATTAAGAATTTGAATAATTACGCGAAGTTTACCGCGAATAAGGGGCTGGTTTGAAGTTTAGAGACCGCTTTGCGTCAATTTCAAACAAAAAGGGCCCAAATGGGCCCTTTACGCAATCGTAAATCGCTTACTCGAGACAATTGCCTGGAGTGAACCATTCGCGACGAGAATTCAGTAAATCCTGTGCGGACATGCTTTTTTTGCCGGAAGGCTGTAGCTGAGTCATCAGTAAGATACCTTGTGCGGTAGCCACGGCGATGCCCTGTTTATCAGCACCGATGATGGTCCCCGGTGCTTGGTTATGCTCAGCGTCTAATACTTGAGATTGCCACACTTTTACCGGTTGCTCATCAATCATAAAGAAACTGACAGGCCATGGATTGAAAGAGCGAACGCAGCGCTCAAGCTGAACGGCTGAAAGAGTCCAATCCAGACGAGCTTCGTCTTTGCTGAGTTTTTCAGCATAGGTGACTAATGCTTCATCTTGTTTCTCTGGTACCGCGGTTCCGTTGGCTAATTGAGACAGCGTGGTGATAAGGCCCTGTGGACCTAAGTCTGCCAACTTATCGTACAGCGTTGCGCTGGTATCTTGAGAGGTAATTGGGCAAGAGACTTTATGCAGCATGTCGCCGGTATCTAGACCTACGTCCATTTGCATAATGGTAACACCGGTTTCTGCATCGCCCGCCCAGAGTGCACGCTGGATAGGCGCAGCGCCACGCCAACGTGGAAGCAGAGAACCATGAACATTAATACAGCCAAGGCGAGGCATGTCTAATACGGCCTTAGGCAGGATCAATCCATAGGCAACCACGACCATAACATCCGCGTTAAGGTCAGAAACCAATTTCTGGTTTTCTTCAGGACGTAGCGATGCGGGCTGGTACACCGGCAGATCATGCTGCTGTGCTAATACCTTGACTGGGCTTGGTGTAAGTTTATTGCCACGTCCAGCAGGGCGATCGGGCTGAGTAAATACGCCAACGATTTGATGCTGGGAAGACAAAAGCGCGTCAAGATGACGCGCTGCAAAATCGGGAGTTCCCGCAAAAATAATACGCAAAGAATCAGACAATGTTGTTTCCTGCTAATGATGGACTAATTAGCCTCTGGTTTGCTGTTTATACAGCTTCTCCAGTTTCTGACGGATACGCTGACGCTTCAGAGGCGAGAGGTAATCGACAAATAATTTTCCGATCAAATGATCCATTTCATGCTGAATACAGATAGCGAGCAGATCGTCTGCTTCAAGCTCGAAAGGTTTACCTTCGCGATCGAGAGCACGAATTTTGACTCGCTCAGCGCGTGGAACCAATGCGCGATGTTCAGGAACAGAGAGGCAACCCTCTTCAATACCCGTTTCACCTTCGCTGGAGAGTAATTCTGGGTTGATCAGAACTAAGCGCTGATCGTGGTTTTCAGACACATCAATGACGATAATACGCTGGTGAACGTCTACCTGGGTGGCAGCCAGACCAATACCTTCTTCTGCGTACATGGTTTCAAACATGTCATCAACGATACGCTGAATTTCTGGAGTGACTTCTTTTACCGGCTGCGCCACTGTGCGGAGCCGCTCATCGGGGAAATGTAATACCTGCAATACCGCCATAAATTATTCGATCTGTCTCTGAGTAGTGGAATGATTGTCACTCACTATTCTAGACATTTCCGGCCCTGATTGACAGTATTGTTCACCTATTGAACACATAGGTGCAGGCTGCACAAGGGGCAAACATGGATGTTCAGGAAATATGGCTTCGACTAAGTCGATTGCAAAAAGTCTCTTTGCCGCAGTGTCTTGCTATTGCGCAGCATTGTTCTGAAGGTAAACCAAACGTTCTCTTGTTGAGAAAACTGGGGCTGACGCAGACCCAAGCACAGAAATTTCTAGCCGCTGAACATATTGAGGCCGATCTACGCTGGCTTAGTCAGCAGGAAAACGCGTTAATTGCCTGTGATGATCCTCGCTATCCAGAAAAACTGAAAAATATAGCGAATCCACCACCGGTTTTGTTTGTGAAGGGAAACGTTGAATGCCTCTCTCTGGTTCAAATTGCTATCGTAGGGAGCCGGCGTTATAGCGATTATGGCGAAACGTGCGCGACCTATTTTTCCAGTGAACTTTCAGCGGCGGGTCTGGTGATAACCAGCGGTCTTGCATTAGGAATTGATGGTATCGCGCATCGTGCTTGCCTAGAAACTCAGGGTACAACTATTGCGGTATTGGGTTGTGGAATAGCGCAGCTTTATCCTGCCTGTCATGAACATCTTGCGTCGCGCATTGTGGCAAACCATGGTGCGATTGTTTCTGAGTTTCCTCCTAGCACCAAAGCAAGAGCGGAGTATTTCCCGCGTCGGAATCGTATCATTAGTGGATTGAGTGAGGGAGTGCTGATTGTTGAGGCTGCAGAGAAAAGTGGCACGTTGATAACTGCGCGTTGTGCCCTCGAGCAGGGAAAGGACGTTTTTGCGATCCCTGGTTCTATTGAGAGTCTACAAAGTGCAGGTTCCAATTGGCTGATTCAGCAGGGCGCTTATTTAGTGTCGCATCCTAAGGATATTATTGAACAAATTGGTGGTTTGCATTGGTTACCAAGCCCTAACCCAGAAATTATTTATCCTGAGCAAGACGTTGCGGAATTGCCATTTGCCGAGGTGTTGGCTAACGTAGAATATGAGGTGACATCTGTTGACGTCGTCGCCGAACGTGTCGGCCAACCTGTGCCAGAGATTGCGGTGGCTTTGCTCGATCTGGAGTTAGCAGGATGGATTAAAGCTGTGTCCGGCGGCTATGTCCGACTGAAGAGGGCTAGCCATGTTCGACGTATTAATGTACCTGTTTGAAACCTATATACACACAGCATCAGGGATGCAGGTTGATCAAGATAAGTTAACCGATGATTTAACGCGTGCGGGGTTTGAGCGGGAAGATATATATAGTGCCCTCGGTTGGTTAGAAAAACTTGCTATGATGCAAGAAGCTGACGCTATGCCGTATATTTCATGCGCAGACCCCCATGTTATGCGCATTTATACGGATGATGAGGCTATACGCCTTGATTGTGCCTGCCGAGGGTTTCTACTTTTTCTTGAACAAATACAGGTGTTAACCCCAGAGACAAGAGAAATGGTCATTGATCGTGTGATGGCGCTGGATGCGGATCAGTTCGATCTCGAAGATTTGAAATGGGTAGTGCTGATGGTTTTGTTTAATGTACCTGGCCATGAGCACGCCTATGAACAGATGGAAGAACTGCTGTTTGAAGTTAACGAGGGTTACCTGCACTAAAGGATGCCCTAAGAATTAAGAAACTATTTATGAGTCAGGCAACATTGCTTGCGGTTAAAAATACGGAAAATTGCCCAGAGTGCGGCGCTGAGTTAGTTATGCGCAGCGGCAAACATGGGCCATTTCTCGGCTGTTCACGCTATCCAGAATGCCAGTTCATTCGGCCGCTTAAACCGCAGGCGGATGGACACGTCGTTAAAGTTCTGGATGGTCAGCTGTGTCCAAAATGTGGCACAACGTTGGTATTGCGGCAGGGGCGCTATGGGATGTTCATTGGCTGTGGTGCCTATCCTGATTGTGACCATACTGAAGTTATCGATAAACCGGATACCACCTCGATTACTTGTCCTCAGTGCCAACAAGGACAGCTACTTCAACGAAAATCTCGCTATGGCAAAATTTTCCACGCTTGCGATCGATATCCAGAGTGCCAATTCGCGATAAATCTAAAACCTATCGAGGGGGTATGTGTTTATTGCCACTACCCGCTGTTAGTAGAAAAACGGACTGCACAGGGCGTTAAATTATTTTGTGCTAGCAAACTCTGCGGCAAAGCCGTGGTAAATGAATAGAAGATAATGAATAAAGAACAAAATACATCGTTAGAGAAAGTACTGAATGCGCTAAAAAATGAAAAAGTTGTGGCGTACCCTACCGAGGCTGTTTTTGGCTTGGGATGTGATCCTGATAGTGAACGTGCTGTGCATGCATTACTCGACCTAAAACAACGGACATGGGAAAAAGGTCTGATCCTGATTGCCGCAAATTATGAGCAGTTATTGCCGTATGTCGATGATGCCAAATTGTCGGGAGAAAGACGCGCAGAGGTCTTTTCTTATTGGCCTGGCCCCGTCACATGGGTGATGCCTGCCAAAAGCACTACGCCAAAGTGGCTTACGGGCCGGTTCTCAACGATAGCGGTTCGAGTTAGCGATCACCCATTGGTTCAAACCTTATGTTCGCAGTTTGGTAAACCGCTGGTATCGACAAGTGCCAACCTCAGTGGCCTAGAACCTTGCCGCACAGCTCAAGAGGTTCGAGTGCAGTTTGGTGACGCGTTCCCTGTCGTTGATGCGGATGTGGGTGGGCGTTTGAACCCATCCGAAATCCGTGATGCGCTGACCGGCGAATTGTTTAGACAAGGATAATAGTGATGAAGCAGTTTGCCGTCTTCGGTAATCCGATTAAACACAGCAAGTCGCCACGCATTCATCAGCTGTTTAGCCAGCAGACTGGGATTGAGCTTAATTATGAAACTCGGCTCGCTCCACTTGATGATTTTCTGAAAAGTATCCAGTTGTTCTTTGCTGGTGGCGCTACTGGGGCAAACATAACTACCCCCTTCAAAGAGCAAGCTTATGAACTCGCCGATGAACTAACGGAAAGAGCTTCACTGGCGGGGGCGGTTAATACACTTAAATTATTAGGTGATGGCCGATTACTAGGTGATAACACCGACGGCATCGGTTTGCTTAGCGATCTTGAACGTTTAGGCATGATCGCTCCTCAGGCAAAAGTTTTGCTGTTAGGGGCCGGCGGTGCCGCTCGAGGTGTAATCCAGCCGATTCTCTCTTTAGATTGTGATCTCACGATAGCGAATAGAACCGATAGCCGGGCTCAAGAGCTGGCAAGCGTGTTTAGCCATTTGGGAAATATAGACGCCGTGGAGTTTGGCGCGCTATCAACAAGGCGCTTTGATCTCATCATCAATGCTACAGCTTCGGGTATTCACGGTGAAATCCCGCAAATACCCGAAGCCGTCATTAATGAGCACACGGCCTGCTATGACATGTTCTATCAGAAAGGACTTACACCTTTCTTAGCTTGGGCAAAAGCACAAGGCGCGGGTCAGCTAGCCGATGGGTTTGGCATGCTGGTGGGGCAGGCTGCTCATGCATTCTTATTGTGGAATGATGTAATGCCTGAAATCTCACCGGTGCTGCAAATCATGCGTGAAGAATCGGCGTTATGAATCAAGCGATACAGTTTCCCGATCAAGAAGAATGGGATGCGAATAAGAGAGCCGTATTATTCCCTGCAACACTAAACGGTTTTCAAATATGTTGTGCTATCTATATAGAAGAACTTCAACGCATGTCAGAGGAGCGACAGAATGTTGATCCTCTCGTTCTTTTTAGATCGCTACGCTGGGATCTTGAAGATATAGCAGAACACAAGATCCTGAATGAAGATTATAGCGATGATGGCTGGGTATGGATCTCTGGTTGAGAGAGATAATCGTCTTTCCAACGGACATAGTTATTCGCTGAATATAGCAACCCTGCTTTCTCTTCCTCCGTTAATGGGCGAATTTGGCGAGCAGGGCTACCAAAATACATATACCCACTCTCCAAGCGTTTACCTGGCGAAACTAAACTCCCTGCACCAATGATCACATCGTTTTCTACTATTGCACCATCCAAGATGATGCTCCCCATACCAACCAGCACTCTATCTCCAAGGGTACAGCCGTGAAGCATGACTTTATGACCTACGGTGACATCCTCGCCAATAATCGTAGGTAAGCCTTCAGGGCTGTTTGCCGATTTATGGGTGACGTGAATAACTGTCCCATCCTGAATATTGGAACGCGCACCAATGGAAACAGAGTTAACATCTCCTCGGATCGCGACCAGAGGCCAGATACTGACGTCGTCTGCCAGATCTACTGCACCAATTATTGTGCTGGTGGGATCAATAAAGACGCGATTTGCGATCTTTGGATGTAAAGAGAGATAGGGACGAATAGAAAAAGACATAAAAAGAGCGCCAAAAGAAAGATGGATACACCCAATACTATCGCGCAGAAGTGAAAACTCAACTGATGGATCCTTATATCTGTGGATAAGTTTGTGCACAAATGGGTATAAAGCGGGGTTTTGCTGTGGAATGCAGCAAACGATCAATTTAATGAAAATTAGGGGTTGTCAGCCCGCGAGAACTCCCTATAATGCGCCTCCATCGACACGGAACATGTGAATCACTTCACACCGTATCGGCGGTTTCGATAAGAAATCGCAAGAGAAAAAATCCTGAAATTTAGGGTTGACTCTGAAAGAGGAAAGCGTATTATACGCCACCTCGAGTTAGCAAGCTTAGTCTCCTAACTCACTGCTCTTTAACAATTTATCAGACAATCTGTGTGGGCACTCACAAGACAATATCTAACGTCCTCGGACGATAAAATATTAAAGTCTTGAAGAGTGACCAAGCAGTAATTCATTTAGTGAATTATTACGAAAGTTAATTTTCGAGCATCGCTTCACTTGTTGAAGCAAATCAAGCTTTTAATTGAAGAGTTTGATCATGGCTCAGATTGAACGCTGGCGGCAGGCCTAACACATGCAAGTCGAGCGGTAGCACAAGAGAGCTTGCTCTCTGGGTGACGAGCGGCGGACGGGTGAGTAATGTCTGGGAAACTGCCTGATGGAGGGGGATAACTACTGGAAACGGTAGCTAATACCGCATGACGTCTTCGGACCAAAGTGGGGGACCTTCGGGCCTCACGCCATCAGATGTGCCCAGATGGGATTAGCTAGTAGGTGGGGTAATGGCTCACCTAGGCGACGATCTCTAGCTGGTCTGAGAGGATGACCAGCCACACTGGAACTGAGACACGGTCCAGACTCCTACGGGAGGCAGCAGTGGGGAATATTGCACAATGGGCGCAAGCCTGATGCAGCCATGCCGCGTGTATGAAGAAGGCCTTCGGGTTGTAAAGTACTTTCAGCGAGGAGGAAGGCATTGTGGTTAATAACCGCAGTGATTGACGTTACTCGCAGAAGAAGCACCGGCTAACTCCGTGCCAGCAGCCGCGGTAATACGGAGGGTGCAAGCGTTAATCGGAATTACTGGGCGTAAAGCGCACGCAGGCGGTTTGTTAAGTCAGATGTGAAATCCCCGAGCTTAACTTGGGAACTGCATTTGAAACTGGCAAGCTAGAGTCTTGTAGAGGGGGGTAGAATTCCAGGTGTAGCGGTGAAATGCGTAGAGATCTGGAGGAATACCGGTGGCGAAGGCGGCCCCCTGGACAAAGACTGACGCTCAGGTGCGAAAGCGTGGGGAGCAAACAGGATTAGATACCCTGGTAGTCCACGCTGTAAACGATGTCGACTTGGAGGTTGTGCCCTTGAGGCGTGGCTTCCGGAGCTAACGCGTTAAGTCGACCGCCTGGGGAGTACGGCCGCAAGGTTAAAACTCAAATGAATTGACGGGGGCCCGCACAAGCGGTGGAGCATGTGGTTTAATTCGATGCAACGCGAAGAACCTTACCTACTCTTGACATCCAGAGAATTTAGCAGAGATGCTTTAGTGCCTTCGGGAACTCTGAGACAGGTGCTGCATGGCTGTCGTCAGCTCGTGTTGTGAAATGTTGGGTTAAGTCCCGCAACGAGCGCAACCCTTATCCTTTGTTGCCAGCACGTAATGGTGGGAACTCAAAGGAGACTGCCGGTGATAAACCGGAGGAAGGTGGGGATGACGTCAAGTCATCATGGCCCTTACGAGTAGGGCTACACACGTGCTACAATGGCATATACAAAGAGAAGCGAACTCGCGAGAGCAAGCGGACCTCATAAAGTATGTCGTAGTCCGGATTGGAGTCTGCAACTCGACTCCATGAAGTCGGAATCGCTAGTAATCGTAGATCAGAATGCTACGGTGAATACGTTCCCGGGCCTTGTACACACCGCCCGTCACACCATGGGAGTGGGTTGCAAAAGAAGTAGGTAGCTTAACCTTCGGGAGGGCGCTTACCACTTTGTGATTCATGACTGGGGTGAAGTCGTAACAAGGTAACCGTAGGGGAACCTGCGGTTGGATCACCTCCTTACCTAAAGATAGCGTTAAGTGCAGTGTCCACACAGATTGTCTGATGAAATTAATGAGCAAGAGCACCTGTTGATGTTGTGAGTTTTTAAGACTCATGCTGATACGAAGCGAGAAGGCGAAAGCTTTGTCGGTATTTTCGTGTCCCCATCGTCTAGAGGCCTAGGACACTGCCCTTTCACGGCTGTAACAGGGGTTCGAATCCCCTTGGGGACGCCATTCCGATAATGAGTGAAAGACATTATCACCTGAATATCTTAAAGATGACTTTATTAAGTCGTGTTTAAGATATTGCTCTTTAACAATCTGGAACAAGCTGAAATTTGAAAGCTTAAGCAACTGTGAGACACACTGACACAGTTTGCATTAAGCAGTCTCTCAATTTTTTGCAATCTTGAATGCTGTCTTGAACCGGTTCGTAACCGCGTTCACTAAAAAGACACCTTCGGGTTGTGAGGTTAAGTGACTAAGCGTACACGGTGGATGCCTAGGCAGTCAGAGGCGATGAAGGACGTGCTAATCTGCGATAAGCGTCGGTAAGCTGATATGAAGCGTTATAACCGACGATTTCCGAATGGGGAAACCCAGTGCAATTCGTTGCACTATCGTTAAGTGAATACATAGCTTAACGAAGCGAACCAGGGGAACTGAAACATCTAAGTACCCTGAGGAAAAGAAATCAACCGAGATTCCCCTAGTAGCGGCGAGCGAACGGGGAGCAGCCCAGAACCTTAATCAGCGTATGTGTCAGAGGAACGGTCTGGAAAGTCCGGCGATACAGGGTGATAGCCCCGTACTTGAAAATGCATACGTTGTGAGTTCGATGAGTAGGGCGGGACACGTGACATCCTGTCTGAATATGGGGGGACCATCCTCCAAGGCTAAATACTCCTGACTGACCGATAGTGAACCAGTACCGTGAGGGAAAGGCGAAAAGAACCCCGGCGAGGGGAGTGAAATAGAACCTGAAACCGTGTACGTACAAGCAGTGGGAGCCTCTTTTATGGGGTGACTGCGTACCTTTTGTATAATGGGTCAGCGACTTATATTTTGTAGCAAGGTTAACCGAATAGGGGAGCCGTAGGGAAACCGAGTCTTAACTGGGCGTCAAGTTGCAAGGTATAGACCCGAAACCCGGTGATCTAGCCATGGGCAGGTTGAAGGTTGGGTAACACTAACTGGAGGACCGAACCGACTAATGTTGAAAAATTAGCGGATGACTTGTGGCTGGGGGTGAAAGGCCAATCAAACCGGGAGATAGCTGGTTCTCCCCGAAAGCTATTTAGGTAGCGCCTCGTGAACTCATCTTCGGGGGTAGAGCACTGTTTCGACTAGGGGGTCATCCCGACTTACCAACTCGATGCAAACTACGAATACCGAAGAATGTTATCACGGGAGACACACGGCGGGTGCTAACGTCCGTCGTGAAGAGGGAAACAACCCAGACCGCCAGCTAAGGTCCCAAAGTCATAGTTAAGTGGGAAACGATGTGGGAAGGCATAGACAGCCAGGATGTTGGCTTAGAAGCAGCCATCATTTAAAGAAAGCGTAATAGCTCACTGGTCGAGTCGGCCTGCGCGGAAGATGTAACGGGGCTAAACTATGCACCGAAGCTGCGGCAGCGACACATTGTGTTGTTGGGTAGGGGAGCGTTCTGTAAGCCGTTGAAGGTGGCTCGTGAGGGTTGCTGGAGGTATCAGAAGTGCGAATGCTGACATAAGTAACGATAAAGCGGGTGAAAAACCCGCTCGCCGGAAGACCAAGGGTTCCTGTCCAACGTTAATCGGGGCAGGGTGAGTCGACCCCTAAGGCGAGGCCGAAAGGCGTAGTCGATGGGAAACAGGTTAATATTCCTGTACTCGGTGTTACTGCGAAGGGGGGACGGAGAAGGCTAGGCTATCCGGGCGACGGTTGTCCCGGTTTAAGCGTGTAGGGGGAAAGCGTTGGTAAATCCGCGCTTTTATTAACCCTGAGGCGTGATGACGAGTCACTACGGTGATGAAGTAGTTGATGCCAAGCTTCCAGGAAAAGCCTCTAAGCTCTAGGTAACATTGAATCGTACCCCAAACCGACACAGGTGGTCAGGTAGAGAATACCAAGGCGCTTGAGAGAACTCGGGTGAAGGAACTAGGCAAAATGGTGCCGTAACTTCGGGAGAAGGCACGCTGGCGCGTAGGTGAAGTCCCTTGCGGATGGAGCTGAAGCCAGTCGAAGATACCAGCTGGCTGCAACTGTTTAATAAAAACACAGCACTGTGCAAACACGAAAGTGGACGTATACGGTGTGACGCCTGCCCGGTGCTGGAAGGTTAATTGATGGGGTCAGCCGCAAGGCGAAGCTCTTGATCGAAGCCCCAGTAAACGGCGGCCGTAACTATAACGGTCCTAAGGTAGCGAAATTCCTTGTCGGGTAAGTTCCGACCTGCACGAATGGCGTAATGATGGCCAGGCTGTCTCCACCCGAGACTCAGTGAAATTGAACTCGCTGTGAAGATGCAGTGTACCCGCGGCAAGACGGAAAGACCCCGTGAACCTTTACTATAGCTTGACACTGAACATTGAGCCTTGATGTGTAGGATAGGTGGGAGGCTTTGAAGCGTGGACGCCAGTCTGCGTGGAGCCAACCTTGAAATACCACCCTTTAATGTTTGATGTTCTAACTCCGGTCCCTAATCGGGATTGAGGACAGTGTCTGGTGGGTAGTTTGACTGGGGCGGTCTCCTCCTAAAGAGTAACGGAGGAGCACGAAGGTTAGCTAATCACGGTCGGACATCGTGAGGTTAGTGCAATGGCATAAGCTAGCTTGACTGCGAGAGTGACGGCTCGAGCAGGTACGAAAGTAGGTCATAGTGATCCGGTGGTTCTGAATGGAAGGGCCATCGCTCAACGGATAAAAGGTACTCCGGGGATAACAGGCTGATACCGCCCAAGAGTTCATATCGACGGCGGTGTTTGGCACCTCGATGTCGGCTCATCACATCCTGGGGCTGAAGTAGGTCCCAAGGGTATGGCTGTTCGCCATTTAAAGTGGTACGCGAGCTGGGTTTAGAACGTCGTGAGACAGTTCGGTCCCTATCTGCCGTGGGCGTTGGAAGATTGAGAGGGGCTGCTCCTAGTACGAGAGGACCGGAGTGGACGCATCACTGGTGTTCGGGTTGTCATGCCAATGGCATTGCCCGGTAGCTAAATGCGGAAAAGATAAGCGCTGAAAGCATCTAAGCGCGAAACTTGCCTCGAGATGAGTCTTCCCTGAGACCTTGAGTCTCCTAAAGGAACGTTTAAGACTAAGACGTTGATAGGCTGGGTGTGTAAGCGTAGCGATACGTTGAGCTAACCAGTACTAATGATCCGTGAGGCTTAACCTTACAACACCGAAGGTGTTTTAAGACGCAGAGACGCGAAAACACAAAGAGTAAGCTTGTGAACAGATTGGATTAGCTGGTGAGCTGTAGAAATACGGAGCACGGGTTAATTAACAGAATATGCCTGGCGGCGATAGCGCGGTGGTCCCACCTGACCCCATGCCGAACTCAGAAGTGAAACGCCGTAGCGCCGATGGTAGTGTGGGGTCTCCCCATGCGAGAGTAGGGAACTGCCAGGCTTTAAATAAAGTAAAGAACCTCAGTCGAAAGACTGGGGTTTTTTGCTTTATATAATTTGATAATTGCCGACTTGAGCATGGAACGGCCCGCAGGGGCGTATCATGCGACAAAATCGTCGGGAACGATTTTGAACAACGCGCAGCGTTGGCCCGAAGGGCGAGTCTCAGGATGAGACGAGTATTGTAGGGAACGGTCAAACGTCATCGAAAGAACCTCAGTCGAAAGACTGGGGTTTTTTGCTATGGGGAATTTGAAAAAGTTATCAAATAAATAACCGCTAACGCGGCTATTTCCCACCCAATATCACAAAATACTCTGCAAGTGACCGATGATTTTTTCATTGGTTAGTTGGCTATTGAAGTCTTTATTTAACCAATATATAACAATTAACTTGCATTGAAGCGCGTGGCGACATGACCACCGCACACTTTACCTCTGTAGGGATATTGTTATGGCAGATACCACCCCGTCGCTGGCGGAGCAGCAACCTGACGATCAAGACACGCGTAAGCGTATTTTGGCGATTGTTGGTGCATCATCAGGCAATCTCGTCGAATGGTTCGATTTTTACGTATATTCGTTTTGTGCGTTGTATTTTGCTCCCGTATTCTTCCCCAGTGGGGATTCCACGACACAACTCTTACAAACCGCTGGCGTGTTCGCGGCAGGTTTTCTCATGCGCCCAATTGGTGGGTGGATGTTCGGTTACATTGCAGACAAACATGGCCGTCGAACATCGATGATGATTTCGGTCTGCATGATGTGTTGCGGATCGTTAGTGATCGCTTGCCTCCCAACCTATGCCGCAATAGGGAATTGGGCCCCGGCACTCCTGTTGCTTGCTAGATTATTTCAGGGGCTTTCCGTCGGCGGTGAGTATGGAACCAGTGCCACCTATATGAGTGAAGTTGCGGTAGAAGGTAAGCGCGGATTTTATGCATCGTTTCAATACGTCACGCTGATTGGCGGCCAACTGCTAGCACTGCTGGTTTTGGTGGTCTTACAGCAGACGCTGAGCACCGAAGAGCTACGCTCGTGGGGCTGGCGAGTCCCGTTTGTGCTTGGCGCGTTATTAGCGGTGGTGGCACTTTATCTGCGCCGTTCACTGCATGAGACATCAACCAAAGAAACCAGAACGCGTAAGGATGCAGGAACGTTATCTGGATTATGGAATAACAAAAAAGCTTTTCTGATGGTACTTGGTTTTACCGCAGGGGGCTCGCTGAGCTTCTATACGTTTACAACCTATATGCAGAAATATCTGGTCAACACCGCAGGTATGGATGCCAAAATGGCGAGCGGAATAATGACGGCTGCCTTGTTCGTCTTTATGTTGTTGCAGCCTATTTTTGGCGGATTGTCAGATAAAGTTGGGCGTCGAAACTCAATGATCGCTTTTGGCGCCTTGGCTTCATTGCTGACGGTACCGATACTTACCACGCTACAAGATGTGACGAATCCCTATCTTGCCTTTGTCCTCATCGTTGCTGCGCTAACGATTGTGAGCTTGTACACCTCAATCGGTGGGCTGCTGAAGGCAGAAATGTTCCCGCCGGAGGTTCGCGCATTAGGCGTTGGCCTTTCCTATGCCGTTGGTAACGCTTTGTTTGGTGGTTCTGCTGAATATGTCGCCTTGTCGATGAAAGCGGCTGGCATTGAAACAGCTTTCTTCTGGTACGTTTCAGGTATGTGCTTTATGGCGATGCTGGTTTCATTGCTATTACATAAAAAAGGCCAAGAAATCAGGATGTAAGCATTGCTGCTAGCAAAATGCAGGATGAAAGATTTTCAACTTCATCCTGCATGCTGTACAAGCTGGTGAAAACTCGTTATCTTCAGGCATCTAGAAGTCTAAACGTTTATATGGATGCTTTCTTAACAGAGTCTAGGAGCTAGCGATTATGCCAATCAGGGTGCCAGATGAATTACCTGCCGTAAGCTTTTTGCGGAATGAAAATGTCTTTGTCATGCCCTCCTCACGAGCGGCAACGCAGGAGATCCGTCCGCTTAAAGTTTTGGTACTCAATCTGATGCCTAAAAAGATCGAGACAGAAAACCAATTTCTTCGATTACTTTCGAATTCGCCGTTACAGATTGATATACAGCTACTGCGCATTGATAGCCGTGAGTCGAAAAATACGCCTGCCGAGCATCTGGATAATTTCTACTGTAATTTTGAAGACATTAAAGACCAAAATTTTGATGGGTTGATTGTCACCGGTGCACCTCTCGGTCTGGTCGATTTTTGTGACGTAGCGTATTGGCCGCAGATTGAACAGATCGTTCACTGGGCTAAAGAGCACGTAACCTCTACGCTGTTTGTATGCTGGGCGGTTCAGGCCGCATTAAACGTTCTCTATGGCATTCCTAAACTGACGCGTGAGACTAAGCTCTCAGGTGTTTATCATCATCAAACGCTACAGCCGTTAGCGCTTCTGACCCGCGGTTTTGATGAAACTTTCTTGGCTCCACATTCTCGCTATGCTGACTTCCCAGCCGAGGTGCTGCGAGAATATAGCGATCTCGATATTTTGGCTGAGTCTGAGCAGGCAGGCGCTTACCTATTTGCGACCAAAGATAAGCGGATGGCTTTTGTGACGGGGCATCCTGAGTATGATGCACATACTTTGTCGGGAGAGTATTTCCGCGATGTTGCGGCGGGCCTTTCTCCAGATGTTCCTGTGAATTACTTCCCCGATGATAATCCTGAACATAGCCCCAAAGCGTCATGGCGTAGCCATGGACACTTACTGTTTACTAACTGGCTGAACTACTATGTTTACCAGATCACGCCGTTTGATCTGCGTTATATGAACCCTACGCTGGAATAAGCCTACTTCACTATATTTTCAACTTTTCCCTAATGCTGCTGAATGTCTGTTTAGCAGCATCCTCAAATTTTATCTCCCCTCAATTCTTTTTCTTAATTAACAGTCTATTGTGTTTAAACAATCTAATGGAACCGGTTTTCTTCTTATTGTTATTAATATATTTACCTATCCATATGAAATTTAAAGAATATAAAAATAATTATAATAAAAATGGAAATTGTTTTTGATTTTGTTGAATCACTGTCTACGCTTTAATCTGTTGGTACGAAATTTAGTCGCTAATGAGAAGTGCAAAAGTGAGCTAAATGACAGGAGTGGGGTTCTGGTTGTACCCCTAGCAGAGGGCGGAGACAAACATATGACACAACAGATCGTTGATACTGAGCTGGCATTTACCCAGCAATTTGGCAGTCAGGAGCAGCAAGTTCTTACCGAAGAGGCTATTGAGTTTTTAACTGATTTAGTCGCTCGATTTGCGCCTCAACGCAAGCAGTTACTTACGGCTCGTCAGGCGCAACAACAAAAAATAGATCGCGGTGAACTGCCAGATTTTATTTCGGAAACTAATTCCATTAAAAATTCCGATTGGAAAATTCGCGGTATTCCTCGCGATCTTCAAGACCGCCGCGTTGAAATCACGGGGCCGGTCGAGCGCAAAATGGTGATCAATGCGCTTAATGCGAACGTTAAAGTTTTTATGGCTGATTTTGAGGATTCACTTGCTCCAAACTGGGACAAAGTGATTGAGGGCCAAATTAACCTGCGTGACGCCGTGAATGGCACGATCAGCTTCACCAATGAAGCAGGAAAAATTTACCAGCTAAAACCGAATCCTGCGGTGCTGATTGCTCGTGTGCGTGGTCTTCATCTGCCTGAAAAGCATGTAACGTGGCAGGGTGAGGCTATCCCCGGAGGGCTGTTTGATTTCGCGCTCTACTTTTTCCATAACTACCAAGCACTCTTGGAAAAAGGCAGCGGCCCCTATTTCTATCTGCCTAAAACAGAGTCTTACCATGAGACTGCATGGTGGAGTGAGATCTTCAGCTTTACCGAAGATCGTTTTGATCTACCGCGTGGAACAATTAAGGCCACTGTATTGATTGAAACCCTGCCTGCGGTATTCCAGATGGATGAGATCTTACATAGCCTGCGTGATCACATCGTTGGTTTGAACTGCGGTCGCTGGGATTACATCTTTAGCTATATCAAAACGCTGAAAAACCATAGCGACCGTGTTTTACCCGATCGCCAGTCCGTGACGATGGAAAAACCGTTCTTAAGTGCTTATTCACGTTTGCTGATCAAAACCTGCCACAGACGCGGCGCTTTTGCGATGGGCGGAATGGCGGCATTTATCCCTAGCAAAGACGCTGAGCGCAATGCATGGGTGATGGATAAGGTCCGTGCTGATAAAGAACTTGAAGCAAATAACGGCCATGACGGCACTTGGGTTGCACACCCGGGCTTAGCAGATGAAGTGATGCAGGTTTTTGGCCGCGTGTTGGGTGAGCGCAGCAATCAGCTTGAGGTAACGCGTTCGCAGGATGAACCTATTACCGCAGCTCAACTGCTGGAACCTTGCCCTGGTGAACGTACCGAAGAGGGGATGCGTGCCAATATTCGCGTTGCCGTTCAATACATTGAGGCTTGGATTTCGGGTAATGGCTGCGTGCCAATCTACGGCTTGATGGAGGATGCGGCGACGGCGGAGATCTCTCGCACATCAATCTGGCAGTGGATCCACCACGGGAAAACGCTGAGCAATGGCCAGCAGGTTACCCCAGATCTTTTCCGTCAGTTATTGAAAGAAGAAATGCAGGTTATTCGTCAAGAGCTTGGTGATAAACGTTTCGACAGCGGCCGTTTTATTGAGGCTGCCAGTCTGATGGAGCGTATTACAACCAGCAATGAGCTGATCGATTTCCTGACACTACCTGGTTATGAACTGTTGAATTAAGCACGAAAATTAACCCTACACCGAAACCATAAAATAGAGAAAAAAGCCAAGGAGCGCTTGCCATGTCTACCTCACGTAATCAGCAAATTCAGCAGTTGGAACAGGATTGGAAAACTAACCCGCGTTGGGAGGGCATTACGCGTCCCTACAGCGCAAATGACGTGGTTAATCTGCGTGGTTCGGTGAATCCAGAATGTACTTTAGCGCAAAAGGGCGCCGCTAAACTTTGGGAGCTGCTGCATGGCGGTTCACGCAAAGGCTATGTTAACTGCCTCGGGGCATTAACCGGTGGACAGGCATTACAGCAGGCAAAAGCCGGTGTCGAAGCCATCTATCTCTCTGGCTGGCAGGTGGCGGCGGATGCCAACTTGGCATCCAGCATGTATCCGGATCAATCACTGTATCCCGTTAATTCGGTGCCAGCGGTAGTTGAACGTATCAATAATTCATTCCGTCGCGCAGACCAAATCCAATGGTCGAACGGCGTGGAGCCGGGTGATAGCAAATTTACCGATTACTTCTTACCGATTGTTGCCGACGCTGAAGCCGGTTTTGGTGGCGTGCTGAATGCGTTTGAATTAATGAAATCGATGATTGAAGCTGGTGCAGGCGGAGTTCACTTCGAAGACCAACTGGCATCGGTGAAAAAATGCGGTCATATGGGCGGCAAAGTACTGGTTCCGACGCAGGAAGCGATTCAAAAATTAGTCGCCGCGCGTTTAGCCGCAGACGTATTGGGTGTTCCAACTCTGGTGATTGCCCGTACCGATGCCGATGCTGCCGATCTGATCACATCAGATTGCGATAGCTACGACAGCGCTTTTGTTACCGGTGAGCGTACCGTTGAAGGCTTTTTCCGTACTCATGCTGGTATTGAACAGGCTATCAGTCGTGGCCTCGCCTACGCGCCTTATGCCGATTTAGTTTGGTGCGAAACGTCTACCCCAGACTTAGACGCGGCGAAGCGCTTTGCCGATGCGATTCACGCCCAGTATCCGGGCAAGCTGCTGGCCTACAACTGTTCACCTTCCTTTAACTGGAAAAAGAACCTCGACGATCAGACTATCGCACGCTTCCAAGATGAGCTTTCTGCGATGGGCTATAAATACCAGTTCATCACGCTGGCAGGCATTCACAGCATGTGGTTCAACATGTTTGATCTGGCGCACGCATACGCCAATGGAGAGGGCATGAAACACTACGTTGAGAAAGTGCAGGAGCGCGAGTTTGCGGCACAGAAACAGGGTTATACCTTTGCCTCCCACCAACAGGAAGTGGGCACGGGATACTTTGATAAAGTGACGAATGTGATTCAGGGTGGTGCATCATCGGTAACGGCTTTGACCGGATCAACTGAAGAGCAGCAATTCTAAAAACACGGGTAAGCATGAACGCTAAAACGGGCAGGGCAATGCGCTCTGCCCGTTTTGTCTGAGAGTCAGCGAGGTGACCGAGATGGCTATTGGTATGGAACAACTGATTGCGCAGACGATCTTACAGGGCTTCGATGCTCAGTATGGTCGTTTTCTCGAAGTGACCGCGGGAGCCCAACAGCGCTTTGAGAAAGCTAACTGGGGCGCTGTTCAACTGGCGATGAAAAAACGTATTCACCTCTACGATCACCATGTGGGGCTGGTGGTGGAGCAGCTACGCAGGATGACGGGGCCTTTATGTCATGATGCTGAATTCTTGGCTCGCGTGAAGACGGTCTACACCGACATGCTGCCTGAATATCCGCGTTTTGAAATTGCCGAAAGCTTTTTTAACTCCGTGTACTGCCGCTTATTCAATCATCGTGAGCTAACCCCAGATAAGCTATTTGTTTTTAGCTCCCAGCCAGAGCGCCATTGGCGCGAATTTCCCCGTCCATTAGCCAGAACCTTTAAGCCTGATGCCGGTTGGCATGCGCTAATCAATGATTTACTCGGCGAACTGCCACTTCGATTACCGTGGGAGGATCGCGCCCGTGATGTGGACTATATTCTCAGCCATTTAGAAAGTACCTTCGGTGAAAATACGCTGAATCACAGCCGCCTACAGGTAGCCAATGAGCTGTTTTATCGCAATAAAGCGGCTTGGCTGGTGGGGAAGCTGCACACGCCAGAAGGCATTTATCCCTTTCTGCTGCCGATTCATCATAACGAACAAGGCGCGCTGTTTGTCGATACCTGCTTAACGCGTTTAGATGAGGCCAGCATTGTTTTTGGCTTCGCTCGTTCGTACTTCATGGTGTATGCACCTTTGCCGGCCGCGTTGGTTGACTGGCTGCGCGAGATTTTACCGGGGAAAACAACCGCTGAGCTCTATATGGCGATTGGCTGCCAAAAGCATGGGAAAACAGAATATTACCGCGAGTATTTAAAGCATCTTGCCGAATCTAAAGAACAATTCATTATTGCTCCAGGCATTCGAGGAATGGTGATGCTGGTTTTCACGCTGCCTTCGTTTGACCGCGTATTTAAGATCATCAAAGATAAGTTTGCGCCGCAAAAAGAGGTCGATCCTGCACGGGTTCAAGCCTGCTACCAGCTAGTTAAGGAACACGATCGCGTTGGCCGCATGGCTGATACTCAAGAATATGAAAACTTTGTGATTGAAAAGTGGCGCATCAGCCCTGAGCTGATGGCGGAATTACAACGGGAAGTTCCTGAGAAATTGGAAGATTTAGGCGATCGTATCGTGATCCGTCATCTGTATATTGAGCGTCGCATGATTCCGCTCAATATCTATCTGGAGCAGGCCGATGAGCGCCAGTTACATGACGCCATTGAAGAGTATGGCAATGCGATCAAGCAGCTAGCTGCGGCGAATATTTTTCCCGGCGATATGCTGTTTAAAAACTTTGGTGTAACCCGACATGGGCGAGTGGTGTTTTATGATTACGACGAAATTTGCTACATGACTGAGGTTAACTTCCGCGATATTCCACCGCCGCGTTATCCTGAGGACGAAATGGCCAGCGAGCCATGGTATAGCGTGTCGCCAAATGATGTGTTTCCTGAAGAGTTCCAGCATTTCTTATGCGGTGATGCGCGAATTAGAACGTTGTTTGCCGAAATGCACGGTGATTTATTTACTGCAAACTATTGGCGTAGTTTGCAGCAGCGGATCAGTAACGGCGTGGTTGATGATGTCTTTGCCTATCGACGTAAGCGCCGATTTGCACAGCGTTAATCAGTTTGGGCGGCGTAATGTGCAAGGCACCGTAATGTGCTTGCCGGGCTGTGGCGCGCTTTGCAGGGAGAGTAACTGTTGTACCGCCATTCGTCCGCCTTCGGCATAGCCTAAGTCGACGGAAAAGGTCTTGGGATACAAGAACTCCAGCAGCGAGTTATTCCCCATGCCGCAGACGATCACATCGTTTTTTGACCGCTCCTGTAAGTACTTACTTACGCCGAGAGCAATGGTATCTGACGCGCAGATGATAGCGCTGGTATCCTCAGAGATAACCTGCTGAGCCAACTGATATCCACTCTGAAAGGTAAGCTCCCCGAGCGCGGCACAAGGCGTTATCTGGTGCTTTTTGCAGTGCGCGTGATAGGTGTCGTAACGGCGTCCACCCGTTGTGGCATCCGAAAGTTTGACCCCAACGAAAGCGATGTGTTGATGTTTTTTGGCGATGAGCGCGTTCATCAGCAAGGTGACAGCGCCGCTATCGTCATAACGTACCGAGGTCAGCTGTTCATACTCCCATGCCAGAACAACGATTTTCTCTCGCCACGGCAGCAGCATTGATTCATCCAGACCGGTAAAGCCGAACAGCAAAATGCCATCAACGTGACGACGCGATAGAACGGTCAAATGTTCCTGCACTCGCTCCGGCTCAAACTGGCTTTCTAATAAAATAGGGTCGTAGCCTTGGGCATACAACAGGGGAAGCATGGCGCGCACGGCCTGATTTTCAGCGTTGGAATCTAAACGCGAAACAATGATGGCGACGACTTTATCCGTTTGCCCGCGCATGGCTCGAGCCGATTTTGATGGGGCAAAGTTATGTTGACTGATGATTTCTTCGATCCGCGCCCGCGTTTCAGGTTTCACGCCAGATTCTTTATTGATCACCCGAGAAACGGTGGATTTACCCACGCCGCTGAGGCGAGCAATATCTTTAATCGTCAATCGTTCGGACATAACGTAACGCCACGCAAAGTCAGTGATAAGAATGCTATTGTTGTGGGTAAAAGCCGCTAAGGCAAGCCCCCGTCATGAACTTTGCCGCAGCTCATTCAGGGAACGATAGGGGTGATAACAGGCCAATCTCAAATATCCCTCTCTTTTACGTGTGCAAATGCGTATAATCGCCGCCCTGATATTGATGCTTTGTTAACCACCCAAATTGTTAACGGCACAACGTATTGCAGTTCCGCTTCAGCGCAAACTTCCCCAGATAAATAGAAAAGAGTGATGTCATGAGTAGTATCAGCCTGATCCAGCCAGAACGTGATTTGTTCTCCTACACGCCCTATTGGGCAGAGTGCTACGGCACGGCCCCGTTCTTACCGATGTCGCGTGAGGAAATGGATACTCTCGGCTGGGATAGCTGTGACGTCATTTTAGTTACCGGTGATGCCTACGTTGACCATCCAAGCTTTGGAATGGCAATCGTTGGCCGCATGCTGGAAGCTCAGGGTTTCCGTGTGGGGATCATTGCGCAACCGGACTGGACCAGCAAAGCCGATTTTATGCGTCTGGGGAAACCGAACCTGTTTTATGGCGTCACTGCGGGCAACATGGATTCGATGATTAACCGCTATACCGCCGATCGCAAACTGCGCCACGACGATGCTTACACGCCAAACAATGAAAGCGGCAAACGTCCAGATCGTGCAACGCTGGTTTATACCCAACGCTGTAAAGAAGCTTTCAGCGATGTTCCGGTGATTTTAGGTGGGATTGAAGCCAGCCTGCGCCGTATTGCTCACTACGATTATTGGTCTGATACCGTACGCCGTTCGGTGCTGGTGGACTCTAAAGCCGATATGCTGATGTATGGCAACGGCGAACGCCCACTGGTGGAAGTTGCGCATCGTTTGGCCTCCGGTGAGCCGATTGCCAGCATTATCGACGTGCGTAATACCGCGGTCATGCGCAAAGAGGCGTTGCCGGGCTGGAGCGGCGTGGATTCCACTCGCTTAGACAAACCGGGCCGTATCGAACCGATTCCCAACCCTTACGGCGACGATTTGGCCTGTGCGCCAGATGCCGATAAGAAGAAAGACGATAGCGTACAAACCATCACCGTGCGTGCGCCAAAGCCTAAGCCGTGGGAAAAAACCTACGTGCTGCTGCCGTCTTATGAAAAAGTTAAAAATGACAAAGTACTGTATGCGCACACGTCACGCATTTTGCATCATGAAACTAACCCCGGCTGCGCGCGTGCTTTGATGCAAAAACATGGCGATCGCTATATTTGGATTAACCCTCCGGCTATCCCATTGAGCACGGAAGAAATGGACAGCGTATTTGCGCTGCCTTACCAGCGTGTTCCTCATCCAGCCTACGGCAGCACCCGTATTCCTGCTTATGAGATGATCCGCTTCTCCATCAACATCATGCGTGGTTGCTACGGCGGCTGCTCATTCTGTTCGATTACCGAACACGAAGGCCGCATCATCCAGAGCCGTTCAGAAGACTCAATTATTCGTGAAATCGAAGAGATCCGCGACAAAGTCCCTGGCTTTACCGGCGTGATTTCCGATTTGGGTGGCCCAACGGCCAACATGTATATGCTGCGCTGCCAGTCACCGCGCGCCGAGCAAACCTGCCGTCGTGCATCCTGCGTTTACCCTGAGATTTGTCAGCACATGGACACCAACCATGAGCCGACCATCAATTTGTATCGTCGTGCGCGTGATCTAGACGGTGTGAAGAAAATCCTCATTGCTTCTGGGGTTCGTTATGATCTGGCGGTTGAAGATCCGCGTTATATCAAAGAGCTGGCAACCCATCATGTGGGGGGCTATCTGAAGATTGCGCCAGAACATACCGAAGAAGGGCCGCTGTCTAAGATGATGAAGCCGGGCATGGGAAGCTATCATCGCTTTAAAGAGCTGTTTGATACCTATTCCAAGCAGGCTGGCAAAGAGCAGTATTTGATCCCGTATTTCATTTCAGCGCATCCGGGAACGCGAGATGAAGATATGGTCAACTTAGCGCTGTGGTTGAAGAAAAACCGTTTCCGTTTGGATCAGGTACAAAACTTCTATCCGTCGCCGTTGGCGAATTCCACCACGATGTATCACACGGGTAAAAACCCGCTGGGTAAAGTCGATTATAAAAGCGAAGATGTTGTGGTGCCGAAAGGCGATCGCCAGCGCCGCTTACACAAAGCGCTGCTGCGCTATCACGATCCAGCCAACTGGCCGCTGATCCGTGGTGCGCTGGAAGAGATGGGTATGAAGCATTTGATCGGTTCGCGCCGTGAATGTTTAGTACCGGCCCCAACGCTTGAAGAACAACGCGAAGCGCGTCGTGGATACCAGAGAAATATGCGTCCGGCGATGACTAAGCATACCGGTGCTCCAGCGAAGCCTGAACAGCGTGCAGCCAAACCTAAAACGATTCGCGGTGAAGCGCCGTCAGCGGAGCGCAATGGAAAAGCGCATGATAAGGCTTCTCCGGCGGGCAAGCCTGTTAAAGGTAAACCGCAAGCGGCTAGACCAACGGCGCATACGCCAGCGGGAAAAACGGCTGCGAAGCCATCAGGGCGCAAGGCACCTCGCGTGACCAAAGGTAAATAACGATAAAAAATCCCCGCAGCGCGGGGATTTTTTTACCGATTCATTACAGCTTTTCAAACGTATCAGGATCGGGCCCCAAGCGTTTTCCGCTATCGAGCTTGGCAATCAGGCTCAGCTCATCTTTATCCAACCGAAAATCAAATACCCCAAAGTTTTCTTGAATGCGTTTTGGCGTAACGGATTTAGGGATCACAATCAATCCAGAATCCAAGTGCCAGCGAATGACAATTTGAGCTGGGGTTTTCTCATACTTCTGCGCCAGCTTATGAATGATTTCAGTATCAAAAACACCCTCGCCGCCCTGTGCCAGCGGGCTCCAAGATTCGGTAGCAATGTGATGTGTGGCATTCCATGCGTGCATGGTTTTTTGCTGCATCAAAGGATGAAGCTCAATTTGGTTCACGGTGGGTGAAACGCCCGTTTCATCGATCAGGCGTTGTAGGTGTGGGATATTAAAATTACATACGCCGATGCTCTTGATCAGCCCTTGTTTCTTGAGGTCAATCAGCGACTTCCATGCGGTAACGTATTTATCCTGCGCAGGCGCTGGCCAATGAATCAGATACAGATCGATGTAATCCAACCGCAGCTTTTTCAGGCTTTCTTCCAGCGCCTTCGCCGCGTTGTCTTGGTCTGTATTCCATAATTTAGTGGTGATGAAAAGCTCGTCGCGAGCAATTGACGAGTTTGCTAACGCTTTGCCGACGCCTTCTTCGTTAGCATAAATGGCCGCAGTATCGATTGAGCGATAACCTGTCTCTAACGCGGTTTCGATAGCGGTGATGACTTGCTCATTCGAGGCTTGCCATACGCCTAAACCGAGCTGTGGCATGGTATTTCCGTCGCTCAGCTTGATAAGAGGTTGTGTGGACATCGTTTTCTCCTTCTGCTGGAGAGGCTAAATAGAAGCCCCATCCGTTCCATACCCGCCGTACTTCAAGCTGCACTTTTGATGGCCGCGCTGAATTTGCTGCCTCTTTGCCGCCTCAAGGTAGCTCAAATTATTTTGGATATGATGAAACCTATCCTTTAAGCCTAGCTCAAAAAGATCGGTATGGACGAAGTAATTGGCTATAGCTTTATGACCTGCGACAAGGTTATTGTGTTGTTAAAGCTATTTTTACCCCCGTGATTTCAAGGAGAGCACCCGTGTTTCAGCATGTAGACGCCTATGCAGGCGATCCGATTCTCTCGCTGATGGATACCTATAAACAGGATCCTCGAGCCGATAAAGTTAATCTCAGTATCGGTCTGTACTATGACGAAAAGGGAACCATTCCACAGTTGAAAGCCGTTGCTGCTGCGGAAGAGATCCTGAATGCTCGCGAGGGTGCTGCGTCGTTGTATCTGCCGATGGAAGGTTTAGCGCCATACCGTAGCGCCATTCAGAGCCTGTTGTTTGGTGATACACATCCTATGGTTGCTCAAAAGCGAATTGTTACAGTGCAAACCATTGGTGGCTCCGGTGCGCTGAAAGTTGGAGCTGATTTTTTAAAACATTATTTCCCTGATTCAGAGGTATGGGTCAGCGATCCAACGTGGGAAAACCATATTGCGATCTTCTCGGGGGCGGGTTTCAAAGTGCATCAGTATCCCTATTTTGACCCTGAAACGCTGGGGGTAAATTTTGATGCGATGCTCAACACGCTCAATCAACTGCCAGCGCGTAGCATTGTGTTGATGCATCCATGCTGCCATAACCCAACAGGTTCAGATCTCACCGATGCACAATGGGATCGCGTGATTGAAATCGCGAAAGCGCGTGAACTGATCCCATTCCTTGATATTGCTTATCAAGGTTTTGGGGCCGGAATGGAAGAAGATGCCTATGCTATCCGCGCGATGGCGCAGGCAGAGTTGCCTTGCCTCGTGAGTAATTCGTTTTCAAAAATTTTCTCCCTCTACGGTGAACGCGTTGGCGGGTTATCCGTTGTGTGTGAAAGCGAAGAAGCCGCAAACCGAGTATTAGGCCAGTTAAAAGCAACCGTGCGCCGCATTTACTCCAGCCCGCCTAACTTCGGCGCACAGGTGGTGGCAACGGTGCTTAACGATCCGAAGCTGAAAGCTTTGTGGCTTGATGAAGTTGAAAGTATGCGCCTGCGCATTATCGAAATGCGCCGCACGCTGGTGGATGGTTTGAAAACCGTATTACCACAGCGCAACTTTGACTACCTGATGTCGCAGCGCGGCATGTTTAGCTATACCGGCCTCAGTGCTCAGCAGGTGGACCGGCTACGTGAAGAGTTTGGCGTATACCTGATCGCCAGCGGTCGCATGTGCGTAGCGGGAATGAATCACGCTAATGCGCAGCGCGTTGCCCAGTCATTTGCTGCCGTTTAATTCCTATCGTTAATGAAGCTCCCGATATTTTAGGGAGCTTTTTTATTTCTCATCCCCAGCAGAGTTCCACTGAAAACAGCGATGCCGACTGTGAGACAGATCTCGTTGTAATTTAAATAGCAGATGCTGATGGATCACTCAAAATCGATAATGAGTGTCCATGCAAACAAAAGTTAGCGCTTTATAAGAAAATTCCCATCTCTATGATTTTTAATATTTATTAAAAGAATAAAATTCTGCATTATTTTTAATGATTTGTTTTTGTGGTTATTAGGTTTAAATCGAGTGGTTGATAGCTTGATGTTGCTCACAAAATAATGAATGAAAACGTATTCACCCTAATTACGATCGCCTTCCCAATTCCTTCTTAAACTTCTAAATCCCACTTTACTGTTTTTCAATGGCAGATTAAAACAAACGCATGTTTAAAAACAAACAAGTGTCCAATATGACTAGCCGAGAAAAGCAGATATTGCAGCTTCTGAGACGTGATCCTTTGATCCCACAGCAGGAAATTGCCGATGTTTTAGGTATTAGCCGCTCTGGTGTAGCAGGACATATTATGAACTTAATGAAGAAAGGATATATAAAAGGAAAAGGATATATATTATCTGAGCACAGCTATGTTGTTACCGTCGGCTCTACGAATATGGATGTTTGTGGATACTCATCCTCTAAATTAGTTTATGAAGATTCTAATCCAGGGAAAATAAAATGTACTCCCGGCGGCGTCGGCAGAAATATAGCACAAAACATTGCCTTATTGGGTCGAGAGTGCCATTTGATTTCTGTGGTAGGCGATGATTTTTATGGGGATACCTTATTAGAACAGGCCAAATTAGCCGGTGTTCATATTGATAGTTTCCATAAACTGCATGGTGAAACCACATCGACCTATGTCTCGTTATTAGACGAAGGCGGTGAAATGCTGGTCGCTATTAATGATATGCGCATTTTAGAAAAACTGACGCCAGCATTATTAGCAACGTCAAAAGATCTTATTCAGCATGCCGGTGTATTGATCGTTGACTGCAACCTTACCGAAGATGCTTTGGCATGGTTATTTAGCCATGCAGGCAGTGTGCCAATATTTGTTGATACCGTATCTGCATTTAAAGCACCCAAGATCCGAAATTGGCTATCACATATTCATACCTTGAAGCCTAATCGCCTTGAGGCCGAAATCCTCAGTGGAATGACGATTACGAGCCCAAAAGATGCACCTAAAGCGGCTAAATGGTTCCATGAACAAGGCGTACAGCGAATTGCGCTAAGCATGGGAGCGGCCGGTGTTTTTTACAGCGAGATTGATGGGCAAAGCGGTTGGTCGAGTCCTTTGCCGGTGAATATCGTCAATGTGACAGGGGCTGGTGATGCCATGATGGCCGGGCTGGCTAGCTGTTGGCTTGAAGATATGACGCTTGCCGAAAGTATCCGTTTTGCGCAGGGATGCTCCGCGTTAACTCTTTCCTCTGAATTTACTAATAACCCTAATCTGTCGAATGGCAGTGTTCAAAAACTGTTGGAATTACAATCATGAAAAATAACATTATGACCAATGAGTATCTGGATATTTCGCCGGAAGTTGCTGAGGCACTAGCCAATAACCGCCCCGTTGTGGCTTTAGAATCTACCATTATTTCCCATGGTATGCCTTACCCGCAAAATGCCGAAACGGCGTTGGCGGTTGAGCAGCAAATTCGTGAAAATGGTGCAGTGCCTGCGACGATTGCGATTATTAACGGCCGTATGAAAGCAGGCTTATCCCGCGAAGAGATTGAGCTGCTCGGCAAAGAAGGCCACAACGTGGCGAAAGTGAGCCGCCGTGACTTGCCATTCATCGTTGCAGCAGGCAAAAACGGTGCAACAACCGTGGCTTCGACCATGATTATTGCCGAAATGGCCGGTATTCATGTCTTTGCCACCGGTGGTATCGGCGGTGTTCATCGCGGGGCTGAACAAACATTTGATATCTCAGCTGATTTACAAGAGCTAGCAAAAACCAACGTGGCCGTAATTTGTGCCGGAGCCAAATCGATTCTGGATTTAGGGTTAACCACCGAATATCTTGAGACGCACGGCGTGCCGCTGATTGGCTATCAAACTCAGGTGCTACCCGCATTTTTCTGCCGTACTAGTCCGTTCTCCGTCAGCATTCAATTAGATGAGCCCGAGCAGATAGCGAAGGCAATGGCGACCAAGTGGCAGTCTGGTTTGGATGGTGGAATGGTGATTGCTAATCCGATCCCCGAACAATTTGCGATGCCTGAAGCTAAAATCAATGCGGCGATTGAGCAAGCCGTTCAGGAGTCGGTAGAACAGGGCGTTCATGGGAAAGACAGCACGCCATTCTTGCTGGCCAGAGTGGCTGAACTCACGGGGGGCGATAGCCTGCACTCCAATATCCAATTGGTATTTAATAATGCAAAACTAGCCGCTCAGATTGCATGTTGCTACCAGGAGACCGCAGCATAAAAATAGCGTTACTCCTTAAGTTTTATCCTGATATTAACAATTAAATAAAATGCCAACCTGAAAGGTGGATGGGTTTCTACGCTTATCCTCTTTCAGGTATATATCCATCATACTTCAAGCTGCATTTTTGTTGGCTACGTTTGTTCACCCGAATCACTTACTTGAGTAAGCTCATCGGGATTTACTTACCGCCTCAATATAACTCGAATTATTTTGGCTATGGCTGCATATATCGAAGGGACGGATTTATGGACTTATTACGCAGCTTGCTTGGTATTGGTATACTTCTTTTAATCGCTTTTATTTTTTCTAATAATCGAAGAAAAATTAAAATAAGAACGGTTGGTGCAGCACTTTTATTACAGATTGTTCTAGGTGCGGTGATGCTTTATGTACCTGCGGGGAAATGGCTGATTAACGCCATTGCGAGTGGGGTTAATAAGGTTATCTCATACAGTGATGCCGGTAGTTCATTTATTTTTGGTGGTCTGGTTGGCCCTAAAATGAATGTGTTATTTGACGGTGCTGGTTTCGTTTTCGCATTTCATGTATTGCCCGCCATTATTTTTATTACCTCGCTGATCTCGATTCTTTATTATATTGGCGTGATGGGCTGGGTTATTAATATTCTTGGTTATGTGTTCCAGAAAATGATGCGAGTGAGCAAAGTAGAGGCGTTTGCAGCGGTCACCACGATATTTCTTGGGCAAAACGAACTCCCGGCGGTGCTCAAACCATTTATTAGCAAAATGAACCGCAACGAACTTTTTACGGTCATTTGTAGTGGGATGGCGTCAATTGCAGGTTCCATGTTGGTGGGTTATGCAGGCTTAGGCGTGCCCATTGAGTACTTGTTGGCTGCATCGTTGATGGCGATTCCGGGCGGGATCTTGTTTGCGCGCATGCTCAGCCCCGCCACGGAGGAGTCTCAGGTTGAATTTAGCCAGATGTCGTTTAGCGATAAGCGCCCCGCGAGTGTTATTGAAGCGGCGGCGAGCGGGGCAATGTTAGGTCTTAAGATTGCCGTTGGTGTGGCGACGGTGGTGATGGCGTTTGTTGCGTTAATTGCGTTGATTAACGGCATCATCGGCGGGGTTGGTGGTTTGTTTGGTTGGTCAGGCGTCAGCTTGGAAAGCCTGCTAGGTTATCTCTTCTCACCGTTGGCATACATCATGGGCGTAAGCTGGGATAACTCTGCGCTGGCCGGCGGTTTGATTGGGCAGAAACTGGCTATTAACGAATTTGTCGCGTATGTGAATTTCTCTCCCTATCTCAAGGAAGCGGCCGGTGCCTTAGATCCAAAAACCATTGCCGTTATCTCTTTTGCACTCTGCGGTTTTGCCAACTTCGGCTCGATTGCGGTGGTGGTGGGGGCATTTAGCGCCGTTGCTCCAGAGCGTGCATCGGATATTGCACGCTTAGGATTACGCGCTTTGCTTGCGGCGACGCTCTCTAACTTGATGAGTGCAACGATTGCTGGGCTGTTTATCGGTCTTGGGGCATTAGCGATAGCGTCATGATGACAAAAGACATGCGATTGCTGCTTTGTCTTGCGCTAAGCACCGGCATTTTATCCGGCGTTTGGGCATGGCTAGCTGAACAGTTGGTACTCATGAGCTGGATTGGCTTTTTAGGTTGTACAACCTATTTTGCTATTCCTAGCAAAGGACTACTCGGTTTATGTCGTGGCCTTGCGGCTAATGTGAGTGGTGCAAGCTGGGCTTCGATGGCTATGGCACTGACTGCCTCGACCGATTTTAGCTATGCTGCAGTCATTACTGGGGCGATATCCTTCATGATGTGTGCCCAATCTCGGTTTCGCCTGCTTTGCTTTGTTCCCGGCAGTTTTATCGGTGCCTGTGCGCTGTTTGGCTCACAGTCCGAGTGGCTAGCGGTAGTTTTGGCGTTGTGCCTAGGAGGAATATTCGGTTTCCTGATGCAAAGCAGCGGAACATGGATGGCAAATCGCTGGCAGATGAGTTTAACTAATTAATATTCAATAAGTTGATTAAGATTTCTATAGCCCATGTAGCAAAAGCACATGGGCTTTTTTATGCGTATTTTGCATAGAGAGGAAAATTGACTGCTGCAAACTGTCTGTCTGGGGCGTAGGCTAAATAGGTCTTTACATAACTTTTGACGCTCAAAAGTTGCCGACTATTGTACAAAGAATATACTAGTTAAGGACGTCTGAAGATGTGGTATCAGCACACTATTGTTTTGCATGCAAAGCCGCGTGGTTTCCATCTGGTCACCGATGAAATTATCGAAAAACTCCCACAGCTAGCCTCTGTCGAGGTTGGGATATTGCATCTGCTGCTGCAGCACACCTCCGCGTCGTTAACCCTCAACGAAAACTGTGATCCCACTGTCCGTTACGATATGGAGCGACACTTCATGCGAACGGTCCCCGAAGATGCTCCCTATGAGCACGACTATGAAGGCGATGATGATATGCCTGCGCATATTAAGTCTTCGCTGTTAGGGGCCTCCCTAACGTTACCGATATGTCGGGGAAAGCTACAGTTGGGAACCTGGCAGGGGATATGGTTTGGCGAACACCGCGTGCACGGCGGTACGCGCCGGATCGTCGCAACTATACAAGGGGATATTGTTCATGAATAATTCGGCATTTTTGCAATACTGCATGGCTAAACCGGGAGCGGAGCAAAGCGTTCAAAATCGTTGGCGAGCCAATCAGGTTAAAGTAGGCGGCGTGATGTTTGCGATGGTCGACCATGTTGAAGGTCGCCCTGCAGTGGCGCTTAAAATGAGCTGTGAGCAGGCAGCGCAACTGCGCAGCGAACATAAAGATATCGTTCCAAGCCCTAACCTGAATAAGGCACATTGGAGTACGATTTTCCTCGACGGCACCCTCAAGGATTCTTTGCTCTATAAACTGGTTGATGGCTCTTATTCTTTAGCGCTTAACCATATCGGTGAGCAAACCCGCCAAGGGCTGTAATCTTTTTTAATAGGTAAGCGGATAGCGAATGCCAAAATATAAAACGCCCCGGTGATCGTTCTCATCGGGGCGCATTAATTTTAGGCTTGTAACGGTACTCTATTTTTTATTCAGTAACGGTTTCAAGAACCTAGCAGTATGTGATTGCTCACACTCAGCCACCGTTTCCGGTGTGCCTGATACCAGAATCTGACCGCCGCCGCCGCCGCCTTCTGGCCCCAAATCAACGATCCAGTCAGCCGTTTTAATCACGTCCAAATTATGCTCAATGACCACGATGGTGTTGCCTTGATCGCGCAATTGATGCAATACCGCCAGCAGTTGCTGAATATCAGCAAAATGCAGGCCGGTAGTTGGCTCGTCCAGAATATACAGCGTTTGGCCGGTTCCGCGTTTGGAGAGTTCGCGAGACAGCTTCACGCGCTGTGCTTCGCCGCCAGACAGCGTGGTTGCTGACTGACCTAAGCGAATATAGGACAGGCCGACATCGATCAGCGTTTGCAGCTTACGCGCTAGCGCCGGAACCGCATCGAAGAACTCACGCGCTTCTTCAATCGTCATATCCAGCACTTCGTGGATGCTCTTGCCTTTGTATTTAATCTCCAGCGTTTCACGGTTATAACGCTTACCTTTACATTGATCGCAAGGTACGTAGATATCCGGCAAGAAATGCATTTCGACCTTGATAACCCCATCGCCTTGGCAGGCTTCGCAACGTCCGCCTTTAACGTTAAAGCTAAAGCGTCCTGGGTTATAACCGCGCGCGCGTGATTCTGGAACGCCTGCAAACAACTCGCGTACCGGCGTAAAGATGCCGGTATAGGTTGCTGGGTTCGAGCGCGGCGTACGGCCGATTGGGCTTTGGTCAATATCGATAACTTTATCGAAATGTTCCATTCCTTCCACCGCGCGATAAGGCGCAGGTTCCGCGAGCGTTGCACCGTTTAGCTGGGTTTGCGCAATCGGGAACAGGGTGTCGTTAATCAGCGTGGATTTACCGGAGCCAGAAACGCCGGTGATACAGGTGAAAAGACCGACAGGTAGCGTCAGCGTAACGTCCTTCAGGTTGTTTCCGCTGGCACCAATCAGCTTAAGCACTTTGGTGGCATCGGCAGGAACGCGTTCCGCAGGCACCGCGATTTCACGCTTGCCGCTAAGGAACTGGCCGGTAAGAGATTCAGGCACCGCCATAATCTCATCCACGGAGCCTTGAGCAACCACTTCACCACCGTGCACGCCCGCGCCTGGGCCGATATCAATGACGTAATCTGCTGCGCGAATGGCATCTTCATCATGCTCAACCACAATCACGGTGTTACCCAGATTGCGCAGGTGGATCAAGGTTTCCAGAAGTCGTTCGTTGTCGCGCTGATGGAGGCCGATTGAAGGCTCATCCAGTACGTACATCACACCAACCAGACCTGCGCCGATCTGACTCGCCAAGCGAATGCGCTGCGCTTCACCGCCGGACAGTGTTTCAGCAGAGCGAGACAAGCTTAGATAGTTCAGGCCCACGTTAACCAAGAACTTCAGGCGGTCGCCGATTTCCTTCAGGATTTTTTCGGCAATCTGGGCACGCTGGCCCTGTAGTTTAAGATCGCGGAAGAACGTTAGAGCATCGCCAATACTAAGATCTGAAATCACAGGTAGCGTAGTGTTCTCAACGAATACATGACGTGCTTCTTCACGTAGACGGGTGCCGTGGCACGATGCGCATGAACGGTTGCTGATGAATTTCGACAGCTCTTCGCGTACCGCAGAAGATTCCGTTTCTTTGTAGCGGCGCTCCATATTGTGCAATACGCCTTCAAACGGATGGTTGCGTACCGTAATGTCGCCGCGGTCATTGATATATTTAAACTCAATCGACTCTTTGCCGGAGCCATACAGCACGGCTTTCTGCGTTTTAGCATCCAAACTACCGAATGGCGCTTCCACATCAAAATGATAATGATCTGCTAACGATTTCAGCATTTGGAAATAGTAGAAGTTACGGCGATCCCAGCCGCGAATTGCGCCGCCGGCCAGTGACAGCTCGGCGTTTTGCACCACGCGATCGGGATCGAAATATTGCTGCACCCCCAAACCATCACAGGTTGGGCAAGCGCCAGCCGGGTTGTTGAACGAGAACAACCGTGGTTCAAGCTCACGCATGCTGTAGCCACAAATTGGGCAGGCAAAGTTAGCGGAAAACAGAAGCTCAGGCGCTTTATCGTCATCCATATCGGCAACAATGGCGCTGCCGCCAGACAGCTCTAGCGCGGTTTCAAAAGATTCCGCCAAGCGTTGAGCCATGTCATCACGCACTTTGAAACGATCGACCACAACTTCAATGCTGTGTTTTTTCTGAAGCTCCAGCTTAGGAGGATCGGAAAGATCGCAGACCTCGCCGTCGATACGGGCGCGGATGTAGCCTTGTGCCGCCAGATTTTCCAGCGTTTTAGTATGCTCACCTTTGCGATCTTTGACGATCGGTGCCAGCAGCATCAGACGTTTGCCTTCTGGCTGCGTCAGTACGTTATCAACCATTTGGCTAACGGTTTGTGCGGCCAAGGGAACATCATGATCCGGGCAGCGTGGCTCACCAACGCGGGCAAACAGTAGACGCAGATAATCATGGATTTCAGTGATTGTCCCCACGGTTGAGCGCGGGTTGTGCGAGGTAGATTTCTGCTCAATGGAAATTGCCGGAGATAGACCCTCAATGTGGTCAACGTCTGGCTTTTCCATCAAAGAAAGAAACTGACGCGCATAGGCAGACAACGATTCGACATACCGACGCTGACCTTCAGCATACAGCGTATCAAACGCCAGAGAGGACTTGCCTGAGCCTGACAGACCGGTCACAACAATCAGCTTGTCGCGAGGAATGATCAGATTGATATTTTTCAGGTTGTGGGTGCGAGCACCCCGTATTTCTATTTTATCCATTAACGACTTCCCGGATGAAGAACCCATCTCATTAGGCTTACCTACCGCAGTTTGCTGATAAATCGTACACAGCGGGCAACAGCGGAGTACCTATTGGGATAGGCTCTGGATAATCTTAGTACAGCGTTGTGCTCTCGGTCGGTAAAATGGGCTGAGACCAGTAACGGCGCGGTCTGCTGCAATATTTAGCCAGTTTAGGAGTACACAACGATGCTTGAAACGATCAATTATGGCACAATAAAACCTGAATGAATATCCAGTATATAAATGCAAAATTGTTCTATGCTTAAACAATTAAGGAATCCACTTCACAGAAGCGAACAGTGATGCTGTTAGGGCTCTGGCGTGATAGAATTAACGGTTTAGACTACGCGCTATAATTATTTTGAGTGCGTACAAATTTACTTCATCAGGAGAATCGAAATGGCCAGCAGAGGCGTTAACAAAGTGATTCTTGTCGGGAATCTGGGTCAAGATCCAGAAGTCCGTTATATGCCGAATGGTGGTGCTGTAGCCAATATTACTCTGGCCACCTCCGAGACTTGGCGCGACAAGCAAACCGGCGAACAGAAAGAAAAAACCGAATGGCACCGTGTAGTGTTGTTTGGCAAGCTGGCAGAGGTTGCAGGTGAATATCTGCGCAAAGGTTCTCAGGTTTACATCGAAGGTGCTTTGCAGACCCGTAAGTGGACCGATCAGGCTGGCGTTGAAAAATACACCACTGAAATCGTCGTAAACGTTGGCGGCACCATGCAAATGCTGGGTGGACGTCAAGGCGGCGGCGCTCCTATGGGCGGCGGTCAGGCACAAGGGCAGCAGGGCGGTTGGGGTCAGCCTCAGCAGCCACAGGGCAATCAGTTTAGCGGCGGTTCTCAGCCAGCGGCTCGCCCACAGAATGCACCGGCAGCTCAGCCACAAAGCAATGAACCTCCAATGGATTTCGATGACGATATTCCATTCTGATTTCTGTTAAAGAAATCAGCTCATAGCCCTGCATTGCGGGGCTTTTTTTTGAGTGGAAATCGAGATTTAACTCTTTCTCGGGTTTGGTTTTAGGGAGAAGGCAATGATTAGACGTATTTCATGGATTGCTGGCGCAGGCTCATGGCTGCTGCCGCTGGTATTGCTGCTGTGGCAATGGATGGCAGAAGGGCAGCATCAAGCAACGGTATCGCCAGAAGCTTATAATGCATGGAAGATGTCGGTGCTGTTTGCCGATTTTAGCTTTGCCGGTGCTCTGTCTTTGCTGGCGGTGCTGCTGGGGGCGATGGCGCTAGCCAAAACGAAAGAGGACGAGGTTTTGCATCCGGGCAAGCGCATGCTGGAATTACTGATTTTAGCTCTGCCGATGATGTTGTGCCTGTTCCTTATGGGCATGTTGTTGGTTCACGGTTAACACGACCTGCGCATTGGCTATCGTGCCAAATGTGGAATGTGGGCAAGCCCCTGCACAGCTTTAGCGCAAGGGGCTCAGTGCCTACAATGACGTGAGTTCGTATTTTTTGATTTTCCGATACAGCGTTGCGATACCAATGCCAAGTTCGTCTGCGGCCTGTTTTTTATTATTGTGGCGGCTTAGCGCTTCGCGGATCATCTGCCGCTCCATGTCTTCAAGCCCTGTTGCGCCGTGCTCTTCGCACGCTGCCGCGCTTTGATAGGGGACATCTTCTCTATAGCTGCGTATCACCTGCCCATTGACCAAATTCGGAGGCAGCAGCGAGATATCAATCACTTCTCCGCTTGGAACCACGTTAATCAAATATTCCATCAAATTGCTGAGTTCGCGCACGTTGCCCGGCCAGCGGTAAAGCTTGAGCAAAGACATTACTTCTGGCGCCATGCCGGGATAAACAATCCCGATACGTTTGGTATGCAAATTTAAAAAATAATGCACTAGGAGCTCAATATCACCTTGGCGCTCACGCAGCGGTGGTAGCGTCATAGGAATAACGTTCAAGCGATAGTAGAGGTCTTCGCGGAATTTTCCGTCGGCAATGTATTGCTCAAGATTTTGGTTAGTCGCGGAAATAATTCGGATATCTACAGGGATTGGCTTACTGGAACCAATCGGTTGGACCTCACGGGATTCAATCGCACGCAGTAGTTTAGCCTGCAGCGTCAGAGGCATATCTCCGATTTCATCTAAAAAAAGCGTGCCATTGTTAGCCGCCTGAATCAGGCCTATTTTCCCATTCGCCGAAGCACCGGTGAATGCGCCTTTCACATAGCCAAATAATTCACTTTCTAGCAGTTGGTCTGGAATAGCTGCGCAGTTGATGGCAATAAATGGTTTGTTATTACGATCGCTCAGTTGATGTATAGCACGCGCCACCACTTCTTTACCGGTTCCACTTTCACCAACCACGAGAATGCTGGATGGACTAGGTGCAACGCGGGTGATCAGACGCTTTAAAGTACGAATTGGGCGACATTCCCCAACTAAATGTTCAATGCGTGGATCGTCAGGATTAAAATCAACATTCATCGGTGAATGAGATTGATGAAATGCCATTAAAAAAAGCTGATGGTCTTGAATATCATGCAGCTGACCAATAATAAGTTCCTGTTGTTCATCAAAGGAAATAATATGTTGCAGATGGCCACTGGTATAATTTTGTTGAAAAGTAAGAGGTCTGATATTAAAGGTTTTACCCATAATTTGATCTTGAGACGCATTAAGCTGTTTTAATGCCGTGGGATTAGCAAATTTAGCTCTATTCTCATTATCAATAACCAGTACGCCTTGGTCCATATTCTCAATTAGGCTCATGAGTATTTTATTTATTCCATCGCTACCTCCTTGGTTTTCTAGGAGCTTAGAGACAAAAAGATTGGATATATGGCGGACGTAGTCAGAGAACTCATGAATATTATCTTTTATTCTCTCTTGTTGTTCGGGCGTAAATGCCACCAAGCTGATCACTCCGATGCAGGCGTTTTGAAAAATAATGGGGATCCCAAGAAAGGCTTTTTCTTTGCAGCTGTCTTTGCTGGTGCAGCCGTCGCAAACCGGATCGAATCGTGAATGGATAACAACTTTTTCCTGCTTTGTATCAAGAACATACCTAAGAAGTCTTGAATTACTGTTGAGCTTTCGGCCAAAAAATTTCCCGTAGGGGCCGGTGCCCGATACTCGCGTCATATTGGCATCCACGATTTCGACTTCCAATTGTAAGACGCTGGCGAGCATTTTTGTGAAGCGTAAGATCGTCGGCTGAATTTGCATCAATATGGACTGAGCATTTACGGGTGTCATAATCAGAACCTTTCTCTAACGCTAAATTATTCGCGTTTATGGTTAGCGGGAATTATGTCCTTTTCACCTTACGATAATACATGAATAGAAAGTGTGGTTTGATAAACATCAATTGCCTTTTCTTAACTAGGATGAGTTTCTGTTGTTGGCATCACACTTTATTATCAAACTGATAAGAATATGGTTTTTGTTATCATTCTGGGTTGTCACCCATCTGAGAATAACGTTTTTATTTGCGATGTATGCAAAGTGAAATAGCTTTCTTAGTGAGTTAATAATGCAACTATTACTGATATTCATAACTGCACACGCTGATTTTGAATAAATAATGAGGCGTGGCTCACATTATCCCCCCTATTTCATACGTTCTCTCTCCATTAATCACAGCTTGGCATAGTTATTGTTTAAGAGTTAACAGTCGCTATTCACGGCGAGCGTTGAACCACCCGCCATACGTACGCCATAGCAGATTAAATCAAACGCCAATCACTTACTTTGTAGGGCCATGAGATGAGAACAGTTAACGAATTAATTAAGGATATCAATGCGCTTAAGTCGAATCTGCATGAAAAAGATTTTCTGCTGACCTGGGAGCAAAGCCCAGATGAGCTGAAACTGGTTCTGGATCTGGCCGAAGCATTAAAAACCATGCGCGCAGAGAACATTGCGACCAAGATTTTCAACAGTGGTTTAGGCATCTCCGTTTTCCGCGATAACTCCACAAGAACGCGCTTTTCTTATGCATCAGCCCTGAACTTGCTGGGATTAACCCAACAAGATCTGGATGAAGGTAAATCACAGATTGCGCATGGCGAAACCGTGCGTGAAACCGCGAACATGATCTCTTTCTGTGCTGATGCTATTGGTATTCGTGATGACATGTACCTCGGCGCAGGTAACGCTTATATGCGCGAAGTCGGCGCCGCGCTGGATGAAGGCTATGAACAAGGCGTTCTGCCACAGCGTCCGGCATTGGTAAACCTGCAATGTGACATCGACCACCCAACGCAGTCGATGGCCGATCTGGCTTGGCTCCAAGAACATTTCGGCAGTCTAGAAAACTTAAAAGGCAAAAAAATTGCGATGACGTGGGCGTATTCACCAAGCTACGGCAAGCCGCTCTCTGTGCCGCAGGGCATCATCGGTCTAATGACCCGCTTTGGCATGGATGTCACGCTGGCTCACCCAGAAGGTTATGACCTCATTCCAGACGTGGTTGCGGTGGCAAAACAAAACGCTGAATCCTCTGGTGGCAGCTTCCGTCAGGTGAACTCTATGGCTGAAGCATTCAAAGACGCTGATATCGTTTATCCGAAATCTTGGGCGCCTTATAAAGTCATGGAAGAGCGCACCGAACTGCTGCGTGCGAACGATCATGACGGTCTCAAAGCATTAGAAAAACAGTGTTTAGCAGAGAATGCCAAACATAAAGATTGGCACTGCACCGAAGAGATGATGAAGCACACCAAAGGCGGCGAGGCGCTCTATATGCACTGCCTGCCAGCGGATATCTCAGGCGTGTCTTGTAAGGAAGGCGAAGTCACCGAAGGCGTCTTTGAAAAATACCGTATTGCTACTTACAAAGAAGCCAGCTGGAAGCCTTATATCATCGCCGCCATGATCGTCGCGCGTAAATTCTCGAAACCAGGTCTGGTGTTAGAACAACTGCTGAAAGAAGCGCAAAAACGTATCAAGTAATACTGTCTGCACCGGCGCATCTGTCGATGCGTCGGTATTTCCGCCTCTGGCGGATACTCTCCTGATGAGGATGGGTTATGTCTGTTTTCTCTATGAAAGTGGATATTGCGCAAAACCGTTTTTTCAACGGTGAAACGTCTCCACTTTTCTCACGCGCAGAAGCGCAAAAGGCCCGTGCCTTCCACAAAAAAATAACGGGTTATCAGCCTACGCCGCTCTGTTCTTTAGACGAACTGGCTCAGCTTTTTGGCGTTAATAAAATTTTAGTCAAAGACGAGTCTCAGCGTTTCGGTTTGAACGCTTTCAAAATGTTGGGCGGGGCTTACGCGATTGCGCGTTTGCTGTGTGAAAAATACCAGATCGACATCAATACGTTTTCTTTCGAAAAGCTGAAGTCGACGCTGACGGAAAAAATGACCTTCGCCACCACTACCGATGGTAATCATGGACGTGGCGTGGCATGGGCCGCTCAGCAACTGGGTCAAAACGCCGTGATTTATATGCCGAAAGGCTCCGCGCGTGAGCGCGTAGATCATATCCGCAATCTGGGTGCGGAGTGCATCGTCACCGATATGAACTACGACGACACAGTGCGTTTGACCATGAAAACTGCCAAAGAACGCGGCTGGGAAATCGTGCAAGACACTGCGTGGGAGGGATACACCAAGATCCCAACGTGGATTATGCAGGGCTATTCCACGCTGGCCGATGAAGCCGTCGAACAAATGCAGGCGATGGGCATTCAGCGACCAACACACGTCTTCTTACAGGCGGGCGTAGGCGCAATGGCCGGCGGCGTTTTGGGCTATCTGGTTGATGTCTTCGGTGCCGAAAAACTGCATTCCGTGATTGTTGAACCCGATCTTGCCGACTGTGTTTTCCGTTCAGGTTTGAAAGGTGAAATCGTCAATGTGGGCGGCGATATGGCCACCATTATGGCTGGTTTAGCCTGCGGCGAACCTAACCCGCTCGGATGGCCACTGCTGCGCAACTGCGCCACTCAGTTTATCTCCTGCCAAGACAAAGTCGCTGCGTTAGGTATGCGCGTTCTCGGCAATCCGCTGGGAAGCGATCCGCGCATTGTTTCTGGTGAATCTGGTGCCGTAGGGCTGGGCGTCTTGGCCGCCGTTCACCACCATCCAAAAAGTGAAGAGCTGATGCAACAACTGGGTTTAAATCATGATTCCGTTGTGTTGCTTATTAGCACGGAAGGCGATACCGACGTTAAACATTACCGAGAAGTCGTTTGGGAAGGGAAACATCCCGCCTGTAGCTGAAAGCGATGAAATTAACGACTTTTTGACCTTTATTTTCTCGCCGTAAGCGAGCTAACACATTGGAGTTTAAGAAAATGGCTAAGCAAGTTCCTTTCGAAATGGTGTTGGAAAAAGCGTATCAGTACAAAGATGAAATGACCCGCTTTCTGCGCGATATGATCGCTATCCCAAGTGAAAGCTGCGATGAAAAACTGGTTGTACAGTGCATTAAAAAAGAGATGGAAAAAGTCGGTTTCGATAAAGTAGAAATTGACCCAATGGGTAATATTTTAGGGTATATCGGCCATGGGCCGCATCTGATTGCAATGGATGCCCATATCGATACCGTTGGGATTGGTAATATTAAAAACTGGAACTTCGATCCTTATCAGGGGATGGAAGATGATGAGCTGATCGGTGGACGTGGTGCATCGGATCAGGAAGGCGGCATGGCATCGATGGTTTATGCCGGTAAGATCATTAAAGATCTGGGGCTGGAAGATCAATACACGCTGCTGGTGACCGGGACTGTGCAAGAAGAAGACTGTGATGGCCTATGCTGGCAGTACATTATCGAGCAATCCAAAATTCGCCCTGAATTTGTTGTTAGTACTGAACCGACAGACTGCCAAATCTATCGCGGCCAGCGTGGACGTATGGAAATTCGCGTGGACGTACAAGGCATCAGCTGCCACGGCTCGGCGCCAGAACGCGGTGACAACGCCATTTTCAAAATGGGCCCAATTCTTAATGAATTAAAAGAACTGTCGAACCATTTAGGTAACGATGATTTCTTGGGCAAAGGGACGTTAACCGTATCTGAAATTTTCTTCACCTCACCAAGCCGTTGCGCCGTTGCTGATAGCTGCGCAGTTTCCATTGACCGCCGCTTGACCTGGGGTGAAACATGGGAAGGGGCACTGGACGAGATCCGTGCGCTGCCAGCGGTGAAAGCGGCAAATGCCGTGGTATCAATGTACAACTATGAACGACCTTCTTACACCGGCTTGGTCTATCCAACCGAGTGCTACTTCCCAACATGGAAAGTGGAAGAAGACCACATCACGGTGAAAACCCTGAGCAAAGCCTACGAAGGACTGTTTAACAAAAAACCGGTTGTAGATAAGTGGACCTTCTCGACAAATGGCGTTTCTATCATGGGTCGTCATGGCATTCCAGTTATCGGTTTTGGCCCAGGCAAAGAGCCAGAAGCGCATGCGCCAAATGAAAAAACTTGGAAAGATCATTTGGTGACCTGTGCTGCCATGTACGCTGCTATCCCTCTGTCTTACCTTGATGAACTGAAAAAATAATTAGCGTTTATTGCGTAACCCACTCCCGCCGAAATTTGGCTGGAGTGGTTTTTTCAGTATGGCATTCAAGGAAACTGCTTCAATGAAAAAGCTGATTAAAAATGGCGTAGTCGTTAGCGAAAACGGTGAAGTTCGTCAGGATCTGCTGATCGAGAACGGGGTGATTGCACGCGTGGCAGCACACATCTCCGACGATGAGGCTGAAGAGGTGATCGATGCCAATGGGTGCTACGTGATGCCCGGAGGAATTGATGTTCATACGCATTTTAATATCGATGTTGGAATAGCCCGTAGCTGTGATGATTTTTTTACCGGCACACGCGCAGCAGCCTGCGGCGGTACAACAACCATTATTGACCATATGGGCTTTGGGCCAGCGGGATGCAATTTGCATCACCAGCTAAACGCTTATCATCAATATGCGGCGGGAAAAGCCGTGGTGGATTATAGCTTTCACGGGGTGATCCAGCATATTGATGACGACATTCTTAATGAAATGTCATCCATGGTGCATGAAGAAGGGATTAGCAGTTTTAAGCTCTATCTGACGTACAACTACAAGCTAGGCGATGCCGATGTGCTGCGCGCTTTGCAGCAGCTACATAAGGTCGGCGCGTTGGCGACGGTGCATCCTGAAAATGACGCTGCGATTGCGTTGCGGCGCGAGCAGTTTATCTCCGAAGGCAAAACGGCGGCGATGTACCATGCATTGAGCCGCCCGCTTGAGTGCGAAGCTGAGGCCATTAGCCGAATGATTAATCTAGCCCAGCTCGCGGGAAATGCACCGTTGTATATCGTTCATCTCTCCAACGGATTGGGGCTGGACTATTTACGATTGGCGCGAGAAAGGCACCAGCCTGTTTGGGTGGAAACCTGCCCGCAATATTTGCTGCTAGATGAACGTAGCTATCAACGGGAAGATGCGCTGAAGTTTATTCTCAGCCCTCCGCTACGTAACCATCGAGAGCAGGACAAATTGTGGTGCGGTATTGCTGACGGCGCTATTGATACGGTTGCGACCGACCACTGCACGTTCCCTTATCAACAACGCATTACGATGTCGGACGGGAATTTTACCCGCAGCCCAAACGGCTTGCCCGGTGTTGAGAACCGTATGCAACTGTTGTTCTCTGAGGGGGTGATGACAGGCCGAATTTCGCCAGCGCGTTTTGTGCAGCTAACCAGTACCAATCCTGCTCGCCTGTTTGGCTTGTGGCCTCAGAAAGGCAATCTCTCTGTGGGGGCTGATGCTGATGTCATCATTATCGACCCACAGAAAAACGTCACCATCGAACACGCTCACCTCCATGATAATGCTGATTATTCACCCTATGAAGGCTATCGCTGCCAAGGTGAAATTATCACCACGCTTTGCCGGGGTGAATGCGTATATCAAGACAAAAAATTTACCGGGCAGGCTGGCTTTGGTCGCTTTATTCACCGTCAGCCTTTTGCTCAATCCACCATTATTTAAGCGTTTAACTTACGTCACCAATATTTGCGAGGGATAGGATGAAAAAGAAAATTGTGCTTGCGCTGGGCGGCAATGCGTTAGGTGAAGGACTCGCCGAGCAAATGCAGGCGGTGAAATCGACGGCGAAAGCGATTGTGGATTTGATTGCCCATGGTCATCAAGTGGTGGTGACGCACGGCAATGGCCCACAGGTGGGAATGATCAATCAGGCTTTTGAAGCCGCGGCGAAAACGGAAGCGCATACGCCAATGCTGCCCATGTCGGTTTGTGTCGCGCTTAGTCAGGGCTACATTGGCTACGATCTGCAAAATGCGCTGCGTGAAGAACTGCTCGACCGTGGATTACATACGCCGGTTGCCACGATTATTACGCAGGTCATCGTTGATGCCAAAGATCCCGCTTTCGCTAACCCAACGAAGCCAATAGGCTCTTTCTTCTCACAGGAAGAAGCAAAACTGCTGACGCAAAATGGCTACACCATGAAGGAGGATTCAGGTCGTGGCTATCGCCGAGTGGTAGCTTCGCCAAAACCGGTTGATATCGTTGAGAAAGAAACCGTGGCCGCGATGCTAAATGCGGGACAAGTGGTGATTACGGTTGGCGGTGGCGGTATTCCTGTTCTGCGTGAAGGCAATCACTTACGCGGCGCGGGCGCGGTTATCGATAAAGATTGGGCGAGCGCCAAACTGGCTGAAATGATTGATGCAGATATGCTGATTATTTTAACCGCGGTTGAAAAAGTGGCGATTAACTTTGGTAAGCCCAATGAGCAATGGCTTGATCAACTGAGTATCGCCGATGCTCAGCGTTTCATTGAAGAGGGACATTTTGCCAAGGGTTCGATGTTGCCTAAGGTCGAAGCTGCGGTTTCATTTGCAGAGTCTCGCCCTGGTCGCCAAGCTCTGATTACCGTGTTGAGTAAAGCCCAGCAAGGCATTGAGGGAAAAACCGGAACGGTGATTTCTCATTAAATTGTGAAGTAGTGAGCTCGCTCCATTTTCTTTTCTTGATGCCTTACCAGACTAAAGAAAAGAGATGGAGCGAGCGAATAAGTCATTTAGAAAGAAGAAGTTAGTGTTTTCGACTCAGCTTCATCATGGCTTCCAGAACCGCACCACCAATGGCGCGCGCCTTATCTGAAACTGTGGTGTAGTCAGCCTCAGCGCCGCGCGGATCGATATCGCCAATTTTAAATCCGGCACTCACCTCTAATCCTTCACTCAATAAACCGCGCACCATTCCTGACAGCGGAGCAAACACCGGTGTTTCTCCGATATGCCCCATCACATCACCTTCTTTGACTAAGTCACCCAGCGCAACGCAGCAATGCATGATGCCAGAGGCTGGGGCTCGAATAACACGGCGCGTGGTGTGACCGGCAATATTGCCTGGGATACCCGTATTGGGTTGGGTGTAACCTTGATAGATGACGCGGCCAAGATAGTGTCCGCGATTGGTTTCAATGACGGCGTCGCAGTCATGTCCGGCATTAAATCCGGGGCCCAGAGCGACAGTCACCGGCGCCATATCTTTGTGGGTGCCTAAGTTCTGTTTCGCCAAAATGGCATCCACTAAAAAACGCGGTTTGAGTTCGCTGAGATAGCTGGCTTGTTCATCAACAAGCACGGGAATTTCAGCGCGATCAAGTATGCTGAAAGCCTCGTCGATGCTGCTCGCTTTTCTCGCCGTTACGCCTTCAACCGTCATTTCGTTATCGAAAATAGCCTGAGCAAACGCGACGGTTCGGCGGATGACGGTGGGCTTAGCAATGTCTAACATGATGACATGAAAACCTGCATGATAAAGCCGTAACGCGACGCCGGTGGCGATATCGCCAGACCCGCGAATGACGACGAGTTTGTCGCGCTTCAATCTCACATCATCCTGTTTTAACCCACCGGCAGCATGGTTTTTTATCTGTAAAACTTCGGCCATGATGCTGACGGCGATCTCTTCCGGCGTTTCTGCTCCGATGTTGTAGCCAATCGGGGCGTGCAGCCGTTCAAGATGTTCTTGCGTGATGCCCTGCTGACGTAAAGCCTGTGTGAACGTTTGCACTTTTCTGCGGCTCGCGAGCAGACCGAGATAGCTAACGGGTTTTTCGATTAAGACATCAAGGGCTTCTTTGTCTTGGTTGTTGGTTGCAATGATGACGAAGTTTTCTTTTTCGATATTCAGTTTTTCAATGGCCGCGCTGAAGGTCTCTGCATGAACCAGCGTAGTGCCCGCAGGAAACAGTGATGGATTAAGACTGGAAGCGTAGGTATCAGCAACGTGCAAATCAAAACCGAGCAAGGCTGCGGCCTGAGCAATTGCGCGGTTAACATGGCCAGCACCAATTAAAACTAAGCGAGGGCGTAAACCATGCACGTCAATGTAAACCGACATAGCCCCACCGCAGTCAGAACCAACGGCATCTTGGCCGTTACGCGCCATGCGTCCATGGAAAACACGTGCTTTGCGTTCAGATAAGGCTTCGAGTGCCTGATCGATGACCAAGCGCTCAACCATGCCGCCGCCGATAGTGCCAACGATGCTGCCATCGGCCAATACCAGCATTTGGCCTGAGTGACGCGGCGTTGATCCTCGACTCTCAATAATCTGTGCCAAAGCAAAGGGTTTGTTCTCTTCTTCCAGTCGTGCTGCTTGTGCAAAAATGTTCATAGCAACCTCAAGATCCCCGTAATTGTTCGTCAATTCCTTTATGTGGTTTGCGACTGACATAACTGGTGTGTAATCGGAGGTGACTCTTGAACTGCGCCAATCCAAATAGTGTTGAGCTCAGGCCGTGCCTTTAGCAGCGCAGTCAATGAACCCAATAGCGCATTATCAATCTGATAAAGTCGGTTAATAAACCAAACCCGTAACGCGTGCGGTGGGGTGCCTTTAAACATTCCATCCGGATGGGCGATGAATCGCTCAAATACCGAAATATTTAATCTATCTCCAGCTTTTATGCCGCAAAGATCGGCAAAAATCGGCCAACGATGGATTTGCTCAGGATCGGCAGGATTATTAATGACAAGGCCTCCAGTCAGTGCAATGACACATTTACTGCTTTGGGGGATGCAAGGTTCATGCCCTGCTGGCGCTTTGAGTAATTGCTGATGAGCACCGTCAGCTTCAACTAAGATGACATCAAAGAGTTGAGCAGCTTGTAGCATGTCGGCCTGCTCAGGTGTAATGCCTGAAACTTTATGAGTGGCCGCGTTATATTCAGTGAATAGTGCTACGATCCTAGGAGTGGAGGATGATGCTTTTTGGTGGGTAAGCAGAGCATGCCACTCCTCTTTTTCAATGATAGTCTGGGCCTGTGACGGTTCAGGTCGGTACATATGCGTGGTGGTGGTGATTAATACGCTCAGGCCTTGCTGAGAAAATCGCTGGGCAAGCCAAAAAAGCGTACTGGTTTTACCTCCGGCTCCAATGAGGCTTATCAGGTATGACTTATTATTTTTCACGCTTGAAAGTACATCATTAAATAGTACGTCTAGGTCAAAGTTCATAAGCATTCATTAAAGGTTATGCAGAGAGGGAATGATGAATCAGAAAAGAGGAAAACATCCGTACGCGAATATATCTCCGGTTGAGAATTTGAAACCGCGTGAAAATGTTGACTGTATCATTACCGCTGCGGGCCTTTCCTCTCGAATGGGGCAATGGAAAATGATGCTACCTTATAAAGAGGGAACAATTCTTGATTCAAGTATAGAAAATGCGAGGCAATTTTGTAGCCGTATTATATTAGTAGTTGGATATCGCGGTGATGAACTGTATGACCGTTATAATACTGCGAGTGATGTCACAGTTGTTGTAAATAATAATTACGTCAGCGGGCTATTCTCTTCCATACAGGCGGCAGGTCCGATCGTTAAAACAGATTATTGCTTTATCACTCACGGTGATATTCCTTGTTTGAACCGTGATATTTTCCATCAAGTTTGGCTTAAACGCGGACCATACGCGTTGTTGCCCTGCCACCAAGGAACGCCGGGACACCCTGTTTTGCTGCCTCAAAACATTATAAAGCGAGCTTGCCAAGATGATGTGTCTGTATCATCAATGCGCGAGTTTTTACTCGCGGGGGAGTACCGCTATCTTAATATGCCGCAGCCGCAAACGATTATGGATATAGATACACCAGAGGCATATCAGCGCTTGCTAAAAATATAATCTATATGGTCGTGGGGTATTTTATTCCTTACTGGATATTTAGTAAGGAATAGATGTTTTAATTCGGTTTATCGATTGCGCTCTCATTTTTCAAAGTAACGCTTATTATTTTTTATCAAACTGATACCGTATTATTCTAATTTGATAATTTATTCCTGAGTTAGATAATTGGCTAATTATGTGTTACTGCCGCATTGATTTATATTCTCATTTGTTTAGTGAGCAATTTCACAAATAAAAATCACTATTCGAGTTGGCTCACGGAATTAGCTTTTTTCTTATGGCTAGAAAACCTTTGGCTCGATTGTTGCTCCCATATTTCCTATCCGTAGAGGATTGAGAATCCTCTGCCATTTTACATTTGAGCATGTCGCAGCAAGGAGATAGTCATGGGAGATATTATGCGCCCCGTTCCTTTCAAGGAACTTTTGACGCGTGTTTTCGACGAGTATAACGAAAGCCACTCAATCTTCGGGATACCGGAACAGCAGTTCTATCGCAAAGATAACGACCGACTTATCAAGGTATTTGGCGAAACCTGTGAAACGCCTATGGGGCCAGCCGCAGGGCCGCATACACAGCTTGCGCAAAATATCATTGTGTCTTGGTTGACCGGTGGGCGCTTTATTGAGTTGAAAACGGTGCAAATTCTTGACCGCTTAGAATTAGACAAACCGTGTATCGATGCTGAAGACGAATGCTTTAACACCGAATGGTCAACGGAATTCACGCTGCAAAAAGCCCATGACGAATATCTGAAAGCCTGGTTTGTTTTGCATTTACTCGAAGCTCTTTTTGACCCTCGCACACAGGGTGAAGCTAAGTCATTCATCTTCAATATGAGCGTTGGCTATAACCTTGAAGGCATCAAGCAGCCCGCCATGCAGAACTTTATTCATAGCATGATGGATTCAGGCCAACATCCGAAATATGCCGAATATCAGTCTATCCTGTCTCATTTCATTCGCGAACAGTTTGAATCGCGTTCAGCGCAGCTCAGCCAACTACCACAGCAAATCCCCGCGCAAATGGTTCATGGGGTCACGCTCTCCACGATGCACGGTTGCCCACCTAATGAAATTGAGGCGATCTGCCGCTATATGCTGGAGGAAAAAGGGCTCAACACCTTTGTTAAATTAAACCCAACGCTGCTTGGCTACCCTCGCGTGCGTGAAATTCTCGACACCTGCGGCTTTGATTATATTGGCCTGAAAGAAGAGTCCTTTGAGCATGATTTGAAGCTAGAGCAGGCCATTTCTATGCTGCAAAGATTGACGGCTCTAGGCCAGCAAAAGCAGCTTAGCTTCGGGGTGAAACTCACCAACACGCTCGGCACCATCAATCACAAAGGCGCGCTGCCGGGTGAAGAGATGTATATGTCTGGGCGTGCGCTATTCCCACTGTCTATCAACGTGGCTGCCGTCTTATCACGTGCGTTCGACGGCAAGCTGCCAATCTCGTACTCCGGCGGCGCGAGCAAATTTAATATTCGCGATATCTTTGATACTGGCATTCGTCCTATCACGATGGCAACGGATTTACTCAAGCCGGGCGGGTACTTACGCCAGCTAGAGTGCATGCGTGAGCTGGATCAGTCTGATTCGTGGGGTATGACTAAAGTCGACGTTGAGCGTTTGGAAGCGCTGGCGAAGAAAGCCGTTAGCATGGAATACACCCAGAAACATTGGAAAGCGCAGGATCGTATTGATGCAGGCGGCCCATTGCCAATGACCGATTGCTATGTGGCACCGTGCGTCACCGCCTGTGCAATCAAACAAGATATTCCTGAATATATTCGTTTGCTCGGTGAACAACGCTACGCCGATGCGTTAGAGCTGATTTATCAGCGCAATGCGCTGCCTGCCATCACCGGGCACATCTGCGATCATCAGTGCCAGTACAACTGTACTCGTATGGACTATGACAGCGCGCTAAACATTCGCGAGCTGAAAAAGGTGGCATTGGAAAAAGGCTGGGATGAATATCAGAAACGCTGGCATAAACCTGCGGGCTCTGGCTCTAAGCATCCGGTTGCGGTGCTAGGCGCAGGGCCAGCAGGACTCTCCGCAGGATATTTCTTGGCGCGAGCGGGCTATCAGGTCACTTTGTTTGAGCGTGAAGCCAACGCGGGTGGGGTGGTGAAAAACATTATTCCTCAGTTCCGTATTCCGGCTGAAACTATCCAGCATGATATCGATTTTGTTGCCGCACACGGGGTGAAGTTTGAGTTCGGCTGCGATCCTGCATTAACCGTCGATAAGCTTACCCAGCAAGGTTTTCGCTATGTCTTTATTGGGGTGGGCACCGATAAAAACAGCGGTGTGAAACTGGCGGGTGACAACCGCAATGTCTATAAATCGCTGCCGTTCCTGCGTAGCTATAACCGTGGCGATAAACTCTCTTTAGGCCGTCATGTGGCCGTTGTTGGCGCGGGGAATACCGCCATGGACTGCGCGCGTGCTGCGCTGAAGGTTCCCGGCGTAGAAGATGTGACCGTCATTTATCGTCGCACCTTAAATGAAATGCCAGCCTACCGCGAAGAGTATGAAGAAGCGGTTGAAGACGGCGTGAAGTTTATGTTCCTAACTAACCCAGAGCAGTTCGATGCCGACGGCACGCTCACTGCGCGGGTGATGGAGCTCGGCGAACCCGATGAGAAAGGCCGTCGTCGCCCAGTGGCCACGGATAAAACCATCAAACTACGCATGGACGCGCTGATTACCGCCATTGGTGAACAGGCCGACTGCGCGGCGCTTAGCGCGATGGGTGTGCCATTAAATGCCGAGGGTTGGCCTGCGGTAAACGCAGAGACCGGTGAAACTCCACGTCCTAACGTGTTCTTAATTGGTGATGTGCAAAGTGGTCCATCCTCCATCGTTGCGGCTATCAGTACTGCTCGCCGTGCGACGGACGAAGTGCTCAAGCGTGAAAATATCCGTACTCATCACAGCGATAAGCAGTGGTCTAACGTCGATCCGGCGGAGATTTACCAGCGTAAAGGTGCGATCAGCGTGCTGATGGTGGATAAAGAAGAGCGTGAAGCCTTTGTGGCTCAGGAAGCGCAGCGTTGCTTGGAGTGTAACTATATCTGCAGCAAGTGTGTCGACGTTTGCCCAAACCGCGCCAACGTGTCTATCGCCGTTCCCGGCTTCCACGATCGTTTCCAAACCCTGCATTTAGATGCTTACTGCAACGAGTGTGGCAACTGTGCGCAGTTCTGTCCGTGGCAGGGAAAACCTTACAAAGACAAAATTACCATCTACAGCCTGCCAGAAGATTTTACCAACAGCACCAACCCAGGATTCTTTGTCGATAACGATAACGTCAGCGTTCGACAAGGTAAGCAAATCTGGCATTTGCATATTGATAAACAAGGCCAGCTTGATGATGTTCCCCCTGAGCTGGAAGACATGTGCCGCATCATTAGCCATGTTCACAACCATCATCACTACCTGCTTGGCCGAGTGGAGGTTTAATTATGCTGATCCTAAAAAATGTGACGGCGGTTCAGTTCGAACCGGCTTGGGTACAACACGGTATTGATATTGCGATTGAAGGCTCGCTTATCAAAGAGGTAGGCAGCCAGCTGGTTGCCAAATATCCGCAGGCAGATGTGAAAGATATGCAGGGTAAATGGGTTATGCCGGGCATTGTCTGCGCGCATAACCACTTCTACTCCGGATTATCGCGCGGGATTATGGCCAATATTGCGCCTAGCCCTGATTTTATCTCCACGTTGAAAAATCTGTGGTGGCGCTTGGATCGCGCCTTAGATGAGGAGTCGCTGTATTACAGTGGGCTAATTTGTTCGCTGGAAGCCATCAAAAGCGGCTGTACCGCTGTTATCGATCACCATGCTTCGCCTAACTACATCGCGGGGTCATTAAATACGCTGCGTAAGGGGTTTATTAAAGCAGGACTGCGCGGTATGACCTGCTTTGAAACCACCGATCGTAACGGTGGCAATAAAGAGCTTCAGGCGGGTGTGGAAGAGAACATTGCCTTTGCCCGGTTGATTGATAACGCGAAGAAGCAGGGGAGTGAGCCCTATTTGGTGGAGGCACATATTGGTGCTCATGCGCCTTTCACCGTGTCGGATGCGGGTCTGGATATGCTGCGTGAAGCGATTAAAGCCACGGGGCGAGGCCTGCATATTCACGCGGCGGAAGACAGTTATGACGTATCTCACAGCCACGATAAATATGGCAAGGATCTGATTGTACGCTTGGCGGAGCACGATCTGATCGACGCCAAAACGCTGGTGGCGCACGGTCTGTATCTCTCTGAGGCCGATATTCAGATCATCAACCAGCAGGATGCATTTTTGGTGCATAACGCCCGTTCCAATATGAACAATCACGTTGGCTATAACCATCGCATTGGCGAATACCAGAATGTGGCCTTGGGAACGGACGGCATAGGCTCAGATATGTTTGAAGAGCTGAAATTTGCCTTCTTTAAACACCGTGATGCCGGAGGTCCAATGTGGCCAGACAGTTTCACGCGTTTCTTATGGAATGGTAATCGCTTACTGGAACGCAACTTCGGCGCTCAATTCGGTTGCTTAGCCGCAGGCTACAAAGCCGATCTTACCGTGTGTGATTATCCAGAGCCAACGCCGCTAGCGGCCCAAAATATTGGCGGACATCTCGCGTTTGGTATGGGCTCAGGCAGCGTCCGAAGTGTGATGGTTGAAGGACGCTTCGTTTATGAAAACGGTCAATTCCCATTTGATGTAACGCCAATTTATGCCGAAGCCAGCAAGGTGGCGGCACGGTTATGGAAGCGGATGGATGACTTAGCATAACTGTTATACCGCCCCTTATTAGGGGCGGTTTGTCCTTCTAGGGGCAAATAACAAGAGGATGAAAAATGATTGAGCAATTTTTCTGGCCAGAATCCGTTAAGCAGGCACTTGAACTCAAGCGCCAGTTTCAGGATGAGGCGGTCTATTTTGGCGGAGGTAGCAAGTTAAATGCGACGCCGACCAAAACGACAAAGAAGTTTGGTATCGCTTTATCAAAGCTCGGACTTGATAAGGTGAGTTTGCAGCAGGGAAAACTACACATTGGTTCTCAGGCAACGCTACAGCGGCTGATTGATACCCCGCTGATCCCCGACGCGCTGCGTCATGCTCTGGGGTTTATCTACTCTCGCCATCTCCGTAATCAGGCCACTTTAGCAGGCGAAATTGTCGCCAAGCAGAAAGAGCGCGTTCTACTTCCCGTGCTGTTAGTGCTTGATGCGCAGGTGGTAACGGCTACAGGTGAAACGCTCAATCTAGAAGAGTATCTGGATAACGATCGTGACGATCTTCTGCTAGAGGTGATCCTCCCCGATCCATACCAAAACTGTTCAACGCGTAAGATCGCACGCTCTGCGGCAGGCTTGGCCGTGATAACCGCGGCGGTAGCAACCGGCTCCCATGGTGAAATGAAAATTGCGCTAGATGGTGTGTCTGAACGAGCAATACGACTGCGTGACGTGGAGTCTCGTGGCCTAAGTGATGACGAACTAGAGAAGGCCGTGAGCGATGCCATTTCCCCACGTGCTGATATCGGAGGCAGCGAAGCATACAAACGCTATATCGCGGGTGTTGTCGTTGCAGAACTGTTGGCTGACTGTCAGCAGATGAGTGAGGAAAAGTGATATGAATATTCGCTTTACGCTAAATGGTACCCCTTGCACGTTGTCATGTGAGGCGGGGGATAACGTGCAGAAGGTCTTGTTTAATCTAGGCCTGCATTCTGTACGTAACAGTGACGATGGGTTTGGATTTGCGGGTTCAGACGCCATTATTTTCGACGGTGTGGTGGTTAACGCTTCACTGTTGATCGCAGCCCAACTTGAGGGATCTGTGGTACGCACCGCAGAATCACTGGGCACGTGGAATCAACTTAGCCCAGTACAACAGGCTATGGTGGATGTGGGGATTGTGCAATCAGGCTATAACGATCCTGCCGCAGCGTTAATCCTTACCGAGTTGCTTGAGCGCATTCCGTCGCCAACGCGAGCTCAGATCGATGATGCATTATCGGGATTATTTAGCCGCGATGCGGGCTATCAGCAGTTTTATCAGGTGGTTGAATTAGCCCAGGCTCGTATGGCCGATCCTTTCTGCCAGCAGGAGATCGCGCCGGAGTTTCGCGATGATTTACAGGTGGTGGGCAAGCTGTGCCCAAAGGTCGATTCTGCCAAAATGGTGCAGGCTAAACCTTGCTATGTTGAAGATCGCGTCCCTGCCAATGCCTGCATTATCAAGATGCTGCGCAGCCCGCATCCGCACGCGCTGATTACGCATTTAGATGTGAGCAAGGCGGAAGCATTGCCGGGCGTAGTACATGTGATTACGCATTTAAACTGCCCTGATATTTATTACACGCCGGGTGGACAAAGCGCGCCTGAGCCTTCTCCGCTCGATCGCCGTATGTTTGGTAAGAAGATGCGCCATGTGGGCGATCGTGTGGCTGCGGTCGTGGCTGAAAGCGAAGAGATTGCGTTGGCGGCATTAGCGTTGATAGACGTCAGTTTTGAAGTATTGAAACCGGTCATGTCGATTGATGAGGCAATGGCCGACGGTGCTCCGCTTGTTCATGATGAACCTATTGTTTATGTGAACGGCGCACCGGCTGACCTTGAGGTGCAGAATCGGGGCTCGGCGACGCGGGGCGAGCACATGATTATCAACTTCCCGATTGGTGCAAAACCACATAGCAATATTGCCGCTGGCGTTCACGGCCGTATTGGGGATGTTGAAAAGGGATTCGCTCAGGCGGATGTCGTGATTGAACGCACGTATGAATCGACCCAAGCTCAGCAGTGCCCGACGGAAACTCATGTCTGTTTCACCTATATGGACGGTGAACGGTTGGTGATCCACGCATCTACGCAGGTACCGTGGCATGTTCGTCGTCAGGTAGCACGCTTGGTTGGGCTGAAGCAAAATAAAGTCCACGTTATCAAAGAGCGTGTGGGTGGTGGATTTGGCTCTAAGCAGGACATTCTGTTAGAGGAAGTCTGTGCATGGGCAACCTGTGTGACGGGGCGCCCAGTCTATTTCCATTACACTCGCGAAGAAGAATTTATCAGTAACACCACGCGACACGTTGCCAAAGTGAAGGTGAAAATTGGGGCAACGAAAGAAGGGAAGCTTACCGCCATTGATATGGATTTCCGTGCCAACACTGGCCCTTATGGCAACCATTCGTTAACGGTTCCCAGCAATGGTCCCGCGCTTTCATTGCCCCTCTATCCTTGCGACAACGTCAATTTCCAAGTGACGACGTACTACAGCAATATCTGCCCAACCGGTGCTTACCAAGGCTACGGTGCGCCGAAAGGAAACTTTGCGCTAACCATGGCGCTGGCCGAGTTAGCTGAACAGCTCGATATCGATCTGCTGGATATGATTGAACTCAACCGCGTCATCGAAGGGCAAGAGCTGAAAATACTGGGCGCGATTGGCGAAGGTAAAATGCCAACGTCGGTACCCACCGCAGCGAGCTGTGCGTTAGAACCGATTTTGCGTAAAGGACGTGAGCTGATGAATTGGGGAGCCAATAAGGCACCACAGGGAGATTGGCGAATTGGGCAAGGCGTGGCGATTATCATGCAGAAATCCGGCATTCCAGATATCGACCAAGCAAACTGCATGGTGAAGCTGGAATCTGACGGCACGATTATCGTTCATTCTGGCGGCGCAGACATCGGTACGGGATTGGATACGGTTGTCACTAAACTTACCGCAGAAGTGTTGTGTTGTTCACTGGCTGATGTGCATGTTATTTCGGGTGACACCGATCATGCGCTCTTTGATAAGGGGGCTTATGCGTCCTCAGGTACGTGTTTCTCCGGCAACGCTGCCAAGAAAGCGGCTGAAAATCTGAAAGAAAAAATCCGTTTCCACGGAGCCCAGATGTTGGGTGAACCTATCGACGACGTGGTGATCGTCCACCCAAGCATCGTGCGGGGTAAACAGGGCGAAGTGAGCTTTGCTGAGATTGCACATAAAGCGGAAACGGGGACGGGCTTTGGTACGCTGGTTGCTACCGCGTGTTATATCACGCCTGATTTTGCTTTCCCGTTTGGCGCGAACTTTGCCGAGGTTGCGGTCAATGTGCGAACCGGTGAGATTCGGCTCGATAAGTTCTATGCATTGCTCGACTGCGGTACGCCGGTTAATCCAGAACTGGCGTTAGGGCAAATCTATGGCGCCTCTATGCGTGCCATCGGACACAGCCTGACAGAAAAGCTGTTTTACGATGAAAACGGTAGCCCAATAACGCGCGATCTACAGACCTACGGGGCACCCAAAATTGGTGATATCCCACGAGATTTCCGCGCATTTCTGGTGCCCAGCGACGATAGGGTTGGCCCATTCGGCGCCAAATCCATTTCTGAAATCGGTGTCAACGGCGCAGCGCCTGCAATAGCGACGGCGATTCACGACGCCTGCGGTGTTTGGCTACGCGAGTGGCACTTTACACCGGAAAAAATCCTCCGAGGACTGAACAAACTCGAGGCGTAAGCGTAATAAGGCGCGGGGAGAGCATTCCCGCGCCTCTACGATTCAATAGTTAACTAAGCATGAGCTTAAGTCTGGATTCACTTTAATCTGGGCAGGGTTTCTGCATGGTTTTTCCCGCATTTATTGAATCAGATATTCAATTTCTCACTGGAGTAGAAAATGTCTGATGTACAGCAAGTTGCAGATAAAACCGTTAAAAATGAGTCCTTATATTCTGGGGATTCAGAGCTTATTTACCATCTTGATGATAAACCGCCGTTGCATGAAATGTTGATCGGCGCTGTGACGCATCTTCTCGCCATTTTCGTCCCCATGGTTGCTCCTGCGCTGATTGTCGGCACTGCACTAGGGCTATCTTCAGAGATCACCGCCTATTTAGTTTCTATGGCGATGATTGCCTCGGGGATTGGTACGTTCATCCAGGTAAATCGATTTGGTCGCGTTGGCTCAGGGTTACTCTCCATTCAGTCGGTCAATTTTTCGTTCGTGACCGTCATGATTGCGCTGGGTGGTTCGATGAAAAAAGACGGGCTCGACGAACAGGCGATTATCTCCGCTCTACTCGGTGTGGCTTTTGTCGGCGCGTTTCTGGTTGTTGCCTCGTCACAGGTTCTTCCTTATCTCAAACGCGTGATCACGCCCACCGTGAGCGGCGTTGTGGTTCTGATGATTGGTCTTAGCCTGATCAAAGTCGGCATTATTGATTTTGGCGGAGGTTTGCCCGCCAAAGGCGATGGCTCCTTTGGCAGCTATCAAAATCTCGGTCTGGGATTTCTGGTGCTGTGCGTGGTGATTGGCTTCAACTGCTGCCAGAACGCGCTGTTGCGGATGGGGGGGATCGCCATTGGCTTAATCGTGGGATATGTCTGTGCGTTATTTATGGGTATTGTTGATTTCTCGCCTCTAAAAGATCTGCCGATTATCACCATTCCTCAGCCGTTTAAATATGGTTTCTCGTTTGATTTTCATGCCTTTTTGGTTGCCGCTACCATCTATCTTTTAAGCATTTTGGAAGCGGTGGGCAGCATCACCGCAACGGCGATTATTTCCGAACGCCCAATCGTGGGTGAGGAATACGACCGACGATTATCCGGTGGTGTGCTGGCAGATGGTTTGGTTTCGGTGATTGCCTGTGCATTGGGCTCCCTGCCGCTGACCACGTTTGCGCAAAACAACGGCGTGATCCAAATGACCGGCGTGGCCTCTCGTCACGTGGGGAAATACATCGCGGCGATATTGGTGATCCTTGGGCTGTTTCCGGTTATTGGGCGTTTCTTTACCACTATCCCCGCGCCTATTTTAGGCGGCGCAATGACACTGATGTTTTCGATGATTGCCCTCGCCGGGATAAAAATCATTCTGTGTGGCGGTATGGATCGGCGTGAAACCCTGATTGTGGCAACTGCGCTGGGGATTGGGCTGGGTGTTTCCTACGATCCGCAAATCTTCCGTGTTCTTCCTGATTCTATTTATGTGCTGTTTGAAAACCCTATCTGTGCGGGTGGCGTAACCGCCATCATTCTTAACCTGCTGATCCCTAGAGTGAATAAGCGTGGTCAAGAAGATGAGTTGGAAGAACTGATTAAGCCCGTGACTGAGAATTTTACTCAAGCGAAGTAGTCGTTCATCACACTGACATGTTTATGGAGAAAACATCATGTCTGGACAACATTCTTTGAAAGCGATACGCGGTAATTTTTTAGATATCGTCAAAACAGTAGAGCAGCCTGAGGAAATTGAATCTCATCTGCGTTTTATTGAAGACGGCTTAATGCTGCTCCGCAGTGGGAAAGTTGAGTGGTTTGGCACATGGCAGGAAGGTAAGCATCTCATTCCAGAAGGTATCCGCGTACGTGACTACAGCGGAAAAATGATCGTGCCCGGTTTTGTGGATACCCATATTCACTATCCGCAAAGCGAAATGGTGGGGGCCTATGGTGAACAGTTGCTGGAATGGCTGAATAAACACACGTTTCCCGCCGAGCGGCGTTACAACGACATTGAATACGCGCGCGAAATGTCAGCTTTCTTTATCAAGCAGCTATTGCGCAACGGCACCACCACGGCGCTGGTATTTGGCACCGTTCACCCCGAATCGGTTGATGCGCTGTTTGAGGCCGCGCATAACATCAATATGCGAATGATTGCGGGCAAAGTGATGATGGATCGCAATGCCCCTGATTATTTGCTCGATACGGCGGAAACCAGCTATAGCCAAAGCAAGGCGCTGATCGAACGCTGGCACCACAATGGGCGTTTGCTCTATGCCATTACGCCGCGCTTTGCCCCAACGTCAACGCCAGAACAGCTGGCAATGGCGCAGCGGCTGCGTGAAGAGTATCCCGACACGTATCTACATACCCATCTTTGTGAAAATAAAGACGAAATTGAGTGGGTTAAAGCTCTGTATCCAGAGCGGAAGGGCTATTTAGACGTTTACCATCACTATGGGTTAACCGGTAAAAATAGCGTTTTTGCGCACTGCGTACATTTAGAAGAGCCCGAGTGGGACTGTTTGCGCGACACCGGCTCGTCGATCGCGTTTTGTCCAACGTCGAATTTGTATCTCGGCAGCGGCTTGTTCAACCTGAGAAAAGCGTGGCATAAGCAGATTAAAGTCGGCATGGGAACGGATATCGGCGCTGGAACCACCTTCAATATGCTGCAAACGCTGAATGAGGCGTACAAAGTGATGCAGCTTCAAGGGTGGCGAATGTCGGCCTATGAAGCGTTTTATCTGGCGACCCTAGGCGGTGCCAAAGCATTAGGGCTTGATGGCATCATCGGTAATTTCAATGTCGGCAAAGAGGCTGACTTTGTGGTTTTAGAGCCAACGGCAACGCCGTTACAGCAGCTCCGTTACGATAACTCTGTGACTCTCATGGACAAATTATTCGTGATGATGACGCTTGGCGATGACCGTTCGATCTACAGAACCTACGTGGATGGACAATTAGTGTACGAACGCACCTAAAATGTCGATATCTTTAGTTGAAATGACGGTTTATAGGCCAGATAATCGTTTGCCTTAAATAACCGTCCCATTTTTATGACTGATGTGCTTGATGGGGTAATCGTTTGCTTTGTGGTTTCGTAGCAAGTTATAGATACCGCAAATGGATATCGCAAAGTTACGGTAATAAGAAAAACGCAGGTTCAGGCGTTAGCAATCTTGAACAACATTATTGTCATCATGCGCAATGTTAAAACACTCAGAGGACATCAATATGTCTAGCAATTCATCTCAAGAAGGGTCAGCGGGTAAATCGGGCGGTTCGCTTGACGCTTACTTTAAAATTTCGGCTCGTGGCAGCAGCGTTCGCCAAGAAGTGTTGGCGGGGGTGACTACTTTTCTTGCCATGGTGTATTCCGTTATCGTTGTGCCGAGCATGTTGGGTAAGGCGGGATTCCCCCCTGGAGCCGTGTTCGTTGCAACGTGTTTAGTGGCGGCTTTTGGTTCCTTGCTAATGGGGCTGTGGGCGAATCTGCCAATGGCCATCGGGTGTGCGATTTCCCTGACGGCGTTTACCGCGTTTAGTTTGGTGCTTGGGCAGCACATCAGTATTCCAGTGGCTTTAGGCGCTGTATTCTTGATGGGCGTTCTGTTTACCCTGATTTCGGTCACGGGGATCCGTTCGTGGATATTACATAACCTGCCGATGGGGATTGCTCACGGAACGGGGATTGGTATTGGGCTATTCCTGCTATTGATTGCCGCAAATGGCGTGGGCTTAGTGATTAAAAACCCACTTGAAGGGCTGCCGGTGGCGCTGGGGGCATTCACTTCTTTCCCTGTGATGATGTCCTTGCTAGGGCTTGCCATTATCTTCGGCTTGGAAAAGCTAAAAGTTCCAGGCGGAATTTTGCTGGTGATCATTGGTATTTCAATCGTCGGGCTGATTTTTGACCCAAGCGTGAAATATCAGGGACTGTTTGCATTGCCAAGCCTGTCTGCAGCCGATGGTTCATCGCTGATCTTTAGCCTCGATATCATGGGGGCATTGCAGCCAGTGGTACTGCCAAGCGTGCTGGCGTTAGTGATGACGGCAGTTTTTGATGCGACCGGTACGATCCGTGCGGTGGCTGGTCAGGCAAACCTGTTGGATAAAGACGGCCAAATCATCAGCGGTGGCAAGGCGTTAACCGCTGACTCCGTAAGCAGCATTGTTTCGAGTTTTGTGGGTGCTTCCCCTGCGGCCGTGTATATCGAATCTGCGGCGGGTACGGCAGCCGGTGGTAAAACCGGACTCACGGCTACCGTTGTTGGCGTGCTGTTCCTGCTGATTTTATTCCTGTCTCCGCTGTCTTATTTGGTTCCGGGATACGCAACGGCACCGGCGCTGATGTATGTTGGCCTGCTGATGCTGAGCAATGTTTCCAAGCTGGATTTCAATGACTTCGTTGATGCGATGTCTGGTTTGGTATGCGCGGTGTTTATCGTTCTGACCTGTAACATCGTGACCGGTATTATGCTGGGCTTCACCACTTTAGTGGTTGGGCGTATCTTCTCCAATGAGTGGCGCAAGCTGAATGTGGGCACGGTAATCATTGCGATTGCCTTGGTGGCATTTTATGCAGGCGGCTGGGCAATTTAAGTTTGCTGCGTGAAAACCGATAACGTTTATAAGAGCGCCTAAGGGCGCTCTTTGTTTTTATGTGATGACCGCTTGCGGTCGCTATCTTCAACAGAAATAATACCATTGGTTACTTTCAGGTAAATCTCAGCCTATTTGCACACTTTTTCCTTTAGGACAAAAATCATAAGGTGATATGTTTGGAAGGGTATTTATAAGCAAAACGCGGTTGTATTTTGTAGTGAGACTAAGGAAAGCATGGAAATCTTCTTTACTATTCTGATCCTGATCCTAGTGGTGTCTTTATCTGGGGTGGTAACGCGTATGTTGCCGTTCCAAATACCGTTGCCGCTGATGCAGATTACTATCGGGGCTCTGCTGGCATGGCCGCATTTTGGCCTGCACGTCGATTTTGACCCTGAACTTTTCCTCGTACTGTTTATCCCTCCGCTGCTGTTTGCTGACGGGTGGAAAACGCCAACGCGAGAATTTTTACACCACGGGCGTGAGATCTTAGGTCTGGCGCTGGTGCTGGTGCTCATCACGGTGGTTGGCGTCGGGTATTTCCTGCACATCCTGTTGCCTGAAGTTCCTTTGGTGGCTGCGTTTGCTCTGGCCGCCGTGCTCTCGCCAACTGACGCCGTGGCGTTAGGTGGGATCGTGGGCAAAGGCCGCATTCCAAAAACCATTATGGGCGTGCTGGAAGGCGAAGCCCTGATGAACGATGCGTCTGGTCTGGTTGCGCTGAAGTTTGCTATCGCCGTTGCGATGGGCACGATGGTGTTCACCGTGGGCGGTGCGACGCTTGAGTTCCTTAAAGTCGCGATTGGTGGTCTGCTCGCCGGTGTTGCCGTGACATGGCTATACAGTAAATCGCTGCGCCTTATGAGCCGCTGGGCGGGCGATGATCCTGCCACGCAAATCGTATTCTTGATGCTGCTGCCGTTTGCCAGCTATCTGATTGCTGAACACGTGGGCGTTTCCGGTATTTTGGCCGCGGTTGCGGCGGGCATGACCATCAGCCAGTCGGGCGTGATTCGTAATGCACCATTGACGATGCGACTGCGCGCTAACAGCGTTTGGGCAATGCTCGAGTTTGTGTTTAACGGCATGGTCTTTATCATGTTGGGGCTGCAACTGCCGGGGATTTTGGAGAGTTCCATTATTCAGGCGGAGCGCGATCCTACCATCCAGACATGGTTCCTGTTCACTGACGTTGCGTTAGTGTACGGCGTGCTGCTGGTATTACGTTTCCTGTGGCTATGGTGCATGCGTCGCTTAAGTTTGCGCTTCATCAAACGTAATCCGCTTCAGTTCGCCAGCTACAGCCTGCGTGACCTGTGGATTGCGTCGTTTGCGGGTGTGCGCGGTGCAATTACCTTAGCCGGTGTGCTCTCTATCCCGCTGTTCTTGACCGATGGCACGCCGTTCCCTGGCCGATATCAGCTTGTGTTTATCGCCACCGGAGTGATTTTGTTCTCGCTTATCGTCGGGGTCGTTGCGCTACCATTGCTGCTGAAAGGCATGGAGGTCAACGATACGAATACCTATCGTGAAGAAGAGTCGATGGCCAAATCGGTGACGGCAGAAGTCGCGATTGAGAGCCTGAAGAAAATGCAGGAACGCTTGGAAGTTGATACCGAGGAAAATATCGATCCTCAGTTGCTGACAGAGGTGAGCTCGCGAGTGATAGGGAGCCTGCGTCGGCGCATTAGCACCAAGGAAAATGCCGAAGAGATGCGTAAGGTGGAAAACCTTGAACGTCGCTTCCGTTTAACCGCGCTACGCGCTGAGCGCGGCGAGCTTTACCATCTGCGTGCCACACAAAAAATCAGCAATGAAACGTTGCAGAAGCTGCTGCACGACCTTGATTTGCTGGAAGCGTTGCTGGTGGAGAAGAGTGGGTAGGGTATTTTAGGTTTACTTCCACTTATCGAAATATAACCCCCTCCCAACCTCCCCCTTCGCAGGGGGAGGAGCCGCTCGAGAATCTTTCAATCAACGCTGAACGGTTCCCTCCCAGCCTCCCCTTCGCAGGGGGAGGAGTTGCTCGAGAATCTTTCGATCAACGCTGAACGATTCCCTCCCCTGCTAAGGGGAGGGTTAGGGTGGGGTCATCTAATTACTTCAACGTTATCCACTCTGGATGCATCTCGCCGTTCGGCCAATATTCGCGGCAGCGCGCGATCCACGCCTGAGCACTGTGCGACAAGTACCTGCCCTCACACCAAATCAAACCTAGCTCCCACATCAGTTTTGGCTCTAATGGCAGCCAAAGTAGGGTCTTTGGATCGAGTCGTTGGCAGATAGGTTCTGGCAAAATCGCGATGCCTACGCCAGCCTGAACCATGGCGGCGAGAAAGTCCCACTGTCCGCTGCGAACCGCAATTTGTGGCGTTACATTATGGGCAGCAAAGGCCTGCATTAGCTGTTTGTAGAGCGCGAAATCTTCGTTGTAGATCAGAATGTTTTGCTCGGCGAGTTCGGGCATAGCAATGCTGGTGCGCGATAGCCACTCTTCGGTGCGAGGCACTAAAACGCATAGCGGGTGGCTGAACAGCGGCAGCGACGCGATGTCGCCGTCGGTATCACCGGAGAGCGCGGTCAGGGCGAGATCGAGTTCACCTGATAATACGGCCTGCTCAACGGTAAGCCCGCCAAACTCGGAGATAATCAGTTCGATTCCCGGATAGTTATGGCGGAATTCATTAATCAATCCGGCCATTTGGGTACCGACCATTGGAGGAATACCTAACTTAAGCTGGCCGCGTTTCACCGTGCTGATATCTTCTAGCTCTGCTCTTAATTGGCTAAATTGATCCAGTATGGCTAGGCCGCGTTGATAAACCGCTTGTCCACTGTCGGTAAGATGTAAACGGCGTCCTTCACGAATGAGCAGCGTACATCCCAGCTCATCTTCTAGATGGCGCAGCATTTTGCTGATGGTTGGCTGGGTAACAAACAGTTTTTCCGCCGCGCGGGTAAAGCTTTGTTGGCGTACCACTTCGACAAAATAGCGCAGCGTTCTGACGTCCATGGTGTCTCCATAAGAGCGTTTTGTTGATGGAATAACAAAGTATGCCAATTTGGCATAAAGGCAATAATATTAATTCATTTTATGCAGGTATTGTTTACTGCCTATACTGTGCGCTCATTCACACTTTTGCTCATTCTGAGGTTATCATGTCTCTGGCGTTGCGCTCTCGCGCACCGTTCGTCCTAAGCCGCTTACAGGTGCCTGTTCAGGTTGCTTTGTATGCCGCACTGTTTTTGGTTGCACAATGGGCTGTGGTTAGATTCCACCTTCCTCTTCCTGCCAATATCGTGGGTATGCTGATGCTGCTGGCGATGATCGTTTTACGCGTTTTGCCTATCAAGTGGGTAAAGGCAGGGTCGCGTTGGTTATTGGCTGAAATGTTGCTGTTTTTTGTTCCTGCCGTGGTCGCGGTAGTGAATTACGCTTCGCTATTAATGGTAGAAGGTTGGCGAATTTTTGCCGTGATTGCGGTGAGTACCACACTTACGCTTGGTTTGACCGCGCTGGTAGTGGATCGGGTTTATCGTTTCGAGATTTATCTACAGCGTAAAAAGCAATCTGCGGCCTATAAGCGAGATCGCGCATGAGCAGTTTAAGTATTAGTGTGCTGTGCCTGTTGATGACGTTAGCGCTCTATTTTGCCAATAAGAAAATATACCGTCGCCTTCACACCATTTGGATGATGCCGCTGGTTTTAACGCCGCTGATCTTGGTGCTGTTTTTAGTGGTAACACATGTTTCCTATCAGGACTACATGGGAGAGAGCCATTGGCTGCTTTGGCTATTGGGCCCAGCCACCATCGCGTTTGCGGTGCCAGTTTATGAAAACATGACGGTCATTCGCCGCCACTGGATGTCATTGAGCGCGGGCGTGATTACGGCAACGGTCGTTGCGGTGAGCAGTTCGGTTTGGTTGGCTCGGTTGTTAACGTTGCCGGAGGAAGTTCAGCGCAGCTTGGCTGTGCGTTCAATCACCACGCCATTTGCGTTGGAAGCGGCTAAACAGCTAGGTGGGCAACCTGATTTAGTGGCGCTGTTTGTGGTGATTACCGGCGTTTTCGGTATGGCGGTTGGCGATATTTTATTCCTACGGTTGGCGGTGCGCAGCGGTATGGCGAAAGGAGCCGGATTAGGGGCTTCGTCGCATGGCGCGGGGACCGCGAAAGCCTATGAAATAGGGCAGACCGAAGGCGTGGTTTCAAGTTTAGTTATGATGTTAGCGGGGGTAGTGACCGTGGTTCTAGCCCCGCTGATCGGCCATGTGATGTGGTCATGAATTTTAATAATAAGCCTGTATAAAACAGCGCTATAGCTGCAAGAGTTTGCCTCTGCCTAGCACCCGCACGGCAGAGGTTTTTTTTGCCCCATTTTCAGCGCTGTCGCTATTGGAACATTTTTTCCAAATACTGGCTGAGGCGCGCGCGCGAGGTAAAACCATGTGGAATACCAACGAACGCGGTCTCTACGGCATGGGGATCCTGAGGGAAACGCGTATAGGCCACGCTGCTACGTAGTGGTTCGGCGGGGTGCGCAAATTTAAGACTTTTCTGTCCGAGCGCTGGGTGGATTACCAGCGCAGTTCGGCCCATTCTGGCCTCACGGTTAACATAGACGTAGTGATCGCCTTTGTGAAAACCATAGGCTTTATCGGTCACGTAATCTCTAATAAACCCAGTTCGTTCAAGTACCTGTGCGACTTCGTCAGGGCGTAAATACATGCTGACTCTCCCATTGTTCTCTCTTATAGGCACAGACCATAGCGGATTGAAAATGTGGGACAACCGGACTTTTCTGGAAGAGAGATCCTGCATGGCGCTCTGCGCAATGAGCATGATTAGCCCTGTTATGTGAAGCGTGACAAGAACATCACGGAGATACCTATCTACACTAAGTCCTGTTAATTCCATTCGGTAACCCTTCAATTTGTATAAGGAAACGAGCAAATGAAAAAAATAACTAAGGGCTTTTTCTCACTGAGCGCATTGGCGTTATTCATTCCGCTGGCGGCTCAGTCTGCGGATGTTTCTCCCGCCGCGCCTGAGGGTTACCAGCTAGAGCAAGTTCTCATTTTTAGCCGTCATGGTATTCGTGCACCGCTGGTGGGATATGGCGATATCTTGGCAGAATCGACGCCACACCAATGGCCAGTATGGAAAACGGAAGGGGGATTGCTGACGCCGAAAGGGGCTGAAGTAGAAACACTCTTTGGTAAATATATGCGCGATTGGCTTGCCCAAACCGGCATTTTGCCTGCGGGGGGTTGCCCAACCGACGGTGCCGTATTTGTTTATGCGAATAGCCTACCTCGCACCATTGATACCGCGAAAAGCTTTGTCAGCGGCGCATTTCCCGAGTGTTCACTCAAGGTGAATCATCAGGCCAAAATTGGCACCATGGACCCAACGTTTAACCCGATAATTACCGCGAAAGTCACTGATGAGTTCAAACAAAAAGCCATCGAGTCGATTAACCAACATGCGGGACAGGGGGGGATTGACGGTCTTAACGAGCGCTTGAAACCTAACTATGCGGTACTTCAGCAGGTGATGGACTACGGGCAATCGAAAGTTTGTACCGAGAAAAAAACCTGCTCTTTGGCGGAACAGCCAAATACGGTCAATATCGTTCAGGACAAAGAACCTGGGATTACGGGGCCGCTACGCGTAGGAACCGGCGCATCTGATGGGTTTATGCTGCAGTATTACGAAGGATATCCGCTGAAAGAGGTGGCTTGGGGACAAATCACCGATGAAAAACAGTGGCAGCAATTGGAAGAGATAAAGAATCTTTATCATGAAACCCTGTTTGGCTCGTCGGCAGTCGCCCAAAATGCGGCGGCACCTTTGATGCGTTTTGTCAGCGCAGCGCTGGTGGGAACGCCAGATAACAACGCGCTTGCGGCAGACGCTCATAAAGCGAAGGTTGCGGTGCTGGTGGGGCATGATTCCAACATTGCGTCTTTATTAGCAGCCATGAAAACGGCCGAATATGAACTGCCTAAGCAATATGAGAAAACCCCAATCAGCGGGAAAATTGTTTTCCAACGTTGGCATGATAAAAACGACAATCGTGATTTGATGAAGATTGAATACGTATATCAGTCAACCGATCAAATCCGCAATGCTACGCCGTTATCATTGTCATCACCGGCTCAGCGTGTGGTTTTACAAATCGATGGTTGTAAAATTGATGCCAACGGTTTCTGCCCAATGGATGATTTTAAAACCGCGATAGCGAAAGACATTCAAGGAGAGTAAAGATAATCTGCCTGAGCACGCGCATATTTTTTGTGCTCAGGCATAAAGCTTGTTTAGGGGGGCTTCGCCTCTGAGGTCTGAGATACTTTGTCATCGCTATGATGTTCTGATACTTTGTCACGATAACTTGTTACTGGATACTCGCATGTTTACCCATATCGCCTTATCGACGCTGAATGGCTTGGAATTGATGGTATATAACTATGTCATCAAAAATAAAGATAAGGTGATGTATATGACTATCCGCGAGTTGGCGGATGAAGCGGATGTCTCCACCACCACCATATTACGCTTTTGCAAAAAAATGAATTGCAGTGGCTATTCTGAATTTCGTATTCGTTTTAAACTTTATCTTGAGCAAGAAGAGAAATTATTATTGACCTCCGGAGCGAGTGAAATAATGAGCTTCTTTAAAAGTATTCATAATGATGAGTTTGAAGAACTTATTACGCGCACGGCGGAACAAATTGCTGAGGCGGAAAGAATAATATTTGTTGGTGCTGGTACGTCCGGCACGCTAGGGAAATACGGTGCACGTTTTTTCTCTAACGTAGGCAAGTTTAGTAATTATATTGATGATCCCTATTATCCTATTAGTACGGATATGTATAAAAACGCGATTGCGATTATTTTATCCGTTTCTGGTGAAACTCCAGAGATATTAAAACTGGCGAGCCAGTTTAGCCTACATCACTGTAAAATCATCAGCATTACCAACAGTGAAACCTCCTCTTTAGCCCGCATGGCAGACTTCAATCTTTCCTATCACATGCCACAAATCCTGATTGCCAGTGAATATAATATCACCACTCAGGTTCCGGTTATTTATATGCTAGAGGCAATAGGAAAGAAATTAGCAAAGAATATTTCTAGTTAATAATTGAGACATTGATCTGATAAAAAACAGCGTGTTTCTTTGACGTAACAAATCACATTTGCGTTTTTTTGTTATATCGTGACATTAATTAATTCTTTGCTACTATCCAAATTATAAATCATAAATATTCCCCTCCGTTTATTAAAAGGGGGTTCTGTTCCTACAGAAGGACTCATTCTATGGCAATTAATTATGCGGACTCGGCCAAGGAAATTGTAAAATTAATTGGTAGCGATAATAATGTGATTAATGTCACACATTGTGCAACGCGTCTACGATTTGTATTAAAAGATAATTCGCAGGTAGATAAAGAAACCCTTAAGCGTGTTAAAGGCGTTATTACGGTTATTGAGTCTAGCGGGCAATTACAGGTGGTGATTGGGAACCATGTGGGTGATGCCTATCGAGAAGTGCTAAAGCTGATTCAGGTGGATGAAAATGCCGCCGTCAGCGCACCTAACGTCGGCATTGTTAGCCGTCTGATGGATATCATTTCCAGTATTTTTGCGCCTTTCCTCTACCCGCTGGCGGCATGTGGTGTTTTGCAGGGGCTGATTTCGCTGTTTGCCGTTTTAGGCTGGATGGATCCTGCCAGCGGAACGTACCGTATCTTGAACTTCGTTTCATGGACCGGCTTTACTTTCCTGCCGGTGATGGTGGCTTACACCGCTGCGAAGAAATTTAACGTTAATCCATTTACTGCCGTGATTGCCGCCTGTGCGCTGGTTTGCCCTGACTACATGAGCATGCTGACAGCCAACAAGATCCTGCTGGTCAACTCAGCCGATCCGGCGATGCAGGAGCTGATGAAAGAAGCGGTAAATAATCCACAGATCGCCCGTGTGCTAACGGAAGTTGTGGGGATCCCGCTTAGCGCAGATCCACTGACGTTTTTAGGTATGCCTGTGGAGTATTTGAGCTACACCTCGGCGGTTATTCCGATCATTTTGATGGTGTGGATGATGTCGTATGTGCAGCGTTTCTTTGAACGAATTCTGCCGCTGGTGATCCGCAATCTGTTCACGCCGATGTTCTGTCTGGCGATTATTGTTCCTCTGACTCTGCTGGTATTTGGCCCGATTGGCAACATGATTGGCGGTGCCATCGGCGGGGTTTACAACACGCTTTATCACCTTAGTCCTGCGGTAGCTGGTTTTGTGGTTGGCGCGCTGTGGACACCGTTAGTTACCTTGGGCGTGCATTGGGGGATTACTCCTGTCACCGTCGGCAACTACGCGACTTTGGGCTACGACACCTTTACTGGCCTGCAAGCCTCCGCCGTGTTTGCCATGGCGGGCGCAGTTCTGGGCGTTTACCTGAAATCTAAAGATGCCGAGATGAAGCGCGTTGCGCTATCTGCGGGGATGACGGGTCTGTTCGGGATTACTGAACCTGCAATTTATGGCGTGGCATTACGCTTAAAACGTCCGATGGTCTGTGCCTGCATGGCGGGTGCGGTCGGCGGTGCCATTGCCGGCTCCTTCAATGCGGTATCGTGGAGTTACTGTATCCCTGGGATTGCGGTGCTGCCGGTGTTCTTCAAAGAAGGGCATCTGCCTCAGTTCCTTGGTTTCGTCCTGTCGATAAGCGTGGCCTTTGTCCTCGGTGCCGTATTCACCTGGTTTGCCGGATTTAAAGAAGAAATTCCAGCAGCAGTGACAGATACCAAAGCAGCGGCGCAGCCTGAAGTCGCTTGATTACGTAACAAAATTCATTAAAGAAGAGAGTAACAGCATGAAACAACAACGGTTACCGGATGATTTTCTGTGGGGCGGCGCGGTCGCGGCTCATCAGGTTGAAGGCGGCTGGGATCAGGGCGGCAAAGGGCCAAGCATCGTTGATGTCTTATCCAGCGGATCGCATGGCGTCGATCGCGTGATCACCGACGGTATCCAAGACGGTTATCTTTATGCCAACCACGACGCGGTCGATTTTTATCATCGCTACAAAGGTGATATCGCGCTGTTTGCTGAGATGGGCTTTAAATGTTTTCGCACCTCGATTGCGTGGTCGCGCATCTTCCCGAATGGGGATGAAGTAGAACCGAATGAAGCGGGGCTACAGTTTTACGATGAGATGTTCGATGAGCTGTTGAAATACGGCATTGAGCCGGTGATTACGCTGTCGCATTTCGAAATGCCGTGGCATTTGGTGAAAGAGTACGGCGGTTGGAAAAATCGTAAAGTCGTTGATTTCTTTGTTCACTTTAGCGAAGTGGTTATTAAACGTTACCAGCATAAAGTGAAATACTGGATGACGTTCAACGAGATCAACAACCAGCGTAACTGGAAAACACCGCTGTTTGGTTATTGCTGTTCAGGGGTGATTTACACCAATGAGCCTAACCCTGAAGAGTGCATGTATCAGGTACTGCATCACCAGTTCGTTGCCAGCGCACAGGTGGTGAAATTAGGGCACGATATTAATCCTGCGCTACAAATCGGCTGCATGATTGCAATGGTGCCGCTCTATCCGTACTCCTGCCATCCCGATGATGTGATGTATGCGCAGGAAGCGATGCGTGAGCGTTTCCTGTTTGGCGATGTGCATATGCGTGGTTATTACCCTTCATACATTCTTAAAGAGTGGGAGCGCAAAGGGTATCACATTGAAATGCAACCGGATGATAAGCAGATTTTGTTAGACGGATGTGCGGATTATATCGGCCTGAGCTACTACATGAGTAATGCGGTGCAGGCGAACTCGGCGGGAACAGGTACGGCGCTGGCCGGCTTTGAGGGATCGGTGCCGAACCCGCATGTGAAAGCGTCAGAATGGGGATGGCAGATCGACCCCGTAGGCCTGCGTTATACGCTGAACATATTGTATGAGCGTTATCAGAAACCGCTGTTTATCGTTGAAAACGGCTTTGGCGCGGTCGACAAAGCCGGCGCCGATGGGCAAATTCACGATGATTACCGCATCGCGTATTTAAAATCCCACATTGAGCAGATGAAAAAAGCGGTGATCGATGACGGCGTTGAGCTTATGGGATATACCCCGTGGGGCTGCATCGATTGCGTTTCTTTCACAACCGGTCAATACAGTAAGCGCTATGGCTTTATCTATGTTGATAAACATGATGATGGCACTGGCACGCAGGAGCGGTCGAAAAAACAGAGTTTCGATTGGTATAAGCAAGTGATTGAGAGCAATGGTGAGAAGTTGTAGCAGTTTGATTTAAATAAAAAAACAAAAAAGCCATCAGCTATTTGCAGATGGCTTTTTTACGTCTTCAAATTAGACGATTTTATTTTTTGCTTAATGAATTGAAGATGGTGAACTGCTTACAAATATAGGTTTGGCCAGCCATCGTCAGATTGTATAAGTCATTGCCCGGTGTGCCAGGATGGCCCATTTTGATGCCGAAATTGATGGTGGTATTCGATGGATCTGGCGTGAACTGTTTGGTTTTCTCATCGTAATTAGACAGCACATACTGCACTTTCTCGCTCTCGTCGTCAGTACGATTCCCGTAATAAATCTGCGATGCCTTGCTGATAGGATCGGTGATTTGCAACACCATCACATTCTCGTTACTGATGGCGCTGGAGAGCACTTTGAACCCGCCGCAGGTGGTATAGCCTACCGCATGATAGTTGCCGATCATCGGCTGTGCTGGCGCTGCGGCCAAGCTGGCGAACGGTGAGAGAACGAATAAGGCTAACAGTGTTTTCTTCATGAAATTGTTCTCAATGGTTAAAAATTAAACTATTCAGCGTGTTAAGCTAATTCGCTTTTATTTGGTCAGTAGCTTGGACAACAGATTCTATAAAACCTTCGATATCTGTCCAATTTGCACTGCAAGAATTTATGTCTAGAGGTAGGTCGTTGGGAAGCTTTTCTCGCGACTTTGAAGGTAAAGATATATAAATTATTTTTAATTCAAAGAGATGCAGAAATGAGCGTTGTTATCTGGATGCTTCAAATTGAAAATCTCAGCAACACTTTTTAGGAATCAATGACTTTCAATGTTGTGCTCTGTAGCAAAAAAGCGCCTACCGATTAAGGTAGTGCGCCTTTTTTATTGGATGATCAGTTAATCAGTCTTGCATCAGAGCGCTACGTCCACCGTCCATCACGATGGTGGTGCCCGCGATAAACCCAGCCGCTGGGCTGGATAAGAACAGGCAAAGTTCGCCCACTTCTTCAGATGTCCCAATACGGCCAACGGGATGTTTGGCGATAGTTTCCTGCCGCGCCTTTTCTCCGTCACCCTGTGAGTCAAACCAAACCTGATTTCCTGCAGTATCAATAAAGCCAGGTGCAATTCCCACGCTGCGAATAGCCGAGCCCCATTCAATGGTGAGGCTTTGTACCAGTGAGAGCAACGCACGCTTGGTGATATTGTAAGGCGCGCAGCCTGGCATGGTTGAAAAAGCGTGGTTTGAGGTCATCACCAAAATAACGCCCCGTGATTTCTCTAACATCCCACGGCAGCATTTCGCCATGTACCAATGTGAGCGCAGGTTAAGATCGAGATTGTGGTGCCAATCTTCCAGCTCGCAATCAATACCTTTAAAGACGTTTTTACCTGCGTTGGAAACCAGTACGTCAAGACGGCCAAAGCGTTGTTCAACGGCGGCAACAAATTCACTGATGCTTTCGGTGCGGGTGATATCGACCGAGTAGTAGCAAAAATGTTCGGGGTAGTGATCTAACAG